>JBKJKT010000253.1:0-3799 GCA_046597415.1 Ramlibacter sp.
CTGGACGGCATCTCGATGGTGGTGCTGACCATGGGCGTCATTCTTCCGACGGTACAGGCTGCCGGGCTCGATCTGATCTGGTTTGGAATCTTCATTGTTGTCGTCGTCGAGATGGCGCAGATCACGCCGCCCGTGGGCTTCAACCTGTTTGTGTTGCAAGGCATGACCGGCAAAGAAATCACCTGGATTGCGCGGGCAACCATGCCGTTCTTCTTCCTGATGTGCCTGATGGTGCTGTTGCTGTGGTTCTTTCCGCAGATCGCGCTGTGGCTGCCGGGGAAGATGTAGGCCGCGCGTTCAGCGCTTGAGCACCTTCGCCAGGCTCCCCGCCAGATCCTGCAGTTTTTCCAGGTTGTGCACCGCCAGCATGCCGTCCACATGCCGGTGCAACACCGCAGCGCCGCGCGCCAGCGGCTCGTAGCCATCGAACCTGAGCAGCGGGTTGAGCCACAACAAGCGCCTTGAATGGCGTTTGAGCCAGCCCAGTTCGCGCGTCAGCACTTCGGGCTCTCCGGTATCCAGTCCGTCGCTGATCAGCAGCACCAGCGTCCTGCGACCCACCAGCCTTCGCGCATGGTGAGTCCGCAGCGACGCCAGCGACTCACCCAGCCGGGTTCCGCCTGCAAAGTCCGAGATCGCCGCGCTTGCGGCAGCCAGCATCGCATCGGAGTCCGAAATACGAAATGAGGGCGTCAAATCGGTCAGGTCGGTTCCAAAGGCAAACACATCGCGCCGTCGATGACTTCTTGTGGCCGTGTGCAAGAACGCCAGCAGCAATCGCGCATAACGCTCCATCGAGCCAGACACATCGACAAGCACCAGCAGCGGCAGAGGTTCGCGCCGGCGCTGCAGATGACGCAGCTCCATGAGCTCGCCGCCCGTGCGTGGCGCATGCCGCATGACGCCCGGCCAGTGCATCCGATTGCCACGCGCAGCCGGCTGTGTACGTCGCGACAACACGGTCGGCACCGTCAGCCGGATGTCCCGTGCGAGCTTCTCGACCAGCCGGTATTCGGCAGCTCCCAGCCCATTGAAATCCGCATGTTGCAGACGGCGAAAGTCGCTCGCGGTCATGGCGGCATCGAGATCGATTTCCTTGTCGGTCTGCGCTTCCTTCTTGCCGAACGATTTCTGCGGGGCGAGTGCATCGCGCACACGCGGCCTGCGCTTGACCGGATCGGCCTTGCCCTCTGCACTGGGCAGCATTTGCGACAGCAACTTGCCCGCGATGTCCGGATCGCGAAAATAGATCTCGAACAGCTCGCGGAAAACGAGACGGTCCTGCTCGCGGCTCACCATCACGGCCTCCAGCGCAGCGCCCAGATCGAACTTCCGCTGGACACCGACTTCCAGCGCCGCGCCGCAAGCCAGCGCGATGCGAGCGCTATCGACGTTGACGCCCGCCCGCCTCAGCGCCCGTCCGAACCCGGTGATGTTGCCGGCAAGCTTGCCGGTGCGCGCATCGCCCAGTTGCATGGCCATGGGCGTTCAGCCCAATTCAGGTTCGGGCTTGAGCACTTCGGCCGCGAAGTCGCGAGTGAGCGCGGCGACATCGTCGCGCTGCTTGAAAAGAATGCCAGCGGTGTCGGTGACGACTTCCGGATCGAGCTCCAGCGTGTCGAGTGCGACCAATGCCCTGGCCCACTCCACGCCTTCTGCAATACCTGGAGAGCGCTGGAAGGCATCGGCAAACGGTTGCGTGCGAAGCTTTCCGACGAAATTGGCGACCTGCTCGGACAACGCAGCGCTGGCCTGCGGAACCTGCGACCGCACGATGGCCAACTCACGTTCGCGATCCGGGTAATCGAGCCAGTGATAGAGGCAGCGCCGCTTGACCGCGTCGTTGAGCTCCCGTGTTCGATTGCTCGTGAGAATCGTGACCGGCGTCGCCAACGCGCGAATCGTGCCGAGTTCCGGAATGCTCACCTGGTATTCACCCAGGTACTCCAGCAGAAATGCTTCGAAAGGCTCGTCGGCGCGGTCCACCTCGTCGATCAGCAGCACGGCCCCAGGAGAAGGCGCTTGCAAGGCCTGTAGCAGCGGACGCCGGATCAGGTAGCGATGCTGGTACACCTCGCGCTCGATCTGGTCCACGCCTTCCGTGCCCTCCGCAGCACGCATATGAAGCAGCTGCGCCGCGTAGTTCCATTCGTAGAGCGCCTCGCGTTGCTCCAGTCCGTCATAACACTGCAAACGAAGCAACTCCCGCTGCAATGCGCGCGACAGCGCCTTGGCGAGTTCGGTCTTGCCAACCCCCGGCTCGCCTTCGAGCAGCAAAGGACGCTGCAGGCGCAACGCAAGGAAAACGGCGGTGGCGAGCCGCCTGTCGGCAAAGTAGCCGACATCTTGCAGGCCGCGCACAACCGCGTCGATGTCGGGCCACGGCGAAAGTGCGGAATGCGCTGGGCTTGTTGTCATCCTCGCGAGCTTAGCCCACCGCCTGCGTCACTGCACGCTGCGTCAACACGCTGATGAGGTTGGCTCGATAGGCCGCCGAGCCGTGCAGATCACTCGACAGATCGCCCGAGTCGATCTTCACGGCGGCAGCAGAAGCTGCGGTGAAGCTCTGGTTGAGCGCGGCTTCGAGCCCGGCGTGGCGGAACACGCCCTTGCCACCGCCGGTGACTGCAACACGCACACCCCCATCGGTCTGCGCAACGAACACGCCAGTCAGTGCAAAGCGCGAAGCCGGCTGCTTGAACTTCACGTAGGCCGCACGCTTGGGAATGGGGAACGAAACCGCCGTGATCAGTTCGCTCTCGTTCAGCGCGGTGCTGAACAGGCCCTGGAAGTACTGATCCGCCGTGATCTTGCGCTGGGTGGTGTGCACCGTCGCATTCAACCCCAGAACGCCGGCCGGGTAGTCGGCAGCAGGATCGTTGTTGGCGATGGAACCGCCCAGCGTACCCATCGCGCGGACCTGTCTGTCGCCGATGCTGGCGGCAAGTTGCGCAAGCGCAGGAATCGCGCCCATCACGTCGGCGCTCGATGCAACATCGGCGTGCCGTGCCATGGACCCGATGACGATCGAATTGCCATCTTTTCGAATGAGGTCCAGATCGGGGATGCGCGACAGATCCACCAGCGCATCGGGGTTGGCCAGTCGCATTCTCAAGGATGCGATGAGAGTCTGCCCGCCCGCCAGCGGACGGACGCTGGCGCCCAGGTTCGCCGTCGCATCGGCGAGGGTAGCCGGACGCTGCAATGCAAATGAGTACATGGTGCTTGTCCTTTCAGAGCTTGGCCGACTGGATCGCATCCCACACTCGTGCGGAAGATGCGGGCATGTCGATATCTTTCACACCGAGCGGACGCAGGGCATCAAGCACCGCGTTGATCACTGCCGGCGGTGAGCCGATTGCGCCTGCCTCCCCGCAGCCCTTGGTGCCCAGGGGATTGTGCGTGCACGGCGTGCAAATCGTGTCGAGCTTGAACATCGGGAAGTCGTCGGCGCGCGGCATGGCGTAGTCCATGAAGCTGCCGGTGAGCAACTGGCCCGACTCCTTGTCGTAAACGCAGTTTTCCATGAGGGCCTGGCCGATGCCCTGAACGATGCCGCCGTGCACCTGGCCCTCGACGATCATCGGGTTGATGATGGTGCCGAAGTCATCGACAGCGGTAAAGCGGTCGATGCGCACTGCGCCTGTTGCGGTATCGATTTCAACCTCGCAGATGTAGGTGCCCGCAGGGAAGGTGAAGTTGGTCGGATCGTAGAACGCGGTCTCGTTCAGGCCCGGCTCCAGTTTGTCCAGCGGATAGTTGTGCGGCACGTAGGCCGTCAGCGCCACCTGTCCGAATG
>JBKJKT010000098.1:0-36616 GCA_046597415.1 Ramlibacter sp.
GATCTCCGCACCTGACGGATCCCGGACAGCAATGACATCGCCGCGGGAGAACTCGCCTTCCACGGAGACCATGCCAATCGGAAGCAGGCTCTTGCCTTCGTCGCGGAGTTTGGTCACAGCACCGGGGTCGACCGTCACCGCGCCTCGAAGCTGAAGCTGGTCGGACATCCATCGTTTGCGCGCCTGGCTCTTTTGCGTTGGTGCCACGAGCAATGTCCCTATCGATTCGCCTGCCACGAGCCGAAGCAGGCAGTCGGGCTCACGACCCCATGCGATCACAGTCGATGCGCCGGATCCGGCCGCCCTTTTCGCCGCAAGAATCTTGGTGATCATGCCGCCGCGCCCGAGGCTCGAGCCTGCGCCGCCCGCCATCGCCTCCAGTGAAGGATCGCCCGCGCGCGCCTCTTCGATGAAGGTCGCGGCTGGATCCTTTCGCGGATCGGCGCTGTACAGGCCTCGCTGATCGGTGAGGATCACCAGTACATCGGCTTCAACCAGGTTGGCTACCAGGGCCCCCAGGGTGTCGTTGTCGCCAAATTTGATTTCGTCGTTGACGACCGTGTCGTTCTCATTGATGACTGGCACAACGCCCAGTCGAAGCAAAGTGACGAGCGTCGATCTCGCGTTGAGGTAGCGCTCGCGATCGGCCAGGTCGGCGTGCGTGAGAAGCACCTGCGCAGACCCCAGTCCGTGTTCTCTCAGCTTGGTCTCATACATCTGCGCCAGGCCCATCTGACCCACAGCCGCTGCGGCCTGCAATTCGTTGATTTCGTGCGGACGGACCGTCCAGCCCAGGCGCTTCATTCCCTCTGCAATCGCACCGCTGGACACCATGATGACCTCGCGGCCATCCCGCGCGAGCGCAGCCAGCTGACGGCACCATTCGCCAATTGCGCCTTCATCGAGCCCGCGCCCGTCGTTGGTGACAAGGCTTGAACCGACCTTGACCACGATGCGCCGTGCATCGGGCAGCACCTTCGAGGTCATTGCGCAGCTTCCCCGGAGAATCGCGGATCGATGTAAACAGGCGGCTGCTCTGCCACTTGCTGGGCCTTGATGTGCTTGTAGATTTCGCGGATCAAATGTTCGCAACCCTCGCGCGTGAGTGCAGAGATCTCGAATACAGGCCCCTTGTGCTTGAAGCGCTTGACGAAATCTTTCACGCGTGCTGCCCGCTCGTCCTTGTCCACCATGTCCAGCTTGTTCAGGACCAGCCAGCGGGGCTTTTCATAGAGACCCGCGTCGTACTTTTTCAGTTCGAGCGCTATGGCCTTCGCCTGGGCAACCGGGTCGGCGTCATCGAAGGGGGCGAGATCCACAATGTGCAGGAGCAGCCGGGTGCGCTGGAGATGCCGCAGGAACTGGTGACCGAGGCCCGCGCCCTCCGAGGCCCCTTCGATCAACCCGGGCAGGTCAGCCACGACAAAGCTTTGCTCCGGTCCGACGCGCACGACGCCGAGATTGGGGTGGAGGGTTGTGAACGGATAGTCGGCAATGCGCGGGCGCGCGTTGGAGATGGCAGAAATGAGCGTCGACTTGCCCGCATTGGGCATTCCGAGCAAGCCAACATCGGCAAGCACTTTCAACTCGAGCTTGAGATTTTTCTTCTCCCCGGGCCAGCCGGGTGTCTTCTGGCGCGGCGCGCGATTGATCGCGCTCTTGAAGCGCATGTTGCCGAAGCCACCATCGCCCCCTTTGGCGATGGTGATCACCTCGCCGGGCTTAAGCAACTCGTACAACACTTCGCCTGTTTCGACGTCGCTGATGATGGTGCCGACCGGCATCTTGAGCGTGATGTCGGAGCCTGCCGCGCCGAACATATCGGAGCCCATGCCGTGCTCGCCGCGTCTGGCGTCGTGCCGGCGCGAGTAACGATAGTCGACCAGCGTGTTGAGGTTGGGGTCGGCCACCGCAAAGACGTGCCCACCTCGCCCGCCATCGCCGCCGTTGGGCCCGCCGAATTCCTTGTATTTCTCGTGCCGGAACGAGACGCAGCCGTTCCCGCCCTCTCCTGCGGAGATGTCGATGAACGCCTCGTCAACGAATTTCATTGTTGGACAGTATAAAAAACAAAGCCCCGACGAGGGTCGGGGCTTCGATGTTGAGCGCGGCGCCAGGGCCGCTGGGAGGGCGCCACGGGGCCAGAGTCGAAGTGACCGGTCAGACCGGCACGATGTTCACGGTTTGCTTGTTCATCGAGCCCTTGACGGCAAAAGCCACATGGCCGTCGACGAGCGCAAAAAGCGTGTGGTCCTTGCCCAGGCCCACGTTGGTGCCGGGATGGAACTTGGTGCCACGCTGGCGAACAATGATGGAACCGGCGCTGATGAGTTCACCGCCGAAAGCCTTCACGCCGAGCATCTTGGGCTGGGAATCCCGCCCGTTTCGCGTAGAGCCGCCGCCTTTTTTCTGTGCCATTTCAAAACCCCTTAATCAGTTGGGGACAGAGCTGAAGATCTGTCCCCAAAGTCCTTCGTTTAGCTTGCAATAGCGCCGATTTGCAGTTCGGTGAACTGCTGGCGATGGCCTTGGCGCTTTTGATAATGCTTGCGACGACGCATCTTGAAGATGCGAACCTTGTCGTGCTTGCCGTGAGCCACTACAGTGGCAACCACAGTTGCGCCGGACACCAGGGGTGAACCGATCTTGATGTCGCTGCCGTTTCCGACTGCGAGAACCTGGTCGATCACAATTTCCTGGCCTACGTCCGCAGCAATCTGTTCTACTTTAATTTTTTCGCCGGAAGCAACGCGATACTGCTTGCCACCGGTTTTTATGACCGCGTACATGAGAACCTCTTGGAAAGGAACTGCGGACGGATTTCCGCAGAGCCCAACACTATAGCATGGTTGGCAACCACTCACATTGCGGGTGACTGGAAGCTCAATCGCTTGGGGAGCCCTTCCTATAATGAGCGGAATCTCCCGCAGCGCCCAAGCCCTTGACCGCCAACTCCTCCAGCACCGGACACGTCCTCTCGCTCATCGCCGATGACATGGCACAGGTCGATGCAGTGATTGCACAGCGGCTCGACTCAGCCGTTCCTCTCGTTGGCGACGTCTCCCGCTACATCATCAGTGCGGGCGGCAAGCGATTGCGGCCCGCGCTTTTGCTGCTGGTCTGCGGTGCTCTTGGGCATAAAGGCACCCAACGGTTCAACCTCGCTGCAGTCGTTGAATTCATCCACACCGCGACACTGCTCCACGACGATGTTGTCGATGAATCCACACTTCGGCGGGGGCGCGCCACAGCCAACGAGAGTTTCGGAAACCCGGCCAGCGTGCTGGTCGGTGACTTCCTGTATTCCCGGGCATTCCAGATGATGCTGGACGCCGGTCAGATGCGAATCATGGCGATTCTTGCGGAGGCCACGAACGTCATCGCTGAAGGGGAAGTCCTGCAGCTGATGAACATGCATGACGCGTCCCTGGATGAGGCCGCTTACCTGCGCGTGATCCGATCCAAGACCGCCAAGCTGTTTGAAGCCAGTGCCCGCCTCGGGGCCGTGCTTGCGGGCGCGGACGCCAGCGTTGAAGAGGCATGTGCCACCTACGGCCAGGCATTGGGCACAGCGTTCCAGGTAATTGACGACGTGCTCGACTACGACGGTGATGCCGGTGAAATGGGCAAGAACCTGGGTGACGACCTGCGCGAGGGCAAAGCCACTCTTCCGCTGATTGCGGCAATGGATCGCGGCACCCCGGCACAGAGATCGCTCATTCGCCACGCCATCGAAACCGGCGGAGTCGGCGAGCTCAACCGGATCGTTGCCATTGTTCGCGACACGGGCGCACTGGACGTGACCCGTGATGCAGCTGCGGCGGAGGCACGCCGGGCCATGGCTGCAATCGCTGCACTGCCAGTCAATGCGTACAGTGAGGGCATGCAGTCGCTCGCGTCCCAATTGCTCGTCCGCCGCCACTAATCGGGCCGCCTTTCCGCAGCTCGACTTTGCTACAATCCCGCGCTTGATTGCCGGGGCCTCAGCACATTTTTCGATCGTCGCAGGGCCCCGCGCAGAGCGGGGTGTAGCTTAGCCTGGTAGAGCGCTACGTTCGGGACGTAGAGGCCGGAGGTTCGAATCCTCTCACCCCGACCAGGAATTCCTTTTGTCACAATGACTTGCAGGGTCCGCCTCCTCCTTCAGGATCTCCACCCGCGCTTTGATTAGCGGGCCCGTGGCCCTTTGAGCGCGACCGCGGCGCCCTCGCGCTCGCGCACGCGCCAGTCAACGGTCAATTCGACCTGCTAAAGCTTCATCGGCGCCAGGTTGCGGCGCGCGGCGCCCTCCGGGACAATCGCCACGCCCACGCCGCCGCCAACCATGCGGCACATGGCGTCGAAGCTCCCCAGCTGGATGCGCAAGCGCAATTTCACCGATTGTGGGCGGCGGGCCGCGGGGTCATCATCCGGGGATGTCTGAAACTCTTGCCCCCGATCTGCTGGCCCGCCTGGACGAATGGGTCGGCCGCACCGAAACCCTGGAAGACGAGATCACCTCCGCGCCCGTGCGCGCGCTGGCCGCTACGCTCGACCGGGACGACACGCTGCCCGCGCCCGGCGCGGCCCTACCTCCACTGTGGCACTGGCTCTACTTCCTGCCGGTGCACCGCGCGAGCGAAATCGGGCCCGACGGTCATGCCAGGCGCGGTGGCTTCCTGCCGCCGGTGCCCCTGCCGCGCCGCATGTGGGCGGGTGGCCGGCTGCAGTGGGAAACCGCCAACCCGCTACGCGTGGGCGCCGCGGTGAAGAAAGTGTCGCGCATCGCCTCCGTGAAGCACAAGAGCGGCCGCAGCGGCGAACTCGTCTTCGTGACTGTGGTGCATGAACTGCACAACGCGGCTGGCTTGAGCGTCACCGAAGAGCACGACATCGTGTACCGCAGTGCCTCGCAACCCGGCGATGCGCCGGCCGTGCCGGTCGCTGCTCAACAGGGCGCGCTATGGCAGCGCGAGCTGATGCCCGACGACGTGCTGCTGTTTCGCTACTCGGCGCTGACGTTCAACGGCCACCGCATCCACTACGACAGGCGTTACGTCACCGAGGTCGAGGGCTACCCGGGCCTGGTCGTCCACGGCCCTCTGATCGCGACGCTGTTGCTTGACCTGCTGCGCCGGTACGCGCCTGCGACCAGAGTGCGGCGCTTCGAATTCAAGGCGCTGCGCCCGTCGTTCGACGGCCGGCTGATGCGGGTGAATGGCCGGCCCGCCGCCGACGGCCAGACCATCGCCCTGTGGGCGCAAGACCACGAAGGCTGGCTCACCATGCAGGCCAGCGCAGAAATCGAATCATGAAGCACGAAACCGACAAGTACCAGGACATCCGCGACGCCGTGCGCGGCCTTTGCGCCCAGTTCCCTGACGAGTACCACCGCAAGGTCGACGAGCAGCGCGCCTACCCCGAGGCTTTCGTGGACGCACTCACCAGGGCCGGCTGGTTGGCCGCGCTGATCCCGCAGGAGTACGGTGGCTCGGGCCTGGGCCTGACCGAGGCCTCGGTGATCATGGAAGAGATCAATCGTTCGGGCGGCAACTCCGGCGCCTGCCACGGTCAGATGTACAACATGGGCACCTTGCTGCGCCACGGCTCCAAGGCCCAGAAGGACTTCTACCTGCCGAAGATCGCCTCCGGCGAATGGCGGCTGCAATCGATGGGCGTCACCGAACCGTCCACCGGGACCGACACCACCAAGATCAAGACGACCGCGGTGAAGCAGGGGGACCGCTACGTGGTCAATGGTCAGAAAGTCTGGATCTCGCGCGTACAGCATTCCGATTTTCTGATCCTGCTCGCGCGCACCACGCCGCTGGCCGACGTGAAGAAAAAGTCCGAGGGCATGTCGATCTTCATGGTCGATCTGCGCCAGGCCGAGAAGGCCGGCCTCACGGTGCGGCCCATTCCCAACATGGTCAACCACGAGACCAACGAGCTGTTCTTCGAGAACCTGGAAATCCCCGAAGACAATCTGATTGGCCAGGAAGGCCAGGGCTTCAGGTACATCCTGGACGGGTTGAACGCCGAGCGCACGCTGATTGCCGCCGAATGCATCGGCGACGGCTACTGGTTCATCGACCGCGTGACGGCCTATGTGAAGGACCGCGTCGTGTTCGGCCGGCCGATCGGCCAGAACCAGGGTGTGCAGTTCCCCATCGCCGAGGCCTACATCGAAGTCGAGGCGGCGAACCTGATGCGCTGGGAAGCCTGCCGCCGCTACGACGCGCATGAGCCTTGCGGCACGCAGGCCAACATGGCGAAGTACCTCGCGGCCAAGGCGAGTTGGGAAGCCGCCAATGCCTGCCTGCAGTTCCACGGCGGCTTCGGATTCGCCTGCGAATACGACGTGGAGCGCAAGTTTCGCGAGACGCGCCTGTACCAGGTGGCTCCGATCTCCACGAACCTGATCCTGTCGTATGTGGCCGAGCATGTGCTGGGCCTGCCGCGGTCCTTCTGAGGCAAACCACATGACCAGACCGCTGGACGGCATCACCGTCGTCTCCCTCGAACATGCGATCGCCGCGCCGTTCTGCACGCGCCAGTTGGGCGACCTGGGCGCGCGCGTCATCAAGGTCGAACGACCCGGCGCGGGTGACTTCGCGCGGGCCTACGACACGCGTGTGCTCGGTCAGTCCTCGCACTTCGTCTGGACCAATCGTTCCAAGGAAAGCCTGGCACTCGACCTGAAGGACCCACGGGGCCTGGAAGTGCTCGGTGCGCTCCTCGCGCATGCCGACGTACTGGTGCAGAACCTGGCGCCCGGCGCGGCCGCGCGCATGGGGCTTTCGTTCGAAGCACTGCATGAAAAGCACCCACGACTGGTCGTCTGCGACATCTCCGGGTACGGCGACGACGGCCCTTACCGCGACAAGAAAGCCTATGACCTGCTGATCCAGGCGGAAGCGGGCCTGCTGTCCGTCACCGGCACGCCCGAGGTACCCAGCAAGGCCGGCAACTCCATGGCCGACATCGCGGCCGGCATGTATGCGTACAGCGGCATCCTGGCCGCGCTGCTGCAGCGTGGCCGCACCGGGGAGGGCAGCCACATCGACGTGTCGATGCTGGAGTCCCTTGCTGAATGGATGAGCTTCCCCATGTACTACGCGTACGAGGGCGCCGCGCCGCCGCCGCGCACCGGCGCTTCGCATGCCAGCATCTACCCCTATGGGCCTTTTGCGACCAAGGACGGCGCGGTGATCCTGGGCATTCAGAACGAGCGGGAATGGGCCGTGTTCTGCGACAAGGTGCTGGGGCAGCCCGGGTTGGCGGCCGACCCGCGCTTCGATGCCAACGCCTGTCGCAACGAAAACCGCGCCGCGCTGCAAGCGATCATCCTGCAAACTTTTGCAGACCTGGCAACCGTGGAGGTGGAGCAGAGACTGGACGAGGCACAGATCGCCAACGCCCGCATGAACGACATGGCCGGCGTCTGGGCCCATCCGCAGCTGAAGGCGCGCGAGCGCTGGCGCAACGTGGGCACGCCTGCTGGCGAGATCCCGGCCTTGCTGCCGCCGGGCCGCAACAGCAGTTTCGAGTACCGCATGGACGCGGTGCCGGCGGTGGGTGAGCACACCGCCGCCATCCTGCGCGAGCTGGGATTCAAGGACTGATTGGTTCGCTTCACGACAACCTTTCGTAACAAACCGGACGCGGGCACGCGCGCAAAAATTGCAACGTGACATTGTTCCAACTACCTGCAGACGCGAAAGGCTGAGAAGATTTACAGCCCCCGGGCAATGAGCGATGATCAGCTTGCCCCTCGACGCGAGGGGTGTAGCTCCAGCTAACCGAAACCCACATCTCTCAATGGCCGCAGTCGATCCCGTAGCAGCTGATCCGCAATCAATGGCTTTGCCAGGCTTGGCGCGGGCACTGATCTCCGCCGGCAAACTGGGGCAGAAGTCTGCCGAAGACATCTCCCGCAAGGCGCAATCCAATCGCGTCAGCTTCATCCAGGAGCTCACCGGGTCCGGCTCGGTATCTGCATCGGACCTTGCGCACACCATGTCCGCATCGTTTGGCGCCCCACTGCTGGACCTGGACGCCATCGACCTGAAGCGCCTGCCCAAGAACCTCCTGGACAACAAGATCTGCCAGGCGTTTCGCGTGGTGGTGCTGAGCAGGCGCAACAACCGCCTGATCGTCGCCACAGCCGACCCATCAGATCAGCAGGCAGCCGAAAAAATCAAGTTCGCCACGCAGATGGGCGTGGACTGGATCATTGCCGAGTACGACAAGCTCACGAAGATGGTGGAGACCAACACCACCTCGGCCGCGGAGGCGATGGACAGCATCATCGGGGACGACTTCGAGTTCGACGAGTCGACGATGGAGGCCGCCACCGAAGATGACAAGGAATCAGCCGGCTCCGAAGTCGAAGACGCCCCGGTCGTCAAGTTCCTGCACAAGATGCTGCTCGATGCATTCAGCATGCGAGCTTCCGACCTGCACTTCGAACCGTACGAGCATAACTACCGAGTCCGCTTTCGCATCGACGGCGAGTTGCGCGAAATCGCATCGCCTCCGATTGCCATCAAGGACAAGCTCGCATCGCGGATCAAGGTGATCTCGCGCATGGACATCTCCGAAAAGCGCGTGCCGCAAGACGGCAAGATGAAACTCAAGGTCGGCCCTGACCGCGTCATCGATTTCCGGGTGAGCACCTTGCCCACGCTGTTCGGCGAGAAGATCGTGATCCGTATCCTCGACCCGTCCAGCGCCCGTCTGGGGATCGAGGCCCTGGGCTATGAGCCCGAAGAAAAAAAGCGGCTGCTCGAGGCAGTGGCGCGTCCGTACGGCATGGTGCTGGTCACTGGCCCGACCGGCTCGGGCAAGACGGTGTCGCTCTACACCTGCCTGAACATCCTGAACAAGCCCGGCGTGAACATTTCGACGGCCGAAGACCCGTCCGAAATCAACATGCCCGGTATCAACCAGGTCAACGTCAACGACAAGGCCGGTCTGACCTTCGCGGCTGCGCTCAAATCCTTCATGCGCCAGGATCCGGATGTGATCATGGTCGGCGAAATCCGCGACCTGGAAACAGCCGACATCGCGATCAAGGCAGCGCAGACGGGTCACATGGTGCTGTCCACGTTGCACACGAACGACGCGCCCACGACACTCACGCGATTGCGCAACATGGGCATCGCACCGTTCAACATCGCCTCCAGCGTCATTTTGATCACGGCCCAGCGCCTTGCGCGGCGGCTTTGTGTCAATTGCAAGGCACCGGCCGATATTCCGCACGAGACCCTGCTTGAAGCCGGCTATCCGGAAGAAGAGGTTGACGGCACCTGGACCCCCTATCGGCCGGTCGGCTGCACGATGTGCAACAACGGATACAAGGGCCGCGTCGGCATCTACCAGGTGATGCCGATCAGCGACGACATCCAGCGGATCATCCTGGCAGACGGCAGCGCGATGGAGATCGCCGCGCAGGCTACAGCCGAAGGCGTGCGAAGCCTGCGCCAGTCGGGCCTGAGCAAGGTCAAGCTGGGTGTGACCTCGCTCGAAGAGGTTCTGGGCTGCACCAATGTATAACGGCTGGCATTAGAGGAGCACCCGTATGGCAACCGCCGCAATCAGCAAGGTCACCGACTTCCTCTACGAGTGGGAAGGCCGCGACCGAAATGGCAAGCAGGTGCGCGGCGAAACCCGCGCTGCCGGCGAGAACCAGGTCAATGCCGCGCTTCGGCGCCAGGGCATCACGCCCACCAAGGTCAAAAAGCGCCGGATGCGGTCTGGCGCCAAGATCCGGCCGAAGGACATCGCCATTTTCACGCGCCAGCTCGCCACGATGATGAAGGCCGGTGTGCCGCTTCTCCAGGCGTTCGACATCGTGGGCCGTGGCAATGCCAACGCCAGCGTCACCAAGCTCCTGAACGACGTGCGTACCGACGTCGAGACCGGCACCTCGCTCTCTGCAGCGTTTCGCAAGTACCCACTCTACTTTGACAGCCTCTACTGCAATCTGGTGGAAGCCGGTGAAGCTGCCGGTATCCTGGAAGCACTGCTAGACCGCCTGGCGATCTACATGGAAAAAACCGAGGCGATCAAGTCCAAGATCAAGTCGGCGCTGATGTACCCGATTTCGGTGGTGGTCGTTGCGTTCATCGTGGTTGCTGTGATCATGATCTTTGTGATCCCTGCGTTCAAGGAAGTGTTCACATCCTTCGGCGCCGACCTGCCTGCGCCTACGCTGTTCGTCATGGGGTTGAGCGAAATTTTCGTCAAGTGGTGGTGGTTGATCTTCGGCGGAATCGGCGGCGGCTTGTACTTCTTCATGCAGGCCTGGAAGCGCAGCGAGAAGGTCCAGATGTTCATGGACCGACTCATGCTGAAGGTGCCGGTCTTCGGCGACCTGGTTTACAAGTCCGTCATTGCGCGCTGGACGCGAACGCTCGCCACGATGTTTGCCGCTGGCGTGCCGCTGGTTGAGGCACTCGACTCGGTGGGCGGTGCATCTGGCAATTCGGTCTATGCCATGGCCACCGAAAAAATCCAGATGGAAGTATCCACCGGCACCAGCCTCACGGTTGCAATGCAAAACGCCAACGTGTTCCCGACGATGGTGCTGCAAATGTGCGCGATCGGCGAGGAATCAGGTTCGATCGACCACATGCTGGGCAAGGCTGCCGACTTCTACGAGGCCGAGGTTGACGACATGGTCGCCGGCCTTTCCAGCCTGATGGAGCCCATCATCATCGTGTTCCTGGGCGGCCTGATAGGCGGTATCGTGGTTTCGATGTACCTGCCGATCTTCAAGCTGGGCCAGGTCGTGTGATGCGCGCAACCCTTCTTCCATAAGCCGTTTTTTCCTTCGACGCGCGACATCCATCGCACGTAGGCCTGCGCCGGGACGCCTCTGGTCCCATGCCAAGACTCGTTTTCTCTTACTTCGTCTTCTCTTACATCTTCTGCTTCATGACTAATGCCGGGTCACTTGGATGGGTACCGCCGATGGTGTATGCCGCACTGGCGGGCCTGGTCGGCCTGCTTATCGGCAGCTTCCTGAACGTCGTGATCTACCGATTGCCGAAAATGCTCGAGCGGCAATGGGCTGCAGAGGCAGCGGAATTTACCGGGCAGCCCCTCAAGGAAGAGCCTGAGTTCAACCTCATGCGACCGCGCTCGCGCTGTCGGCAGTGCGGCCACATGATCCGGTGGTACGAGAATGTGCCGGTGGTCAGCTACCTGGTCCTGCGTGGGAAATGCTCCCAGTGCGGCACATCCATCGGGTTGCGCTATCCCCTGGTCGAAGTCGCCACGGGCGCCCTTTTCTTTTTCTGTGTCTACAAGTACGGCATCACGCCGGCGGGACTGGCGTGGTGCGGATTTTCGGCCGCGATCGTTGCGCTGGCGATGATCGACTGGGACACAACGCTGCTGCCGGATGACATCACGTTGCCGCTCGTATGGGCGGGACTCATAGCCGCAGCCCTGAAATGGACATCGTTGCCGCTCGTGCAGTCGGTGTGGGGCGCAGTTGCCGGTTACATGTCCCTCTGGCTGATCTACAAGGCCTTCAAGCTCATCACTGGCAAGGAAGGCATGGGTTACGGCGACTTCAAGCTGTTCGCAGCGCTCGGTGCCTGGTTCGGCTGGCAGGCGCTGGTGCCCATCATCCTGATGGCGTCAGTTATTGGAGCCATCGTCGGAATCGCGATGAAGATGTCGTCCGGTCTGCGCGAAGGCGGCGTCATGCCGTTCGGCCCCTTCCTTGCCGGCGCGGGGCTCACGGCCCTGATCTTCGGACCTGCAGCCATCCTTGAAGTCGTGGGGCTCTGACGATGGCACTGCGCGTCGGCCTCACCGGCGGCATCGGAAGCGGCAAGAGCACCGTGCTGCAGATGCTGGCGAAACTCGGCGCAGCGGTGATCGATGCCGATGCGATCTCCCGATCGACAACAGCTTTGGGCGGTGCGGCCATCGAAGGGATCCGCAAGAAGTTTGGCGACACTTTCATCACCAGGGACGGCGCGCTGGACCGCGCAAGGATTCGCGAGCATGTCTATGCCGACCCGACGGCACGCAAAGCGCTTGAAACCATCATTCATCCCCTGGTGGGCATCGAAAGCGCGCGCCAGGTGGAGGCGGCGTTGCAGTCGGGCGTCGCCTGTATCGTTTTCGACATCCCCCTTCTGGTCGAATCGGGCCGCTGGCGGGCCCAGGTAGACCGCGTGGTCGTGGTGGACTGCGCACCGCAAACGCAAGTCGAACGCGTAGTCGCACGCAGTGGCCTGAAGCCCGACGAAGTGCACGCCATCATGGCCGCGCAGGCACCCAGGGCGCTGCGCCTGGCCGCCGCAGACATCGTGATCTGCAACGAGGGCCTCACGCTGGAAGAACTCTCACAAATTGTGGCTCGGGCCGCGCCTCGCTTGGGGCTATGATTGGTCGCTTTGAGGCGAGGCCCAACGCGCGTGATCCTCTACGAATATCCTTTCAACGAACGCATCCGCACGTACCTGCGACTGGAGCACCTGTTCCGCCGTCTCGCCGAACTGGTGCCGCGGTCCCATCCCATCGATCACCACTACGCTCTTGCGACCATCTTCGAAGTGATGGACGTCGCAGCCCGCGCCGACCTGAAGTCGGACGTGATGAAAGACCTGGAAAAGCAAAAGCACGTCCTCAACAGTTATCGCGGCAACCCCGCGATTTCTGAAGAAGTGCTGGACGAAGTCGTCGGCAAGCTCGACCGTTACTTCAGCGCCCTGAACACCATCCCGGGCAAGGCAGGCCAGTCGCTCACCGAAAACGACTGGCTCATGAGCATTCGCAGCCGGGTGAACATCCCCGGTGGCACCTGCGAATTCGACCTGCCTGCGTATTACGCGTGGCAACACCGCGATCCGGATTCGCGACGTGTTGACCTCGAGCGATGGTCGTCCACCCTGGGCCCGCTTGTCGAATCCATCCACATGCTGCTCAAGCTCCTGCGCGACTCCGGCACGCCGCAGATGGTCATGGCCACCCACGGGCAGTTACAGCAGAACCTGCCGCAGGGCCGCACGTTCCAGCTGCTGCGAATGAAGCTGGATCCTGCCAGCGGTCTGCTTCCTGAAATCAGCGGCAACCGGTTAATGATCTCCGTGCGTCTCATGCGCCAGGACGCGCCGGACAAGCTGCTGCCCAGCCACGACAACTCGCAGTTCGAGCTCACGCTCTGCTCCTGAACATGCAAGCGCCTGCCACCGGCCCTGGAAAGCCGCGCATCGTTCGTTGCCCGGCGTGCGGCGGCGACAGCGTCTATGGCGAAATCAATCCGTTCCGGCCGTTTTGCTCGCAGCGCTGCAGGAGCATGGATTTCGGCGCTTGGGCGAGCGAGAGCTTTCGCGTTCCAGATGCGACGCCACCCGACGACCAGCCGTTCGGGGACCCGAAGGAACAGTAAAAGCCGCGAGGCGCGCTAGCTGACGTGAGTCGCCGCCGTGAAGCCCTGCTCCTGCGCGAACCACTGAAGCACCGGCACAGTCCCGGGCAGTACAGGTCTGACATCGACGGGCAACATTTGCCACGCGAAATCCTGGCCCTCATGCATGTGCAACTCGCCAGTCCACTCGAACACCTTGCAGAAATTGAGCCGCACAAGGGCATGGGGATAGTCCACGCGTTCGACATGCCATGGCTGGACGCGGCCAATGGTCACACCGATTTCTTCCTGCAGTTCACGCCGCAGCGCCTGCTCCACCGATTCACCGGGCTCCACCTTGCCTCCCGGAAACTCCCAGTAGCCTTCGTACACTTTTCCGGGCGGACGAGACGTAAGCAGGAACGCGCCGTCAGCGCGAATAAGCACCCCGACCGCGACCTCGACCGCCTCGCGGTCAGCCCCTCCCTCACGCGGCCTGTCGCCATCGGCAACAAGGACCTCGCGCTGGCTCACGAGGCGTGCCGACCGGCGTAGTCGCGGGCAAACTGGTAACCAACACGACCGCTGCGCGAACCCCGCTCCAGCGCCCAGACGAGCGATTCAGCACGCGCCGCGTCAATCGCAGCTTGCGACACACCAAACGACTGGAGCCACTGCGCCGTGATGGCCAGATACTCATCCTGCGTGAATGGATAGAAGCTCACCCACAGGCCGAACCGCTCCGACAGCGAAATCTTCTCCTCGATCACCTCACCTGGATGCACCTCACCATCGTCGGTGTGCGTGTAGGTCAGGTTCTCCTTCATGTATTCGGGCAGCAGGTGACGCCGGTTGCTGGTTGCATAGATGAGCACATTGGGCGTCGAGGCAGCCACCGATCCATCGAGGATCGACTTGAGCGCCTTGTAACCAGGCTCACCTTCCTCGAAGCTCAGGTCATCGCAAAACACGATGAACTTCTCTGCCAGCGGCGACACCACATCCACGATATCGGGCAGGTCCACCAGGTCAGCCTTGTCCACCTCGATGAGGCGCAGGCCACGCGGCGAATATTCGTTCAGGCAGGCCTTGATCAGGGACGACTTGCCAGTGCCGCGCGCACCTGTCAGCAGCACATTGTTCGCAGGCTGGCCGGCCACGAACTGCAGGGTGTTACGCTGGATCTTTTCCTTTTGCGGCTCGATTTCCTTCAGGTCCGAAAGGCGTATTTCCGCGACATGGCGCACGGGCTCCAGCACGCCGTGACCCGACGACCGTTTGCGATATCGCCAAGCAACCGACTGGCTCCAGTCAGGCGCCGACAAAGGTTGGGGAAGGATCGCTTCGAGCCGGTCGATGAGCTGCGCGGCGCGATCGATCAGGTGTTCGAACTTCTCACTCATGACCGGTAGTCCGCGTTGATGGTCACGTAGTCGTGACTGAAATCGCAGGTCCACACCGTGTCGGATTCCGCGCCCCTGCCCAGCACGACACGCACAGTGATCTCGCTTTGCTTCATCACCCGCTGCCCATCTTCTTCGCGATACGACGGATTGCGCCCGCCGTGGACGGCCACATGCACGTCGTCCAGGAACAAATCAATCTTCGTCTGGTCGAGGTCGTCGATACCGGCATAACCAACCGCGGCCAGGATACGCCCCAGGTTGGGATCGCTCGCAAAGAACGCCGTCTTCACCAGCGGCGAATGCGCGATGGCATAGGCCACCTTGCGGCATTCCGTCCCCGTCTTTCCGCCTTCTACCCGCACCGTGATGAACTTGGTCGCGCCTTCGCCGTCTCGCACGATGGCTTGCGCGAGGTCGCGCGCAACGCCCAGCATCGCCTGCTTCAACTCGCGGCCCGAATCACTATCGAGCGAAGTCACGGCGGCGTTGCCCGCCTTGTTGGTTGCGATGACGACGAACGAATCGTTGGTCGATGTGTCGCCGTCAACCGTCACGCGGTTGAAAGAGCCTTCAGCCAGCTCGAACGCCAATTGCTGCATCACCGACTGATCGACCTTTGCATCGGTGGCCATGAAGCCCAGCATCGTCGCCATGTTGGGCCTGATCATTCCGGCGCCCTTGCTGATGCCGGTGACCGTGACAGTGACTCCGCCAACTTGTGCTTTCAAGCTGCATGCCTTGGCGACGGTGTCGGTTGTCATGATGCCTTCGGCGGCGCGCAACCAGTTGTCTGCACTCGCGTTGTCCAGCGCAGCCGGCAATCCCGCTTCAATGCGATCGACCGGCAGCGGCTCCATGATCACGCCCGTGGAAAACGGCAGCACTTGCTCCGGCGCAACCTCCAGCTTGCGTGCAAGCGCAATGCAGCTCGTGCGCGCACGGATCAGTCCGTCCTCACCGGTGCCTGCGTTCGCATTGCCTGTATTGATCACCATGGCGCGAATGCTTCCGCGCGCGAGATGCTCACGGCACACCTGCACCGGCGCTGCGCAAAAGCGGTTCTGGGTGAAGACGCCAGCCACGGAGGCGCCTTCGTCGATGAGCACCACCGAAAGATCTTTACGATTGGCCTTGCGGATGCCCGCTTCGGCGACGCCGATGCGCACGCCCTCAACGGGATGTAGGTCACGCGCCTCGGGCGCAGACAGGTTCACTGGCATGAAAACTCTCGATGTAGGAAAAGAAAATATCTGAAAATCTGGAACCTGCGGGGCCGCAGGGCTTCAGCCCTGGCGCCACGGCAAGCCCCGAAGCCGCCATCCGCCGCGCTGTCCGCGATGCCCGCTTTCATCAGGGTCGCCCTCGAACCCTTCGAGGATGTTGTAGGCCTCGATACCAAGCTCAGTCGCTCGCCGGGCAGCAGCGATGGACCGCACACCGCTACGGCACAGCAGCACAGCTTTTTTTCCTGGCGCAACAGCGGCCTTGATGCCGTCATCGAACGACTCGTTCATCGCCATGCCCGGCCATTGCTTCCACGCCAGCGGCACCGCGCCCGGCACAAACCCCACCCACTCGCGCTCGGCGTCGGTGCGGACATCGATGAGCACCGCATCGCCTGCCTTCCACCAGTCGTGGGCCAGCTGCGGGGTGACATCACCGGCATAACCTTGCGCCGCCCGGGGCTGCGATGAACCCGGTGCGCCGGCATCGTGACGCAATCCCGAGACCAGGTTGGCGGGGACGGCCTCGTCGATACGGCGAGGTCTGGGCAGGTTGAGTTCGTCCATGATTGCCTTGAATTCTGCCAGCGACTTTCCCGAGATACGCGCATTGGAAGCGCGCTCGGTGCCGATGGTTGAATGCGTGCGGCCCTGATAGTCGTGTCCCGGCCAGACCGTGGTGTTATCAGGCAACGCGAACAGCACTTCGGTGATGCTTCGATAGAGCGCTGAAGCACTCCCCGACTGGAAATCAGTGCGCCCGCAACCATTGATGAGCAACGTATCGCCGGTGAAAACATGATCGCGCCAGACGAAACTCATGCTACCGGCAGTATGTCCCGGCGTGTGCAGCGCCCTGATCTCTTCACCTCCAAAAGCGAGGGTGTCGCCATGACGCAACTGAACAGCCGCAGTTCCAATGCCGCAGCCTTCGGGGGCGGCAGTGCGCGCCCCGGCATGTTCGGCAAGCTGTCCTGCGCTTGTGATGTGGTCGGCGTGAGCGTGCGTTTCGACGGTCCAGATGAGCTCGAAACGGTTGTCCTGCAACACTGCGAGATCCCGGGCCAGCTGCTCGTCAACCGGATCAATGATCAGCGCCTCGCGTGTGGTCTCGTCGAACAGGACGTACGTGTACGTGCTGGAAGCGGGGTCGAAGAGCTGCAGGGGTCTCACATCGCCTTTATACCTTTGCTCAGAGGGTGAATCACTTTTGCGTTTAAGTGCACCAATATGCAGGGTTCAATAACTGACATCCAGCTAACGCTCGGTGAAAACCCTGTTTCATATCTCGGCGGTGCAGACCAAAGATAGCTTGCTAACGATTTCACATCAACAACCGGAAACAAACCCCGATGACCGAACCCAAAACTCCTCGCCGCCGCAGCCTGCTCAAGGGCGCCGCTGTCGCCGCCGGCGCAATGTCCGTCCCCATGGTTTCGGTCGCACAGACTGCGACCCTGCGCTTCCAGAGCACCTGGCCGGCCAAGGACCTCTTCCATGAATATGCCAATGACTTCGCCAAGAAGGTCAACGACATGTCGGGCAACCGCATGAAGATCGAAGTGCTGCCCGCAGGTGCTGTCGTGCCTGCATTCCAGCTGCTGGAAGCCGTGAACAAGGGCACGCTGGACGGCGGCCACGGTGTGGTGGCCTACCACTACGGCAAGAACTCCGCGCTCGCACTCTGGGGTTCGGGCCCAGCGTACGGCATGAACTCGAACATGGTGCTGGCCTGGCACGAGTACGGCGGCGGCAGGGCGCTGCTGGAGGAAATCTACAAGAGCATCAACATGGACGTCGTGTCGTACCTCTACGGTCCGATGCAGGTCCAGCCGCTCGGCTGGTTCAAGAAGCCCGTCTCCAATGTCGCGCAATTGAAGGGCCTGAAGTTCCGCACGGTGGGGTTGGCAGTGGACGTGTTCAACGAGCTGGGGGTTGCGGTGAACCCGCTGCCAGGCGGCGAAATCGTGCCGGCCCTGGACCGCGGTCTGCTCGATGCGGCCGAATTCAACAATGCAACTTCCGATCGCATTCTCGGGTTCCCCGATGTAGCCAAGAACTGCATGCTGCAAAGCTTCCACCAGTCCAGCGAGCAGTTCGAAATCCTGTTCAACAAGACCAAGTACAACGCGCTTGCGCCCGAGCTCAAGGCAATCATCTCCTACGGCGTGCAGGCGGCCAGCGCCGACATGAGCTGGAAGCTGATCGATCGCAACTCGAAGGACTACATCGAGCTCAAGAACAAGGACAAGATCAGCTTCTACAAGACGCCTGACGCGATCCTGAAGGCACAGCTCGAAGCGTGGGACAAGGTCACTGCCAAGAAATCTGGGGAAAACGCGCTCTTCAAGAAGGTGCTCGAATCGCAAAAGGCGTTCGCAGAACGCGCCGTAGGCTGGGACAACGACTACAACACGAACTTCCGCATGGCTTACGATCGTTATTTCGGCAAGGGTGCCAAGAAGTCCTGAGCACCAGCCAGGATGGGCGGCTGGCTCACGGGGCCCGCCGCCTTTTTTTCGCTTGGTGCCAACGAACGGCACGGTCCGCCCGCCCCTTTCCGACGACTGACAAAAAATGCAAAAAATTCTTCTCGGCGTGGACCGGTTCTCCACCTGGATCGGCCAGCTCTTCGCATGGTCCATCATTCTGCTCACAGTGGCGATCTCGTGGGAAGTCTTTTCCCGATACGTGCTGGGCAAGCCGCACGGCTGGATGCTCGACGCGCAGATCATGATGTACGGCGTGCTGTTCATGATGGCCGGCGCCTATACGCTCGCCAAGAACGGCCATGTGCGCGGCGACGTGCTCTACGGCTTTTTCAAGCCTCGCACCCAGGCGACGCTCGATCTGATTTTGTATTTCGTTTTCTTCCTGCCAGGCGTTTTCGCGCTGACCTGGGCGGGCTGGAACTATTTCACCGATGCCCTGGCCATCCGTGAGCAAACCTTCAACGCGGACCCCATTCCGGTGTATCCCTTCAAATTCGTCATCCCCTTCGCTGGCGCGGTCCTGCTTTTGCAGGGCTTCGTCGAGATCGCCCGCTGCATCATCTGCATCCGGCAGGGCTTCTGGCCCTCCCGCGAACAGGATGTCGAGGAAGTGGACGTTGAAAAGCTCAAGGCGATGGTCCACGTCAAGGACGAAGACATCGCAGCACTGGACAAGTACGTACACCCTGAAGGCGCCAAGTCATGAAAGTTCGCAAGGAACTCTGGTTCGGCTTCACGCTGATGGGAATCATCAGCCTGGCAGCGGTTTACATGCTGGTGAGCGTGCCTAAGATTGAAAGCGGTCACATCGGCCTGCTGATGCTTTCGCTGGTTGTCGTGGCCATCATGCTCGGGTTCCCCACAGCGTTCACGCTCATGGGAATGGGGATGATCTTCACGCTGGCCGCCTATGACGGCAACACAACCAATACGCTCAACCTGATGGTGCAGGCGGCGTTCAAGACGATGAGCAACGATGTGCTCATCTCGATTCCGCTGTTTGTTTTCATGGGTTACCTGGTCGAGCGCGCTAACCTGATCGAAAAGCTGTTCCGCAGTTTGCACCTGGCGCTCGTGAGGCTGCCGGGGGCGCTGGCAGTCGCAACGCTGGTGACCTGCGCCGTCTTTGCGACGGCTACCGGAATCGTCGGGGCCGTCGTGACACTCATGGGGCTACTTGCGTTGCCCACCATGCTCAAGTCCGGCTACAGCGTGCAGCTATCGGCAGGCGTCATCACAGCGGGGGGTTGCCTCGGAATCCTGATACCGCCCTCCGTCCTGCTGATCGTTTACGGCGCCACAGCCGGCGTTTCGGTCGTGCAGCTGTATGCAGGCGCGTTCTTTCCAGGGCTGATGCTGGCGGGCCTGTACATCCTCTATGTGATCATCATTGCGAAGATCAAACCGGCGATGGCCCCTCCGCTTTCGATCGCCGACCGGTTCGTCCCACTGCCACCCATGAGCGAGAAGATTGCGCCGTCTCACGCTTCGCGCGCGCTGCCTGTACTGCTGGGTGCACTCAAGGGCAGCCGCAATGCAGACGTGCCGACGTCGTACGTGCTCAAGCAACTCGCGATCGTCATGCTGCCAGCGGTGCTCTTCGCAATCGTTGCGCTCTGGAGCTACAAATCCGTGACAACGCCGGTCATCGAGGAAGTCTCGACGATGACGCGTATTGGCGAGGGGCCCTCGCCGGTTCGCTCCGGCGGTCTGGCCGAACCTCCGTCCTTGGGTGGTCTCGCAGAGCCCCCGTCCTCTGGCGGTCTCGCAGAGCCTCCGTCCTCTGGCGGTCTGGCGGAGCCGCCCGCTGACGGCGGATTGAAGGAGCCTCCATCCGAAACTTCGAGCGCCAGCCCAGCACCTGGCGCAGGCGGCCTTGCGGAACCGCCCGCTGCTGCGGGCGTGCAGGAACCTCCTGCGGCTACGGCTTCGATCCCTGCTGCGGTAACACCTGCCTCCACTCCTGCCGCTGCCGCAACGCCGGTTGCACCCGAGGCAGTGACCAAGGTACCGGCACCCACCTCGTACTGGCTGAGCCTGGGAATCGCCGCTGGTGCGCTTGCGGTTTTCTACGCCCTGCTGAGCTTTACCCGGCTCGAAGTATTCAAGATGCTGCTCACGAGCTTTTTTCCCCTGCTCGTCCTGATCATGTCGGTGCTGGGCTCGATCGTGGCGGGCCTGGCGACGCCGACCGAGGCCGCAGCAGTCGGCGCACTGGGGGGCTTTCTCCTCGCATTCGCGTATCGGCAGCTGACATTCACCGTGATCAAGGAAAGCGTGTTCCTTACGGCCAAGACCTCAGCGATGGTGTGCTGGCTGTTCGTCGGATCGGCAATCTTTTCGGCCGCTTTCGCGCTGCTGGGCGGGCAGGAACTGGTGGAGCGCTGGGTACTCTCGATGGACCTGAGCAAGACGCAGTTCCTGATCCTGTCGCAGATCATCATCTTCGTGCTGGGCTGGCCTCTGGAGTGGACCGAGATCATCGTGATCTTCATGCCTATCTTCGTCCCGCTGCTCGACAACTTCGGTGTCGATCCGCTGTTCTTCGGCCTGCTGGTCGCACTGAATCTGCAGACTGCATTCCTGAGCCCGCCTGTCGCGATGGCGGCGTTCTACCTGAAAGGAGTGAGTCCGCCGCATGTGTCACTCAACCAGATCTTCCTGGGGATGCTGCCCTTCATGGGCATACAGGTCGTCGCCATCGTGCTGCTCTACGTGTTCCCCGAGATCGGTCTGTGGCTGCCGCAAGTGCTGTACGGACGCTGATGCCAGGCAACCCCGATGATCCGCTGTCCGGCTGGCGCGTAGCAGGCACTTCCGGCAAGCCCTGGACGCTTGCGAAGTGCGATCCCGGTGCCAAGCCGTTTTCCAGTGGCGACAAGGCAGGCGACAAGAAGGCGGTGGAGGCGCTAGCTACCGAGATCGACCAGTTGCAGGACATGCTCTTTGCGGACCGGCGCTTCAAGGTACTGGTCGTGCTGCAGGGCATGGATGCCTCGGGCAAGGACGGCACGATCCGGGGCGTCTTTGGCAAGGTCAGCCCCCTGGGGGCGCACACGATGAGCTGGAAGGCGCCGACGTCGGAAGAGCGCGCCCACGACTTCCTGTGGCGGATTCATCAGCGCGTACCGGGGGCGGGCGAACTCATGATCTTCAATCGAAGCCACTACGAAGACGTGCTCGTACCGCTTGTTGATGGGCAACTTTCAAAGTCGGCGGTCGAGCAGCGATACGCACACATCAACGACTTCGAGCGACTGCTCACCGAGACGGGCACGGTGCTGCTGAAATTCATGCTGCACATCAGCCTCGATGAGCAACGCGAGCGGCTGCAGGAGCGAATCGACGATCCGGCCAAGGGCTGGAAATTCATGCCGCGCGACCTCGAAGTGCGCAAACAGTGGGACGCGTATCAGAAGGCGTACGAACGTTTGCTGGGCGCGACGGGCACGCCGTATGCGCCGTGGATCGTCGTTCCGGCCGATTCCAAGACCCATCGCAACCTGATGATTGCGACCGTCGTGCGCGACTCGCTCAAAGCGCTCAAACTCCAGTATCCGCCCCTGGACCCCGCCCTGGCGAACACCCGCGTGGTGTGACCTGGGGGTCGGGGAACCGAGTTGACGTTTACGTAAACGTCAACTAAGCTGGCGGGCTGCTGGAGACACCGCCCATGACCGACCTGTCCGCCGAATTCAAGGCGCTCGCGAACTACCGCCCGACGCACAAGGTGCGTTTCGTCACCGCCGCAAGCCTGTTCGACGGCCACGACGCCGCGATCAACATCATGCGGCGCATCCTGCAGGGAATGGGCGCCGAGGTGATCCACCTCGGGCACAACCGCAGCGTCGATGAAGTCGTCACTGCCGCCCTGCAGGAAGACGTGCAGGGCATCGCGATCAGCTCGTATCAGGGCGGTCATGTCGAATACTTCAAGTACATGGTCGATCTGCTCAGGCAGCGCGGCGGTGAGCACATCCAGGTGTTTGGCGGTGGCGGCGGCGTAATCGTGCCGCCCGAGATCCGCGAGCTTCACGACTACGGCGTCACCCGCATCTACAGCCCCGAAGACGGCCAGCGCATGGGCCTGGCCGGCATGATCGGCGAGATGGTGATGCGGTGCGACAAGGACATCACCGGCTACGCGCCCAAGAGCATCGAGGGCATACAGGGTCACGGCGAGATGAACTGGCGCGCGCTGGCCCAGCTCATCACGGCGCTGGAAGGCGGCAAGGCAGATCCGGCTTTGGTGCAGGCTGTGCAGCAGGAAGCAGCGAACCGCAAAATTCCCGTCATCGGAATCACCGGTACGGGTGGCGCGGGCAAGTCGTCACTGACCGATGAGTTGATTCGCCGGCTTCGGCTAGACCAGGATGATTCGCTGCGAATCGCGGTGATCTCGATCGATCCTTCTCGCAGGAAGAGCGGCGGCGCGTTGCTCGGTGACCGCATCCGCATGAATGCGATCTCGCCGTGGCGTACCGCTGTTGCTCCTTCCCCCGCTGGGGGAAGGCCGGGATGGGGGCAAGGGCATGAGGAGGGCGAAGTGTCGGGGATGCCCCCACCCCAGCCCTCCCCCAGCGGGGGAGGGAGCCAGCAGCGCGTGTTCATGCGGTCCCTTGCCACCCGCGATTTCGGCACCGAGATATCGGCTGCCTTGCCTGACGTCGTCTCCGCCTGCAAGGCTGCGGGCTTCGATCTGGTCATCGTCGAAACGTCCGGCATCGGACAGGGCGACGCTGCGATCGTGCCGCTGGTCGATGTGCCGATGTACGTCATGACGCCGGAGTTCGGCGCTGCCAGCCAGCTCGAGAAAATCGACATGCTCGACTTTGCCGAGTTCGTGGCGATCAACAAGTTCGACCGCAAAGGCGCAGCCGACGCACTGCGCGATGTTGCCAAACAGGTTCAGCGCAACAAGGAAGCATGGGGCAAGCGCCCCGACGAAATGCCGGTCTTCGGCACCATGGCCGCCCGGTTCAACGACGACGGCGTCACCGCGCTCTATCAGGCGCTCAAACCACGCCTGATGGAGCTTGGCCTGAAGCTCACTGAAGGCACGCTGCCCCGCGTCGAAGTGCGGCACAGCACCAACCAGACGCCAGTCGTCCCCGCAGCTCGCACGCGTTACCTCGCCGAGATCAGCGACACGGTTCGCGCCTACAAGAAGCGGTCGCGAGAGCAGGCGAGGCTCGCCCGCGAAATCCAGCAGCTGAAAGAAGCAGCCCGCATGCTGAAGGTCGACAAGCCAGATCGTGCTCCGGCCGCAGAAGCAAGTCTGGACCTCGCCGGCAAACGCCTGTCGCTGATGGATCGCGACGCGCTGCAGTTGCTCAAGCAGTGGCCCGACATGCAAAAGGCGTATGCAGGCGATGAGTACGTCGTCAAGATCCGCGACAAGGAATTGCGGACAGCGCTCACAACCCGATCACTCTCCGGCACCGTGATCCGCAAGGTGAGCCTGCCCACCTACGAAGACCACGGTGAAGTCCTGAAGTGGCTGATGCTCGATAACGTGCCGGGAAGCTATCCGTACACCGCAGGCACGTTTGCATTCAAGCGCGAAGGCGAAGACCCCACGCGCATGTTTGCGGGCGAAGGCGATGCGTTTCGCACCAACACGCGGTTCAAGCTCCTGAGCTCGGGCATGCCTGCCAAGCGTCTCTCGACCGCATTCGATTCGGTCACGCTGTACGGCAACGATCCTGACCCGCGTCCGGACATTTACGGCAAGGTGGGCAACTCGGGTGTGTCGATTGCGACGCTCGAAGACATGAAGGTGCTGTACTCGGGATTCGATCTTTGCAACCCGGGCACTTCGGTCTCGATGACGATCAACGGCCCCGCGCCGACGATCCTGGCGATGTTCATGAATACCGCGATGGACCAGAACCTGGAAAAGTTCAAGACCGACAACAACCGCGAACCCACCGACACCGAGGCCGCGAAGATTCGTGAATGGGTGCTGGCCAATGTGCGCGGCACGGTGCAGGCGGACATCCTGAAAGAAGACCAGGGGCAAAACACCTGCATCTTCTCCACCGAGTTCTCGCTCAAGGTGATGGGCGATATCGCCGAGTACTTCGTGCACCACAACGTGCGCAATTTCTACTCCGTGTCGATCTCCGGTTATCACATCGCCGAAGCAGGCGCGAACCCGATTTCTCAACTCGCGTTCACGCTGTCGAACGGCTTCACGTTTGTCGAGGCGTATCTCGCGCGCGGCATGCACATCGACGACTTCGCGCCCAACCTGTCGTTCTTCTTCTCCAACGGCATGGACCCCGAGTACACGGTGATGGGCCGGGTAGCGCGCCGGATCTGGGCCGTCGCAATGAAGGAAAAATACGGCGCGAACGAGCGCTCGCAAAAACTCAAGTACCACATCCAGACCTCGGGCCGCAGCCTGCACGCGCAGGAGATCCAGTTCAACGACATCCGCACGACGCTGCAGGCGCTGATCGCGATCTACGACAACTGCAACTCGCTGCACACCAACGCCTTCGACGAAGCCATCACCACGCCAACCGAAGAGAGCGTGCGACGCGCCATGGCGATCCAGCTCATCATCAACCGCGAGTGGGGTCTCGCGAAAAACGAGAACCCCAGCCAGGGCTCGTTCATCATCGAGGAGCTGACCGAACTGCTGGAAGAAGCGGTGCTCGCCGAGTTCGAGCGCATTGCAGAGCGCGGCGGCGTGCTCGGCGCGATGGAAACCGGCTACCAGCGTGGCCGCATCCAGGACGAGTCGATGCACTACGAAATGCTCAAGCACACGGGCGAGCTGCCCATCGTGGGCGTGAACACGTTTCGCAATCCGCAAGGCGACAAGGTCCAGGACAAGCTTGAACTCGCACGCTCCACCGATGAGGAAAAGCAGAGCCAGCTCACGCGCCTGGCCGATTTCCACCAGCGCAATGCGGCAACCGCTCCCGCAATGCTCAAGCGCCTGCAGCAGGCAGTGATCGATAACCGAAATGTGTTCGAGGTACTGATGGACGCCGTGCGCGTCTGCTCGCTCGGTCAGATCACGAACGCGCTCTTCGAAGTCGGCGGCCAATACCGCCGCAACATGTAGACAGTCAGGCTCCTGCAATGGAGCCTGAGCGTGCTCACAGTGGATTCGGGGGGCTTGTAGTTCTACTTAAGGTCTTACCCCCTACCGCAGTGCACCATGCGTCCCTAGCATTCGCCTTGATTGCGCCGTTACTGGGTCTCTACTCGGTGTTCGTGATGAAGTGGCTGTGCGGTCGGCGCATGGGTCACCGTGATCATCGGCGCGATCTTCGTGATCTGCGTGCTGGCTTTCCGCAAGGGCGTGGTGGGCGAACTGCGGGCTTATCTGGATCGGCGGCGGGCAAGGGCCTGATCAGGGGCCTGATCAGGGTCCAGATGCGGCCGGCCCGGCGTCTACCCGCGGTCGCCGGAGGGAGCCTGAAACTCAGGCACTGTCATCCATGTGATTGGAAGCGCGCGGTTCAGCCGCTACGCTTCGTTCATTCGCAACGGAGACTTTCACCATGAACGACCTCTTCTCACTTCAGGGCCGCACGGCTCTCGTCACGGGCGGCTCTCGCGGGATCGGCCGCATGATCGCTGCCGGATTTCTTGCGCAGGGCGCGAAGGTTTACATCTCGTCGCGCAAGGCCGCGGCCTGTGACGCGACAGCTAGTGAGCTCTCTGCGATCGGGCCTTGTATTTCGCTGCCGATGGATGTGTCGACCGTAGCAGGCGCTAAGGCGCTGGCTGCTGTGTATGGCGAGAAAGAATCGTCGCTCGACATTCTTGTGAACAACGCCGGCGCAGCTTGGGGTGAATCGTTCGACACGTTTCCCGAAAGCGGCTGGGACAAGGTCGTGGACCTCAACCTGAAGTCGCCGTTTTTCCTGACCCAAGCGCTACACGAGATGCTGAAAAAAGGCGCTGCCACGCGGCCTGCGAAGGTGATCAATGTGGCGTCGATTGATGGCGTTTCCGTCAACCCGCAAGAGACTTACTCGTACGCCGCGAGCAAGGCCGGTCTCATTCACCTGATCAAGCGCATGTCACTTCGTCTCGCGCTGGACAACATCGTCGTGAGCGGGATCGCGCCCGGCGCGTTTGCTTCTGAGATGAATCGCACGGCACGCGATCACGCAGATGAAGTGGCCAAGAGGATTCCTGCAGGTCGCATCGGCATCGACGATGACATGGCCGGTGTGGCGATCTACCTTGCATCGAAGGCCGGTGACTATGTGATGGGGCAGACGATCGTGGTGGATGGTGGGGTGACGATTGCGCGGGGGTGACAATGTCAGCCCATCACACCAGCGAATAATTCTGCGGCCCCCTGCTCGCAATCTTGATCGCCCCCACCTTGTTACCCAGTTCCGCGCAACGAGCCAATGGCCAGCCCTGCTCCAGCCCAAAGAGCAACGCGCCACGCCACGCATCGCCGCATCCCGTCGGATCGACGACCTGTTCGGCCTTCACTGGGGGCGCCAGGGTCTTCTCACCATCGATCCACACTTCGCAGCCTTCTGCGCCGAGCGTGACCACAAGGCCATCGACCTTGCGCGAGATCTCGGCACTGCTCCAGCCCGTGCGCTCACTCAGCATGCGGCCTTCATAGTCGTTGACCGTGACCCACGTGGAGCGCTCGATGAAGGTCGCGAGTTCCTTGCCGTCAAACATCGGCAGACCCTGACCCGGATCGAACACAAACGGAATGTCCGCCGCTTCGAACTGCGCCGAATGCTCCAGCATCGCATCACGGCCATCGGGCGAGATGATGCCCAGCTTGATGTCGTCACGCTTTTCGATCTTCGTGATGTGCGCCTGCATCATCGCGCCCGGATGGAAGGCGGTGATCTGGTTGTTGTCGCGGTCGGTCATGATCATCGCCTGCGCCGTGTAGCTGTCAGCCACCTCACGGATGAATCCGGTGTCGATGCCTAGCTCGCGCATGCGCGCCACATACCCCGAGCCGTCAGTACCCACCGTCGCCATCGGCAGCGGCGTGCCGCCCAGCATCTTCAATGCGTAGGCGATGTTGCCTGCACAGCCGCCGAAATCCCGGCGCAGTGCCGGTACGAGGAACGACACGTTGAGGATGTGCAGCTGATCGGGCAGGATCTGCTCGGCGAAGCGGCCCTCGAAAGTCATGATGGTGTCGAACGCGAGCGAGCCGCAAATCACTGATGCCATGGGTAGGTGTTCTCGGAAAAAAGTGAAGAAGTCTAGGGATAGAAAGCAAGCAGTCGATAGCCCGCGATGCGCGCGCCCACGCCGTTGCTGGCCACGGCCAGCGCAACAGAGCCTGCCCAGTCTGCGCCGGGGGGTATGACATTTTGCGACTGCAATTCCTGGGGCGAGAGCACGCGCCTGACCACCGGCTGATCTTGCGCGTCGGTGAGCGTGAGTTCGACCGACGGCGTCGCCAGTTCGATGCGGGACAGGTTGCGCACGGTAATGTTGAGGCGATAGGTGTCGGGGCGCACCTTGTTGAATGACGACCCCTCGATGGCGACTGCTTCGATTCGGCGCGGCGGTCCGATCACACAGCCGGCGATGCCGCACAACTGGACGAGCCAGGGGCGCAGCACCGGCTGCGATGCAAAAAGCCGGTCACGCTCGTGATACGCAATTTGCAAGGCCATGAGCGAGCCAGAAATCACCAGTAGCACAACCAGCACGTTGCGCACCATCGGACGCGACCAGAACTCACGGCTGCGCGCCTGGCGCACAAAGGAGAGATCGGCCAGCTCGGGCTCGTGCGAATCGGCGAAAGCAGGACGGCTGGATGAAGACTGCGACTGGTTACTCGACTGCGAGTCCACTGACTCGGGGACGCGCCGAAGGACGAACGGCTTATCGAGCGGACTTTCGGTCAGGGTTTCCGTGGCTTCCCGCAGCAAATCCGAGTCAGTGGGATTTTCAGATGGAGAACTCGGCTCCATGTCCGTCGTCAATGACGATACAAAGACCTCGGAACCGGTTGCGGCCTGGGCGGGCGCGGAAACCGCAGATTGCGCGGCGGACTGGGGGACTTGTGCGGTGAAAGCGCTGGACCCCGTCGGCGACATCGCTTCGCCCTGCATGTGCAAGGTCGCGTCAAAAACCTCGGAGCAGTGGCCGCACCGGACCCAGCCGTCGGAGATCCTGAGCTGGTCGGGCACGACTTTGAACATCGTCCCGCAGGCGGGGCAGCGCGTGATCAGGCTCATGAGCGTGAAATTGTAGCCCCGCCCACCGCGAGATCACGTGTGATCACGGGGCGTGTTCAGAGTGTGGCAGTCATCAGGATCCAGCCCTCTTCGCTGTCGGTGACGTCAAGTCTGGCGTGGGGCGCGTAGGCGGCCTTGAGCTCATCGGCCTGGCGCTCAAGAATTCCCGCTAGCACCAGCGACCCGCCCGGCGCGACGTGGGCGCAGAGCAACGGTGCGAGCATCTTCAGGGGAGTGGCAAGGATGTTGGCAAGCACGATGTTGTACTGGCCAATGGCCTGATCGGGCAATCCTGCGTTCAAGGTCACCTCGTTGGCATTGGCGTTCACGACTGTCGATTGCACCGCCGCAGGGTCGATGTCCACCGCGTCGATTTCCCGCGCACCAAACCTGGCAGCGCCGATCGCAAGGATGCCCGAGCCGCAACCGTAGTCGAGGACACGCTGGCTCGCGCCAGGATGTGTGGCGATCCATCGCAGGCACATGCGTGTCGTGGGATGTGTCCCGGTGCCGAACGCCAGGCCCGGGTCAAGCCGTATCACCTGCCTGGCCTGCGCGGGTGGCTCGTGCCAGGTTGGGACAACCCAGAACTCGGGAGTGATTTCGACCGGGGCAAATTGCGACTGCGTGAGACACACCCAGTCCTGGTCCGGGACGGCAGTGATGCCAAGCACCTCGCAGCCGCCGAAGAAATCCTGCAACTGCAACAGTGCCGATGCATCTTGGGCCGCAGTTTCATCAGGAAAGAGCGCCACCACACGGGAGCGCTGCCATCCCTCCTTGGGCGGCGGCATCCCCGGTTCCCCAAACAGCGCCTGTTCGGCGTCGGTCTGCGCATCGGCGTCCTCGACCGAGACGCTGAGCGCATCGAGCGCGTCCAGCGCCTCGCTCACCGCATCGACGCGGTGCTCGGGGCACATCAGGCGCAATTCGAACATCGGGGCGATGGCTGAGCGGTCAGCGCTTATGGTGCGACAACCACTCCTCCAGGTAGTGGATGTTGGTGCCGCCGTCCATGAACTTCGCATCCACCATGAGCTCGCGATGAAGCGGGATGTTGGTGTTGATGCCCTCGACCACGGTTTCCAGCAGCGCGGTGCGCATGCGCGACAGCGCCTGCTCGCGTGTGTCGCCGTGCACGATGATCTTTCCAATCATCGAGTCGTAGTTCGGCGGCACGAAATAGTTGGTGTAGACGTGTGAATCGACCCGCACCCCAGGGCCCCCAGGCGCGTGCCACATGGTGATGCGTCCGGGCGACGGCACGAACTTGTACGGGTCTTCGGCGTTCACCCGGCATTCAATGGCGTGTCCGCGCGGCAGTACATCGCGCTGTGCAAACGGAAGCCTCTCGCCTGCTGCCACCATGATCTGCGTCTTGACGATGTCCACGCCGGTGATCATCTCGGTGACCGGGTGCTCCACCTGCACGCGCGTGTTCATCTCGATGAAGTAGAACTCACCGTTCTCGTACAGGAACTCGAAAGTGCCGGCGCCGCGATAGTTGATCTTCTTGCAGGCCGCAATACAACGTTCCCCGATCTTTTCGATCAGTTTGCGTGGGATGCCCGGGGCCGGTGCTTCCTCGATGACCTTCTGGTGGCGACGCTGCATGGAGCAATCGCGTTCCCACAGAAAAACGCCATTTCGGTGCTTGTCGCAGATGATCTGGATTTCAACGTGCCGGGGGTTCTGGAGAAATTTCTCCAGGTAAACCGCCGGGTTGTTAAAGGCGGCGCCCGCCTCGGCCTTGGTCATCTGAACGGCGTTGATGAGGGCCGCCTCGGTATGCACGACTCGCATCCCGCGACCGCCTCCGCCGCCTGCCGCCTTGATGATGACGGGGTATCCGACGGACTTGGCGGTCCTGCGAATCAAAACGGGATCGTCGGGCAGTTCGCCCTCAGAGCCCGGGACACAGGGCACACCGGCCTTGATCATGGCCTGCTTGGCCGAGACCTTGTCGCCCATGATGCGGATCGACTCGGGCGTGGGGCCGATGAACTGGAAGCCGCTTTTTTCGACCCGCTCGGCGAAGTCAGCGTTCTCAGACAGGAAGCCGTAGCCGGGGTGGATGGCCTCGGCATCCGTCACTTCGGCAGCCGAAATGATCGCAGGCATATTGAGGTAGCTCTGGCCCGAAGGTGCAGGGCCGATGCACACCGCTTCTTCGGCGAGTTTCACATATTTGGCTTCGCGGTCAGCCTCGGAATAAACCATCACGGCGCGAACCCCGAGCTCGCGGCAGGCCCGCTGAATCCGCAGGGCAATCTCGCCCCGGTTGGCGACCAGAATTTTCTTGAACATGAAGCAGTCGTGCTTATTCGATGATGAACAGCGGCTGTCCGTACTCGACGGCCTGGCCGTTGTCGCAATAGACCTTTGCGACGGTGCCGGACTTGTCGGCCTCGATCTCGTTGAGGATCTTCATCGCCTCGATGATGCAGATCGTCTCGCCTTCCTTGATTTGCGAGCCCACTTCCACGAAGGGTTTGGCCCCTGGGCTGGACGACCGGTAGAAAGTGCCTACCATGGGTGATTTGACGGTGTGGCGGGTGTCCGCCTCTGCAACTGCAGGCGCTGCTGCAACCGGCGCTGCCACTGCTGGGGCGGCCTGGGGCGCGTGTACCATGGCGGGCTGCGCGACCTGGTGCTGCATCAAGACGCCGCCGCCCTTGACGATTCGAACCTTGCCTTCTGCTTCCGTGATTTCCAGCTCGGAAACGTTGGACTCCGAGACCAGGTCGATCAGAGTCTTGAGTTTGCGCAAATCCATGAAAGCTCCATCCGATGCATAACGAAGGAACGCGAATTTACAGCAATATTCGCTTACTTTTCGTTTCTTCGTCTAATTTTGGATATTTTTATTGACGAGCTTTTCTACGCTTCACCTGCTCGCAATGTCAATTCATACCTGCCCATGCAGCAAGGTCAGCCGGAACGACCTGTCCCATCTTACGCTGCAAGATCTCCCCATTGGCCTTCAGCACTACCGTGAAAGGCAGCCCACCGGCAAGATTTCCCAGTGCCTTGCCCAGCTCCGTACCGCCCATCCCAGCAAGTCCGATGGGGAATGTGACCGGTGTCTTTTGCAGGAACTTGCGCACCGAACTCGGCTGATCGATGGCCAATCCCACTACTTGCCAGCTTTTTGAACCATTGGTGCGAAAAAAGCTATCCAGAAGCGGCATTTCCTCCACGCACGGGGGACACCAGGTCGCCCAGAAATTGACAACCAATGGCTTGCCCCGAAATGACGCCATCGACAGGCTTGAGCCGTCCGGTGTCTCGAAGTGCATGGTCCAGAGTGCGGCGACATCATCTGCCTTGACCGGGCCCGGACTCCATTTCCAGAGGGCGGCGCCGGCACCGGCAATGGCAGCGGCCGCCCCGACCCCCGCGTAAATCAGATTGCGCCTGCGCGCCGACTCGGGGGACGCGGTGGTTTGAGTTCCATCAGTCATGTGCTACGCATTGTCCAGTAATGCGCGGACGGCGGCGATGTCCCCTCTAGGCGGCCGGCCTTGCGCATCTTTCTTCAGCGCGCCTCGCACGTCGTCGTGGTCGTAGATCATGAGATGCACGCCGATGGTTTCCCCAAGCTCAGGGCTCACGCTCGACAGGCTCAAGGCCTCGACCGAGTCGCCATGAAAGCCGGTCACCGTGCGCGCCTCATAAGCCACGCGGTTATCGACCAGGGCCAGTTCAGCTGATTTCGAATCGTCGCAAAACAGCTGGATATAGATATCGGACAGTCGTGTCGCCGTTCCGTGCCAGACCGCGCCACCCAGATGGGGGCGAAACGGCGCCAGCCGCTCCATCCAGGTCAACGCCAGAAGGCGCAGCGCGCGCAGTTCGGCAGGCTGCGTATCTGCGCAAAACAGCGATATGTACTCACGCACGGCCTCTTCGACCGCCTCGTTATCTGGCAACGCGCTGCGGGCATTCAAGCCCAGCTGCTTGACGGCACGCCGCTTCGCCGGGCCATATTCCAGGCCCTCTTCCACGACGATTCGCCCTGCAGCGGCCGCAATCTCTGACTTCAGATCTTCCATCGACAAGCATTTTGCATCGCATGCGCGGCTGAGCTCGGGGGCCTCGCAACTCGCCCCGATAATCGCCCGATGCATATCCACATCCTCGGCATCTGCGGGACATTCATGGGCGGCCTGGCAGCACTGGCGCGCGAAGCGGGCCACAAAGTCACAGGCTGTGACGCCGGTGTGTACCCGCCGATGAGCGTTCAGCTGCGCGCGTTGGGCATCGATCTGATCGAGGGGTTCGGCGCGGAGCAGCTCGCACTCAAGGCCGACGTCTGGGTCATAGGCAACATCGTCTCGCGTGCTCGCCTGCCCGATGGGACGCCGCGCTTTCCCCTGATGGAGGCGATTCTCGATGCCGGGCTGGCGTACACCAGTGGGCCGCAATGGCTGGCCGAGCACGTGCTGCAGGGTCGTGACGTGATGGCCGTCGCGGGGACTCACGGCAAGACGACAACGACTTCCATGCTCGCCTGGATTCTGGAGCGTGCCGGGCTGGGGCCGGGCTTTCTCATCGGGGGCGTGCCGAGCAACTTCGGCATTTCGGCGCGGCTGGGCAAGGGCAAGCACTTCGTGATCGAGGCTGACGAATACGACACGGCGTTTTTTGACAAACGCAGCAAGTTCGTCCACTACCGGCCGCGCACTGCCATCCTGAACAACCTTGAATACGACCACGCCGACATCTTCGACGACCTGGCTGCGATCGAGCGGCAGTTCCATCACCTGGTGCGAACAGTTCCTTCCACGGGACGAATCGTGGTGAACGGCGTCGAAGAGAGCCTGACGCGCGTGCTGCACCAGGGCTGCTGGAGCGAGCAACGAAGTTTCGGCGCGACTGACAGCGACTTCACGGCGCTGGGCGAGCCGGATGATTTCGATGTCGTCGAGCGGGGGCGCACAGTGGGTCACGTCCGGTGGGAGCTGGGCGGCGTGCACAACCAGCTCAACGCCCTTGCCGCCATTGCAGCAGCGCAGCATGCGGGAGTGGCACCCGAGTCGGCGGCGCATGCGTTGGGTGAGTTTCTGAACGTGAAGCGGCGGATGGAAGTTCGCGGCGCTGTCAACGGCATCACGATCTATGACGACTTCGCGCACCACCCGACTGCGATTCGCACCACGGTCGATGGGTTGCGCCGCAAGGTTGGGAGCGCGCGCATCCTGGCCGTCTTCGAACCGCGAAGCAACACGATGAAACTCGGGGCGATGAAGGCGCAGCTGCCCTGGGCGCTGGAACAGGTGGATATGGCGTTTTGCCACTCGGCCGGGCTCGGCTGGGACCCGACAGAGGCGCTTTCGTCCATGGGTCCGCGGGCTGAGATTGCCGGCAGCATCGACGACCTGTTGCAGCGCGTGATGCGTTCCACCCGGCCGGGTGACCACATTCTCTGCATGAGCAACGGTTCGTTCGGCGGCATCCACCAGAAGCTGTTGACTACGCTGGGCTGAGCGAAAAGAGCCGCAGCGTATCGCCGACATCCGCTGCGGCAAGCCAGGCGCCCGGCGCCCGGCGCCCGGCGGAAGTATCAGCGCGAGCGTCTCGCCTCGACTGCATCGCTGAGCAATCCGAGCACTTTCAGAGAGTCGCCCCAGCCCAGACAGGCGTCGGTAATGCTCTTCCCATACTCGAGTGCCTGCGGATCGTCCTTGCCTGCACTGAATTTCTGTGCCCCGGAAACGAGGTGACTTTCAATCATCAGGCCGAACACGCGATGCGAACCCCTGGCGACTTGCGCCGCGACTTCCCGCGCCACGTCGATCTGTTTTTCATGCTGCTTGCTGCTGTTGGCGTGGCTGCAGTCGACCATCAGGGTGGGCGGAAGCTTCGAAGCTTCCAGCTCGCTGCAGGCTGAGGCAACGCTGGCTTCGTCATAGTTGGGCGCCTTGCCCCCTCGCAGGATGACATGGCAATCCTTGTTGCCATTGGTCTGCACGATGGCAACCTGTCCGTTTTTGTGGACCGACAGAAAGTGGTGTCCGCGCGCGGCTGCCTGGATCGCGTCGGTGGCGATGCGGATGTTGCCATCAGTGCCATTCTTGAACCCGATCGGCGCCGACAGGCCGGAAGCCAGTTCGCGGTGTACCTGGCTCTCGGTCGTACGAGCACCGATCGCGCCCCACGAAATCAGGTCGCCGATGTATTGGGGCGAAATCACATCCAGGAATTCGCTGCCCGCCGGAAGGCCGATGCGATTGATCTCGATCAGCAATTGCCGGGCAATGCGCAGGCCCTCGTCGATGCGGAAGCTCTCATCGAGGTAGGGGTCGTTGATGAGGCCCTTCCAGCCGACGGTCGTACGGGGCTTTTCGAAGTAAACCCGCATCACGATCTCGAGAGTGCCGGCAAAGCGGGTGCGAGCTTCCTTCAACCGTCGTGCGTAGTCGAGCGCGGCGTTGGGGTCGTGGATGGAGCACGGGCCGATGACCACGAGCAGGCGATCATCCTGACCCGCCATGATGTTGTGGATCTTGCGGCGCGTCTCGGTGATGAGCGCTTCGACCGCTGTACTGCGGATCGGGAAAAAGCGGATGAGGTGTTCCGGAGGGGGTAGCACGGTGATGTCCTTGATACGTTCGTCGTCGGTGAGGCTGGTCTTGTCGACGGGGTGCGCATAAAAGGCGTCGCTGGCATGGGTCTGGTTGGTCATCTTGTGATCTCCGTGCTGTGGGAACTTGCTCTGGAACTGGGTGAAACTGGTTCGGGAAGCCGAAAAAAAACCGCCGGGGCCCGGCGGTTCTAGTGAGGTTCTTTGCGTTTCTTCAGGTGTACGCTCGGATCTCTCGACCGCCTTGGGGCGTGAGAAGCCAAAAGTAGCTAAAGAAATAGGCGCGAACCACTTGCATGACGGTCAATGTAGCACACCGATGAAGTCGTCCAGCTGACACCTTCCTGCCTGTCTCACCGGCGCAACTTCTTCCACCACTGGATGGCGCGCTCGACCTGCGGCTCGCCCAGGTCGGCAACCGCCGAGGCGCCGTGGCGCCCATTGCCGATCCACTGCTCGTACATATCGATCATCAGCAGGCCTTCGCCGAGCGTTCGCCAGGCGATCAGTTCGAAATCTTCCGCTGTGACAAACAGGTCTGCAGTGCGCGGCCCACCATCGAGCAGCCATTGCCCGAGCAGCACGCGAAAGTTGTTCAGGGCCTGCAGGTAAGCGGCGTATTCATAGAGTCCGCGCCATGGCAACCCCAGATTCACAACCAGTATCCGGTGCGCCCGCAACACCGTGAGCATGTCGACCAGCATGGGCGCCACCACCGAGCGCTGCTGGTTCAGCCGTAGCGCTGCAATGATTGCTTCAGCATGGACCGATAACTGCCTCATGCTGTCGGAAAGGACGCGGCTGTCCTCGTCGGCGACGGCGTTACGCAGAAAGTTGCTGATCTCGCCGAATGAAGTGACGCTCGGCAAGTGGGTGGACGGATCCAGCTGCAGGCGGGAATTCGTCGTCATCAGCTGGTTTTTAAATGTGAGGGGGGAGCAAACTCAAGCTGTTCCACCGACCGTCAGGCCGTCGATGCGCAAGGTGGGCTGGCCCACGCCGACTGGCACGCTCTGGCCTTCCTTGCCGCACGTGCCTACGCCCGAATCGAGCTTCATGTCGTTGCCGATCATGGTCACGCGGGTAAGCGCATCCGGGCCGTTGCCCACGATGGTCGCGCCCTTGACGGGGTAGAGGATCTTGCCGTTCTCGACCCAGTAGGCCTCGCTTGCGGAAAACACGAACTTGCCCGAGGTGATATCGACCTGCCCGCCGCCAAAGTTGGTGGCGTACAGGCCCTTCTTGATGCTCGCCACGATTTCATCGGGCTGCTTGTCGCCGCCGAGCATGTAGGTATTGGTCATTCGCGGCATCGGAATGTGCGCGTAGCTTTCGCGCCGGCCATTGCCGGTG
>JBKJKT010000006.1:0-22791 GCA_046597415.1 Ramlibacter sp.
AACGCGGAAATCCAGGAATGAAAGTCCTCGTCATTGGTGGTGGTGGCCGCGAACACGCGCTCGCCTGGAAACTCGCCCAGTCGCCCAAAATTCAAGCGGTCTACGTTGCGCCCGGTAACGGCGGAACCGTACTCGATTCGCGACTGGAAAACGTGGACATCACCGATGTCGTCGCGCTGCGCAAATGGGTAGAAGACAACAGGATCCAGCTGACCGTCGTAGGCCCCGAAGGTCCGCTAGCAGCAGGTGTCGTGGATGAGTTCCGCGCACACGGCCTGCGAATCTTCGGCCCGACCAGGGAAGCTGCGCAGCTCGAAAGCTCCAAGGCGTTTTCCAAGGCGTTCATGAAGCGCCACGGCATCCCCACAGCCGAGTACGAAACCTTCTCCGATCCAGTCGCCGCCCATGCCTACATCAACCAGAAGGGCGCGCCTATCGTCGTGAAGGCCGACGGTCTCGCGGCTGGCAAGGGCGTCGTCGTCGCGATGACCGCAGCGCAAGCTCACGAAGCCGTGGAATTCATGCTGGTGGACAACAAGCTCGGTGTCACGCACAACGACGGCGGCGCCAGGGTTGTGATCGAGGAGTTCCTCGAGGGCGAAGAAGCCAGCTTCATCGTGATGTGCGACGGCAAGAACGTTGCGGCACTAGCCACTTCGCAAGACCACAAACGCCTGCTCGACAATGACGAGGGTCCGAACACGGGCGGCATGGGCGCGTATTCGCCTGCGCCGATCGTCACGCCGGATGTGCATGCGCGCGCCATGCGCGAGATCATCCTGCCGACCATCAAGGGCATGGAAAAAGACGGCATCCCGTTTACCGGCTTTCTGTACGCGGGCCTGATGATCGATGCGCAGGGCCGTCCCAAGACGCTCGAATTCAACTGCCGGATGGGCGACCCCGAGACGCAGCCGATCATGATGCGGCTCAAGACCGACCTCTACGACGTGATGATGGCCGCTACCTCCGGCACGCTCGATCAGGTCGAGCTGCAATGGGACCGCCGTACGGCGCTGGGCGTGGTGATGGCTGCGTCCGGCTATCCGCTTTCGCCGCGCAAGGGCGACCTCATCACCGGGCTACCCAAACCAACGGAGGAAGTTGTCGTGTTCCATGCGGGAACTGCAGCGCAAGGCAACGGCACCGTCACCTCGGGTGGACGAGTACTGTGTGTGACTGCGCTGGCCGATTCAGTGAAGGCCGCGCAGCAGCTCGCCTACGACGCTGCCGATGGCATTTCTTTTGACGGTGCCCAATACCGTCGTGACATCGGCCATCGCGCCATCCGCAATTGAAAGCTTCCCGATGACCAACGTCGATGCGGTGCGGCACTACCTGCTGGACCTGCAGAACCGGATCATCACGACCTTTGGTGAGATCGACGGCGGCAAGTTCATTCGGGACGAGTGGACCAAGGAAACGGGTGAACCGTTGCAGGGCGACGGCATCACCCGCATCCTCGAAGGCGGTGAGGTTCTCGAACGCGCGGGCTGCGGGTTTTCCCATGTCGTCGGTCCGCGCCTGCCCACATCTGCCACGCAGAGCCGGCCCGAGCTGATCGGTGCGTCTTTCGAAGCGCTGGGCTGCTCTCTCGTGTTTCATCCGCGCAATCCATACGCGCCGACGGTGCACATGAATGTGCGGATGCTGGTTGCTTCGCCCGAGGATGCGCAGCCCGTCTTCTGGTTCGGCGGCGGCATGGACCTGACGCCGTACTACGGATTCGAAGATGACGCGCAGTTCTTCCACCAGGTGTGCAAGGACGCAGTCGAGCCCTTCGGCCAGGACAAGTACCCTCGATTCAAGCAGTGGTGCGACGAGTACTTCTATCTGAAGCATCGCAATGAGCAGCGCGGCATTGGCGGCATCTTCTTCGACGATTTCTCCGAAGGCGGATTCGAGAACGGATTTGCGCTCATGCGCTCGGTGGGCGATGCCTTCATTCAAGCGTATGAACCGATCCTGAAACGCCGCATGGATACGCGCCATGGCGCGCGTGAGCGCGATTTTCAGTTGTACCGCCGTGGGCGCTATGTCGAATTCAACCTCGTCTGGGACCGTGGGACGCACTTCGGGTTGCAGTCGGGTGGACGCACCGAGTCGATCCTCATGTCGATGCCGCCTGAGGCGCGCTGGGCATACCAGCTGGAAACTCGCCCCGGCACACCCGAGGACGATCTCTACAAGAAATTCCTGGTGCGAAGGGACTGGGTTTGATTCCCCGCCGCCGCATCGGCATGTTTGGCGGAGCGTTCGATCCACCGCATGTCGCGCACGTCACGCTTGCTCGCGCAGCAGTCGAACAACTGAAGCTGGACGAACTGCGCATCTTTCCTACCGGAAAGGCGTGGCATAAATCGAACGACCTGACGCCCGCGGACCATCGCCTTGCGCTCGCCCAAATCGCGTTTGCCGGGCTGCCCAACACCCTTGTCGATGACCGGGAGCTGCGTCGTCCCGGCCCTACCTACACCATCGACACGCTGCGCGAGCTGGCGGCTGAATACCGCGAGGCTGAACTGTTCATCGTCATGGGCCAGGACCAGGCTGTGCAGTTCCAGCGGTGGAAGGAGTGGGAGACCATTGCCAGCATGGCCGTCATCTGCGTCGCGGCGCGCGAACACACTACGCCTTCCGCCTCATCCGACACTGCGGGCCTGCCCAAAAACGCGCGCGTGTGCGTGATCGAGTTACCCAACATGCCCGAGAGCGCCACCGAAGTGCGCGCCATGGTTGCGCACGGAGAAGGGATCGCACATATGGTCCCGCCGGGCGTTGCACGTTATATTGACACCCATCACCTCTATACCCCTGCCTGATGACCCAAGAAGCCGCCGCCAAGAAAGACACCCAGAAACTCCAGCGAGCCATCGTCGATGCGCTCGAAGACGTCAAGGCGCAGGACATCACCGTCTTCAACACCGAGCATCTGTCGCCGCTGTTCGAGCGCGTGATCGTGGCATCGGGCACTTCGAATCGGCAGACCAAGGCGCTGGCAGCCAGCGTTCGGGACAAGGTGCGTGAAGCGGGCTTTCCGAAGCCACGAATGGAGGGCGAGGAAAACGGCGAATGGATCATCGTGGATTGCGGCGCGGCCGTTGCGCACATCATGCAGCCGGCCATCCGCCAGTATTACCACCTTGAAGAGATCTGGGGCGACAAGCCGGTGCGACTGAAGTTCGGCGCGCCCAAGCCGATCGCGCAGGCAAGCGAGCCAGAGCCGAAGGTAACTGCGAAGAAGACGCTCGCAAAGAGTTCGAAGAATTCGAAGAATTCAAAAGACGAGGCAACCAGGGCAGCCGGCAAGCCATCGGCCACCCGAACCGGCGCTGCAAGGCCAGCCACCGGAAAGAACACGGCAACTGCGAAGAGTGCGCCATCCAGGGCACCTGCAAAACAGGCCAAGGCGCCTGCTAAAAAAGCGCCCACCCGATCGTCGGCACCGGCGAAATCTGCCTCGGCAAGACCAGCAGCGCGCAAGCCAGCGGCCAAGAGTCCCGCCCGCAAGAAGTAACGTTCACTGAAATGATGCCGGCGCGATGAAGCTCCTGGTCGTCGCGGTGGGCCTGAAGGTCCCCGACTGGGCGCAGGTGGCGTGGGACGATTACGCAAAGCGTTTCCCGCCTGAGCTGAAGGTGGAGCTCAGAGCGGTGAAGACCGAGCCTCGCGCCTCTAAAACTCTGGACAACATCTACGCTGCCGAGCGGCAACGCATCGCTGCGGTCATTCCGAAGGGGACGTATGTGGTTGCGCTCGACGAGAGGGGTAGTTCGCTGACGACAAACGCGCTTGCTTCGCGCTTGACCTCCTGGCAATTGCAAGGGGGCGACGTGGCTCTGGTCATTGGTGGGCCGGACGGGCTGGAGCCCGCGTTCAAGCAAGCTGCGCACGAGCGCATCCGCCTTTCGGATCTCACGCTGCCCCATGCGATGGTGCGGGTGTTACTCATTGAGCAGCTGTATAGGGCGTGGTCGATCAATGCGAACCATCCATACCATCGTGAATGACGATTCGCGCGGCTGGCCATTCCCCGTGACATGAAATGAAGATGCCCTCTACCTTTATCTACCTAGCTTCTCAAAGTCCCAGACGTCGCCAATTACTCGAACAGCTAGGCGTGCAATACCAGCTCCTTCTTCCCGACGAGGGTGAAGACACCGAAGCAATCGAGACAGCCATCCCTGGCGAGGCGCCCGCGCGCTACGTGCAACGTGTGACGGGCCTCAAGCTCGATGCGGCGCTTCATCGTCTCGTTCGAAGAGGTCTGGCGCCGGCTCCGGTGCTGTGCTCCGACACCACAGTCGCCAGGGGCCGCACGATCTACGGTAAACCCGAGAATGCAGTCGATGCGGCACGCATGCTGGGCGAACTCTCAGGAGCTACGCACCGCGTGCTGACTGCCGTCGCCGTGCATACCGGCCGTAAGCGCGCCGCCGCCTTGAGCGATTCGCGCGTCACTTTCGACAAGCTGACTGCAGCGCAAATCAAGTCTTATGTGGCCAGCGGCGAACCAATGGGCAAAGCGGGCGCGTACGCGATCCAGGGCAGGGCGGCTGCCTGGATTGCGCACATCAGCGGCAGTTACTCGGGGATCATGGGCCTGCCAATGTACGAGACAGCCCAATTGCTAGCCGATTTGGACGTGCTCACCTAGTTGGCAAGCGTCGTGGAACCGGCTAGTCCCACCTGTTACTCAATAGCTATTGAATTGACAGGGATCTGACGTGAGTTTTCTTAGCCGCATACCGAATGTTTTCCGACGCGAAACTGCGACGAGACTTGAATCCACCTCGTCTTCAAGGGCCAGCAAATCCAGTCAAAGCGTTTCTGCGAGTGCACCTGCGGCTGTCGACGGAATATCCGATGAGCTCGAGGCCTTACTGGAAGTCGATGAGCTGATCGACGACCAGCGCCAGTCCGTCGCTAGCGGCGTCAAGAGGTTGCTGACTGCCATGCGAGAGGACGATGAGGACGCAATGGCTGAGGCGCAGAATGATTTGTTTTTTGCGACTCAGGGCATGTTTGAACTCGGCCTGCCGGTCGAGTCAGAGTATCTGGCTCTAGTCGAAGAGGCGTTGGGAGAGCTTCCCGGCGAGGACGTCGACAAAGTCGACGCCAAGCTCGCCGAGATGGAATGGGACGATGGGGAAATGCCCGCGCATTTCCGGGTCCTGGCCCAGGCCGTCAAAACGCAGCGCAATGTTCGCGCCATGCCCAACCAGGACCAACACAGCCCGGAAGTTGCCAAGTGGAATCGCGAGCATCGCGATGTCGAGGTGCAGCTGAATTGGCTTGCCAAGCCCATGACGGGGAGCGGCACTCTCAACCGCGCAGCCGCGACGTTGCCCTCTTTGATTCCTGAGGAAGTCTCTTTGCTTCGGCCCGAAGATCCGCAGACGGCACAGCGCGAGCACACATTCGAACGTCATGTCGGCTTGCTGCTGGATGACTGGAGCCCTGAGCGGCTCGTGTGCCTCAAATACAACCTGGACAGCATTGCCCCGTCTGTAGATCCTTTGGTGCAAGTGCGCGTAGGTGTCATCTCGCAGCAAGTGACAGCAGTGATGGAGAAGCACCACGTCCAGGAACCCGAGCCCGAGCGCTTGATGCTCAAGCTCGCCAATAACGCGGTAGATCCCCACGTGCTCGCAGACTGGGTGCAAGACGGCCGTGTCAGCCAGGAAGATGTGGAAACCGCATTCAACGGCTGGTCCACTCATTCGCTGGAGCAAATCGTTGCGTTCGAAGCGCGCAATCCGTTGAAGCTCGGTCCCCTGGCCGATCTTGCCGAAAGCATTCTTCGTGAGCGCAAGCACGATGCATTCGTGCCTGCCACTGCCGATGGCGCGAAGTCAGAGGTGTGGCGATTTTTCAATGGCAATGAGCCTGAGGGCGTGGCACCGGCGGCTCCAGCCACAACGGCCGACACCGCCCGCAAGGCTGTCGATCGATACACGACCTGGGGTTCGCGCTACAGCCTGGGCTCTGTACTGAACCAGACGCTGCGCTACTTGACCTTAAGTGAGCCGGCACGCCAGTTCGGCAATTGGGTTCAGCACGGACACGACCGGGGCCTGCAGTACGCCGTCGGCGCCACGATCAAGGGCCTCGCCACCATCACGGGTGGGGCCTCGGCGGTGGTTGCCAGCGTCGTGACCGTGGCGGAAACGATTGTGGCGAATGTCGTCGGCACCGCGCTTCGCTTGTTCGGCGGGGGTGCGCTGGCCGTGGCAGGAGCGGGGGCGAAGCTGGTGGGTTTGGCGAGCCCGTCCGCGAATCGGGCAGGGGACAAGATCGTTGGCAAGGCCAAGGGTCTGGTCACGGGCATCTCGATGGTCAACAACACCGGCAAGCAGCAGCCGATTCCGCCGCACATGATGCAACGCGCGGGCAACATGGCGCTCCTTGCGCGCATCACGGGCAGCACCACCGCAGACGTGAGAGCCACGAAGCTACCCGACGGATTTTCCCGCGCACACCGCGGGATCATCCCCCGGGAAATCCTGTCGCTGGAAGGCGGTGGTTCCGGCAAAGCTACCAAGTTGCGCTTCGATGAAGGCACGGGCCTGCTGAGCGGAGACAGCTGGTCCGGTTTGAAAGTCGGCGTCTTTGTTGAAGAGGATGCACAAGGAAACGGCATCGCGTATCACCTGTCATTTGTCGGTACCCAGGCGGGCCGCAACGCGACCTACAAGAGCGACGCGGCGCAGAGCTTCTTTGGCATCGAAGACAGTGCGTTCCACGATGCCGATGTGGTCGTGAAAGCCTTCGTCGCACGTTACGGCGCGGACAAGATCAAATTGCAGGGCCATTCGCTGGGCGGAGGCATCGCGCAGTGGGCGGGCATCCGCAACAGCGCAGGCGACCATCCCGTCAAAGTCACCTGTTTTAACGCTGCGGGCTTGCATATCAACATGCGCAACCGCCTCGGCGATTCCCTCATCGCCAAGTCGGATGTGGAGCACTTCAACACCGCCAGGGACTTCTTGAGCCAGAAAGCGGAAGGGGGCCGCTCGCCTTTCCTTGGGGCGCAGGTCGGCCGGCGGTATGTCATTCCCGAAAGCAAGGGACACTCACTCAGACATCACATCGAAGGACTGGAGCGACTTCCAGCGCAGGCGGCCAAACGGCACGGCCTTTCCCTGGCGCAGGTGAGAGAGGCCGGAACAATCGCACCGGACGCCGGGCCGATGACGCAACTCGGACACGGCGCCGTGAACCAGGTCTACCGCACAACCGCTATCCTGTCCGACGGTTCTCGCTTTCCCGGCGTTTACAAGAAGGACGACAACGGCGAACACGGCATCAAGAATGCGGCAATTCGCAACGTCGCAACCTCAAAGCTCGACCAGCGGCTCCATCTTGGCGTGATCGCCGAGACGCATCTCGTCATCACGGGCACGGAAATCGGCTCCGTCATGGCGTTCATCGACAACGGCCTGCCACCTGTCCACCTCGGCAACACCTCTTTCAAGGTCAATGCTGAATTGGCGCAGGTCTTGCGAGACGATCCTGAGTTGGCGACGGACTTTGCGCTCTCCAAGGGATTTCTGGGTGCGCGTGTCGACGGGGACAAGGTCACGATGATCAATGAGCGGCAAGTCGACCCCGACGATGAGTCGGCGGGAGATGAGTCGGCGGGAATCGATGAATTGCCGTCACTGAACGCGCTTAACTTCAATGACACGGGCTTCTGGCGCGACGCCACCCGCTTGCAATGGCTCGATGCCCTGACAGGTCAGCGCGATCGCCACGCAGGAAACTATTTTGTTTCGCGCGATCCGAAGGGAAGCATTCGGGTGACGGGAATCGACAACGATCTGGCCTTCGACGCGTACCTGCTCGATCCGGACCAGCGCTTGTCCAGCGAGGCGCCTCGCCTGCCGAAAGTGATCGACGCCGAGGCCGCCCGTGCACTTCTTGCGCTCACTCCGGAACAAGTGGCGGACGACTGCGCCGGTTTGTCCAATGCGGAAATCGCCGCGGCGCAAGCTCGTCTGGCTGTGATCCAGGCAAAGATCCGTTCGTTCGGACCTGATTCCGATGAGGGCCTCGTTTTGGGAGCGGATGCCGACTGGGTCAATGATGATGCGGTGCAGCGCTTGCTCGGCGTCTCCGAATTCGAGAACGATACCGCCCGGAAAGGGACGGATTACATGATGCAGCAGGCCGCAACGCGCAGTATCGTGGCGCGCGAGATGGCGCCCTTTGCAACGACGGTTCGGCAGGGGCAGCGACCGCCAGTGCTCGACCCGGCAGAGCTTGCCACCTTTGCTGCGCGTGTGGCACTGGCGCGGGCGGCGGCTCCTGCCGATGCGCAAGGAGTGAAGCCATGACAACCTCTAACGCGGTAGCTGCGGCCCTGGACTGCAATGCGCTCTTCACCGACGAGGGCCTCCCCGCAATTGCGCTACCTGGCGACCTGTCGCGCTTACTGGAAGCGCGTGGTCGCGTCACCTTTGCAACGCCGAACTGGAGCGCCGATATTCCATTGCGTGAAGCAGCCGTTCGCTGGCTGCGCGAAGGCTCGACCGAACGCATGGCGTGGTGCGCCGTTGTCGGGCACGGCGTTCACTCGTCGACGGTCCAGGTTGGTTTCGTCTCACCGCGCTGCGGCATCTTCATCAACAAGCTCGTTTCGCAAGCCCTGAACGATGCCGCAATCAATCGCCGACGCATGGACGGTACGTTCCGCTTGATGCGGCGCCTGATCGACACGGTCGAGAAGGCGCCCTTCTGGCCAGCCGATCGGCGATTAGCCCTCGTCGATGACGATACCGACACCTTGTGCTGGGGTTGGCCGCATGATCAGGGCGCACTCTGGATTGACCTTTCGATCGATAGAGCGGCGTGGATTGCTGCGCTCACATCAGTCTTTTCAATGACGGCGTCCATGCATCGATAACGCAGGGTGCAGGAGCGCAGCGGCTGGTATCCTGAGGCCCAATGCAGCAAGACATCCTGATCAATTGGTCTCCGCAAGAGACGCGCGTGGCCATCGTCGAAAACGGCGCAGTACAAGAGCTCCACGTCGAACGCACGCTCGAGCGCGGTCTCGTCGGCAATGTGTACCTGGGCAAGGTCGCTCGCGTGTTGCCCGGCATGCAATCGGCATTCATCGACATCGGATTGGAGCGCGCTGCGTTCCTGCATGTGGCCGATGTCTGGCACCGCCAACCTGAGGGCGAACCTCCGGCGTTCGTGCGCAACAGCCAGCCGCAAGTGCCGATCGAAAAGCAGGTGTTCGAGGGCCAGGCATTGATGGTGCAGGTCATGAAGGACGCGATAGGCACCAAAGGCGCAAGGCTATCGACACAGATCAGCATCGCGGGACGGTTGCTGGTTTTTCTTCCGCAGGACGATCACCTCGGGGTCTCGCAAAAGATTCCGTCTGAGCAGCGTGACGCGTTGCGCGCGCGCCTTCAAAAACTCGTCGGCTCCGACGGCGGTGGCTTCATCTTGCGTACCAATGGCGAAGACGCCACCGATGCCGAACTGGCCGAAGACATCGCCTACCTTCGCAAGACGTGGGCGCGTATCCGCGATGCCTCGGTTAGATTGCCCCCCACATCGCTGCTGCATCAGGACCTGAGTCTGCTGCAGCGCGTTTTGCGCGATCTCGTGAGCGAGGATACGCAGACAATTCGCATCGACTCCAACGAACAGTTCGTGCATCTACAGGCCTTCGGGCTGGAGTTCATGCCGGCGGCAGCAGGGCGTCTGCAGCTGTACAAGGGCGAGCGGCCGATCTTCGATCTCTATTCGATTGATGACGAAATCGCGAAGGCGCTCGGCCGCCGCGTGGACCTGAAGTCGGGCGGCTACCTCATCGTCGACCAGACCGAGGCACTCACGACGATCGACGTCAATACCGGCGGTTTTGTCGGCGCGCGAAATTTCGACGAAACGATCTTCAAGACCAATCTGGAGGCCGCGCAGGCCATTGCGCGGCAATTGCGGTTGCGCAATCTGGGCGGCATCATCATTGTCGATTTCATCGACATGAGCCGCGAGGATCATCGCGATGCGGTCCTGGCCGAGTTCCGCAAGCAGCTTGCAAGAGATCGCGTCAAGACCATGTCGGGCGGGTTCTCGCAACTGGGTCTGGTCGAGATGACGCGCAAGCGCACGCGTGAGTCGCTGGCGCACATGTTGTGCGAGCCCTGCGATGCGTGCCAGGGCAAGGGCACGGTCAAGACGGCGCGCAGCGTCGCCTACGACATCCTGCGCGAAATTCTCCGTGAGGCGCGGCAGTTCGACCCGCGCGAATACCGCATCGTCGCGTCGCCGCAGGTAATCGAACTGTTCCTGGACGAAGAGAGCCAGCATCTTGCGGGCTTGTCTGATTTCATCGGCAAGCCGATTTCACTGCAAAGCGAAGCTGCGATGGGACAGGAGCAATACGACATCGTGCTGCTCTGAAAAGGCGGCACCGGGTCAGGTGTGCATGGATGTCGGATCAGGTCCGGCATGACAACCTGGGGAGGGCTGTCATTGCGGATCGGTCTGCAACGCAAAAATTTCGCGTGCCTGCTTTAAAACGCGTTGCGCACTGATCTGCGTCAGACAATCACTTCGACTCTGCCGATGGTTCTCGCATCCCGCCTTGCCGCAGGGGACGCAGGGCAGGCTGCCTTGCAGCAAGGTCACATTACCGGCCTGCTGCTGCACCGCAACGTTCTGGAAAAGTGAAGCTGCCTGCGCCTTGGCCGGCCAGGGCGCCCAACGCATCGGATTGGTTGGCCCGAATATCGCGATCACGGGTATGCCGGTCGCAGCAGCAAGATGCGACACGGAGGTGTCGGGGCCGATGTAGAGCGCCGCACGTGCGAAGAGCGTGACGAGCTGATTGAAGTCGAGCCGGCCCGACGTGTCGAGCACGCGCGGTGCATCTGCGATTGCGCGCAGCGGCGCGATGCATTCCTGGTCCCGGTCGCCACTGCTCCCTGTCAGAACGACCTGGCGTCCTTCATCGACAAATGCGCGGATCAACTCCTCGAAATGTGCGACGGGCCACTGCTTGTACGTCCACATCGAGGGCGCGTGGATAACCACTGCGCCCGGCTGCAGCGCGGCCTCTATATCGTCTGGCAAGGGTGAGCTCGGTGGCGGCACAACCCGAGGCACCGTCTTCGGCACGGCCGTCGCCCCTGCAGCGAGCCAGGGCTCGATCAGCGAGAGTTTCTCCACCGTCACATGGGTTGTGCCCAGGTCTCCGTCAGTTTGAACGACATGATCCAGGACTTCTAGCTTGAGCCAGTTGCTCCTGCCATGCACCGGAATGACTCCGCTGCGGCAAGGTGCGGCTATCCACCCGAGCAAGTGGGCGCGGTCGCCCGGGTCGGTGACCAGCGCCAGGTCGTAGCGGCGCCAGATTTGCCCGATCAGGGCGCGGGCACCCCGGAAACCCGATCGCGGCTGCGTCTCGACAAACCTGTTGATCGCTGGATTGGACTTGAGCATGCCGAGCGTGCCTGGGAAGCCGAGCACGTCGATTCGCGCATCGGGCCAGCGCGCCCGCACAGCCTCGATGAGCGGTGTGGTGAGCAGCACGTCGCCGATCTGCCGGGTGGCGATCACGAGAACGCTTTTCATTTCGGCTCTTCGCCTGTCCTGCGCAGCGGCGAAGCGGTTTTCGGCCACCACCCACGCCAGCAGCGCCATGTAGATGTGGCCCTCGACAAAGTCAAGCAGCAGCGAGTTGAAAACGGACCCGATGGCAAACGCCAGCACCAGGCCCGTCATCAGGCCGCCAATCCCTGGCCGCGCTCGCCAGGCAGTGCCCAGTGGGACTGCCAGCCAGGCGACAAAAAGCGCCAGCGCGACAACCCCTCCGCTGATCAGGTGCATCAGGAATTCATTGTGCGGATTGCTGCTGCGCATCCAGCTGACGTTGATGTGATCGACCGGCTTTCCGTAGCGAGCCAGCGCTGCCTTCTCGTGTTCGTCTGCGTAATTTTCATAGCCAGCGCCGGCCAGCGCGTGGGTGCGCGTCAGGTCGCCGGCTACACGCATCAGTTCAATGCGTATGCCGGTTGAAGTGATGACCTGATCGCCTGCGGTACTCGCGCCCGTGATGTTTTCCTTGAGCCGGTTGCCCACTGCACCTGAACTCATCGCCAGTCCGAAAGCAACGATAAATGCGGCCAGTGCCACCAGTCCACGCCAGCGACGTGGACTGTGCAGCCATGCCGCCAAAGCGATCAGGGTGAGCAATACGAGATGGCCCGTCCGGCCATCGATCGCAAAGAGCACGGTGAGCGCCAGGATGGCGGCAAGCCCCCGGGCAGGCCAGGGTTCGGGCCGGCCGCGAGCCCGCATCACCAAAAGGAATGCGCAGATCGCCAGTGCAAACCCTGCCGAAATGCGACGCGTATGCAGGAGCAGGTCCAGTCCCGGCACGATGAGGGCCATCCAGTGCAAGGTTGCGAGGAATACACAGCCGGCCATCAACCCGTGCACCAGAATCTGCCGGTGGCGCGCATCCTGCAGCATGGCGACCAGGAGCGGCGCGTAAAGCAGCTCGTGATAGCGGTTGATGGTGCCAAATGTTTCGCTGTCGATAGCACTCATCACCAGTGTGTGAACGGCAATGAACGCAAACAGGATCAGCCCGGTGGCCATGACCGGTTCTCGCCAGGGCGCGGCCTGAAGGATCTGTCGGGGACGCATCGCTGCAAGGGCCAGCAACACTCCCATGCTGATGGCAACCCCCGCAGAAGAAAACGGCAGGAAGAATCCGAGCGACGCCAACGCAATGGAAACCCAGCTGTGCCACGTCCGCACGCCGCCACTTGTGGCTTGCGGGCTCATTGGGCGCCGAACTGCAGGGCGTGCAGCCTTGCATAGAGGCCGCCCTGCGCCAGCAGTTTTGCATGGGCACCACTCTCGACAATACGGCCCTGGTCCAGCACGACCACGGTATCTGCGTGTTCGATGGTGGAGAGACGGTGCGCAACGATAAGCGTGGTTCGGCCCGCCATCAGGCGCTGCAGTGCTTCCTGCACCAGTCGTTCCGAAGCGGTGTCGAGCGCCGAAGTGGCTTCATCGAGGATGAGGACGGGCGCGTCCTTGTACAGCGCCCTTGCAATCGCAACTCGCTGGCGCTGGCCGCCCGAGAGCGTGACGGCGTTGTGACCCAGCACCGTTTCAAGTCCTTGCGGCAAGGCCGTGGCGACATCCGCAAGGTTCGCAGCCTCAATGCAGCGGCGCAGCCTGGAGTCGTCGCGCGCATTGCCCAGGGCTACGTTGGCGGCGAGCGTGTCGTTGAACATCACCACATCCTGGCTCACGAGGGCGAACTGCCTGCGCAGTGAATCGAGGTTCCAGTCGGTCACGTCGTGACCATCGAGCAGCACGCGGCCCTCGGTTGGCGCGACAAAGCGCGGCAAGAGATTGGCCAGCGTTGACTTGCCCGACCCAGAGGGTCCGACCAGGGCGATCACCTGCCCCGGCTCGATCGAGAGCGACACACCATCGAGCGCGGGCGGCCCCTCTTCGAGGTAGCGAACGGCGACGGCTTCCAGGTCGATTCGGCCCTGTGCGCGTTCGGGCGCGAAGCTGCCCCCCGACTCGGCAGGCGTCTTCTCGATCAGGTCCATTGCGCGCTGCACCGCAGCCAGGCCGCGCGCGATCGGATTGGCAACCTCGGACAGGCGCTTGATCGGCGCGATCAGCATGAGCATCGCGGTGATGAACGAGGCAAATGTGCCCACCGTGATGCCGTCCCGGCTTTGCCAGAGCGCTATGCAGATCACGATTGAAAGCGCCATTGCAGCCAGCATGTGGGTGAGCGGCGTCACCGAAGCCGAGGCCACGGCGGTCTTCATCGCCAGGCGCCGCAGCGCCGTGCCAAGAGCCAGGAAGCGACTCGCCTGCGCAGGTTGTGCGCCGTGCAGACGCACCACTCGCGCAGCAAGCACGTTCTCTTCAACGACGTAAGCGAGTTCGTTGGTTGCTTCCATCGTCGCCCGGGCGATGCGATAGAGACGGCGTGAAACGGTGCGGATCAACCAGGCCACACCGGGCACGATCAGAAAGACGATGAGGGTGAGTTGCCAGTTGAGGTACAGCAGGTAAACGAGAAGGGCAAGCAGTGCCACGGTGTCCTTGAGCAGGCCGATGACCGCGTTGACCAGCAGCGTTGCGCCGTTCTGCACTTCAAAGACGACCGTGTTGGAAAGCGCAGTCGCGTTCTGCTCGCGAAACAGCGAAAGGCGCGCATCGAGCAGGCGCGAGAACATGTCGCGCCTCAGCAGCAAAAGCCCGTCTTGCGTGATCTTTGCCAGGGCAACATCAGCCAGGAATCCGGCTGTGCCGCGTACCGCAAATATCAAAAGCAGGGCCGCCGGCACCGTCCACAACTCGATCCCCTTGGCCGAAAACCCGCGATCGAGCAGCGGCTTGAGCAATGCAGGCACAAGGGGCTCGGTTGCAGAGGCGACGATAGTGGCAAGAATGGCCAACAGCCATGCGCCGCGCGCGCGACCGAAATAGGGCGCGAGCCAGCGGACCGTCGCCCGGACAGTGACCATGTCGGGCCGGATCATTTCTGCAGGGTGGGGAACAGGCTAACCCTCATAATCAGTCAAGCAACCTCAAATTATCTTCGACTCGCGTGTCCTCTCCTGCTGCCGCCGGCCTCTCTGTCATCGTCATCACCCAGGATGAGTCCGAACGGCTGCCCGGCTGCCTTGCATCCGTTGCATTCGCGAACGAAGTGGTCGTCGTCGATAGTGGCAGCAAGGACGACACGGTGAGTATGGCAAGGAGTATGGGCGCGCGCGTCACCGAATCGGCCGACTGGCCCGGTTTCGGCCCCCAGAAAAATCGCGCACTCGATCTGGCCACTGGCCCGTGGATTCTTTCCATCGATGCTGACGAGCGCGTGACGCCGCAGTTGCAGTCGGCAATCCTTGCTGCAATCAGCCGACCTGATTTCGACGCCTGGGCGCTGGATCGTCGCTCCAGTTACTGCGGCCAGTTCATGACGCACTCGGGCTGGAGTCCCGATTACCTCGTGCGTCTATTTCGCAAGGGCACTGCGCGCTTTTCGAGCGACCTGGTTCATGAGTCGCTGCACGTTTCGGCGCCTGCCATGCGCGTCGGGCGCATCGATTCAAGCCAGGGTCAGTTGTTGCATGAAAGCTTCTCCAGCCTGGAGTCGGTGCTGGATAAAGTTAATCGCTACTCCACCGCCGGCGCGCAGGCACTGCATGGCAAAGGCGTAAAGGGCTCGCTCGGCAAGGCTGTCGGCCATGGCCTCTGGGCGTTTCTGCGCACCTACATCATCAAGCGTGGTTTTCTCGATGGACGCATGGGCCTGGCCCTGGCGATCTCCAACGCGGAAGGCACTTATTACCGTTATCTCAAACTATGGTTGATGCAGCGCCGTGGCACATCCGGATGAAGATTGCATTTGTCGTTCTGACCTACAACCGACCCGATGCATTGCTGGCGGTCCTGCGAGCGCTCGCGCCGCAGTGCCCGTCCGATGCCGTGGTGATCGTTGCCGACGACGGCTCACGCGCTGAAGCCGTCGTCGCGATGCGTGAAGGCCTGCCGAAATTCGCCTGCCCCGTGCGGCATGTGTGGAACCCCGATGTCGGCTTCACGGCGTCGCGAGCGCGCAATCTCGGCGCTTTCGATTCGCATGCTGACTATGTCGTGTTTCTCGATGGCGACTGCGTGCCCAGTCCGCACTTCGTCAGGGCGCACATCGCGCTCGCGGAGCCGGGTTATTTTGTCAATGGCAGCCGGGTCATGTTGAGTCCCGAAGTGACCCACCGCATGTCCGCGAATGCGAAGCCTCAAGCGGTGGACACCCTGGAATGGCTGCAAATGCGCCTCTCGGGCGACGTTAACAAACTGACGCATCTCGTTTACTGGCCTCATGCACCGGGTCGTGTAGAAAGCACGTTCCGCTGGAAAGGCATTCGAAGCTGCAACTTCGGTGTCTGGTATCGTGACTTTGAAATGGCCAATGGCTTTGACGAAACCTTCAGTGGCTGGGGTCATGAAGATGCGGACCTGGTGCTGCGACTTCATCATCTCGGATTGAAACGAAAGAATGGCTTTCTGGCCACCGAAGTCCTGCACCTCTGGCACGACGAATCGAGTCGCGACAGCGAGGAACTCAACCGTGAACGGGTGTTGCTGCGGATGAAGGGATGCATGGTGCGCGCTGAAAAGGGACTGGCTGAGCTGGCCAGTGACCCTGCACCCACCGTCACCGCATTAAATTGAACCGAACTGACGATGGAGAGACTAACGAGCATGAATGAAACTCTGCAATGGCGCCGGCGCCAGATCGTGGGCTTCTTGGGTGCCACGGCTGCGCTCCCGGCGCTGGCCCAATTCCGAGTTGAAGTGACGGGCGTGGGCTTGACTCAGTTGCCGATTGCAATCGCACCCTTTCGCGGCGAAGCGGGCTCCCCGCAAAAGATCGCCGCAATCATCCAGGCCGACCTCGAGCGCAGCGGCCAGTTTCGGGCCATCGAAACTGCCGGTGCCAACCTCGACGATGCAAGCCCGCCCGATGTAGCGCCGTGGCGGCAACGGGGCGCAGATTCGCTGGCTGTGGGCAGCGTGACGCGTCTGGCTGACGGACGGTTCGATGTGCGCTTTCGGCTTTGGGACGTCGTTCGGGCGCAGGGGTTGGGTGCGCAGAGCTATGCAGTGACCGCTGCCGACCTGCGTCTTGCCGCGCACCGTATTGCCGATTTCATCTACGAGAAACTCACGGGCGAGAAAGGCGTTTTTTCCACGCGCATCGGCTACGTCACAAAGGCGGGCAATCGCTACAACCTGTGGGTGGCGGACTCCGATGGCGAGAACGCGCAATCGGCTCTTGCCAGTGCAGAGCCCATCATTTCGCCAGCCTGGTCCGCCGATGGTTCGCAGCTTGCCTATGTGTCGTTCGAGTCCCGCAAACCTGTCGTCTACGTGCACGACGTTTCCACCGGAAGGCGCAGGCTCATCGCAAATTTTCGTGGCTCCAACAGTGCGCCTGCATGGGCGCCCGATGGGCGCACGCTAGCCGTGACGCTCAGCCGTGACGGCGGCTCGCAGCTCTACACAATTAACGCCACCGGGGGCGAACCAAGGCGGCTCACGCAGTCCGCCGGCATTGACACCGAGCCGATCTATTCTCCGGATGGGCGCAATATCTATTTCGTGAGCGATCGTGGTGGAGCGCCGCAGATCTACAGGATGGGCACGACCGGCGGCAACCCCGAGCGCGTCACGTTTACCGGGAGTTACAACATCTCGCCCGCGCTGAGCCCAGACGGGAAGTGGCTGGCCTATATTTCTCGGATCAACGGGCAATTCAAGTTGCAACTCATGGAGCTTGGCTCAGGCAACGTCACGTCGATCACCGACACATCGGCCGATGAGAGCCCGAGCTTTGCACCCAACGGTCGCCTCATCATTTACGCAACGCGCCAGGGCGGCGCCGAAGCACTGATGACCACGACCCTCGACGGGAAGATCAAGGCACGCCTTCCGGGGCAGGGCGGCGATATTCGCGAGCCCGACTGGGGTCCTTTCCAGAAATGAATTTCAATTTCACACCATCAGGAGGTATTTGAATGATCCAGCGCATGTTCCTGGCCCTTGGGCTTGCCGTCGCAATTGCAGGCTGTTCCAGCGTGCCCCTGGAAGAGGCACCCGTCGTTGACAGGGCGCCGGTCGTCCTGAGCGGCGGCGGCGGAGGCGCAGGAGGCGCAGGAGGCGCAGGCGCAGGCGGCGGTCAGTCCAGCGTACGCCCGGTGCAGGCCGACGAAGTCGGTCCCAATCGCGGTGGACCGGTCAATGTCTCGCGCCTGGTTTATTTCGATTACGACAGCTATTCGATCAAGCCCGAGTTCCAGAACCTGATTTCGGCACACGCGAACTTCATGAAGCAGAACCCCGCTCGCCGCATGAACATCGAAGGTCACACCGATGAGCGCGGCGGGCGCGAGTACAACCTGGCGCTGGGTCAGCGCCGTTCCGAGGCCGTTCGTCGTGCTCTGGGATTGCTCGGCGTGGCCGATGCCCAACTTGAAGCAGTGAGTTTCGGCAAGGAAAAGCCGGCCGTGCCCGGTTCGGATGAGTCGGCTTTCTCGCAGAACCGGCGCGCTGAGATCGTCTACCGCTGATGAATACGCCAGCCATTTATTCAACCATCGCTGCGCCGCACCGCAAGAGCGGCTGGCGCATCATTGCCCCCGCACTGATCGCCGCCGCGCTGCTGGGCACAAGCTCAGCTGGCGCAGCGCTGTTTGAGGATGACGAGGCTCGCCGCGCCATCCTCGATTTGCGCCAGCGTGTCGATGCCAATCGGTCTGCCAACGAGCGTCTCGTGGAAGACATGCGCAATGAAATGCGCAATGACATGCGCAATGACACGACGCAGATGCGACGCAGCATGCTCGAACTGCAGTCCCAGATCGAAACGCTGCGTGCGGAAATCGCGCGCATGACTGGCGCCAATGAGCAGCTGATGCGACAGCTCTCCGACCTGCAGCGAGGCCAGAAGGACATCGTGCAGGGCGTTGAAGAGCGTCTGCGCAAGGTGGAGCCCGCAAAGGTTTCTGTCGATGGTCGTGAGTTCATTGCCGACCAGACTGAAGCGCGTGAATTCGAAGCGGCGCTGGCTGTGTTTCGCAAGGGCGAATTTCCTGCGGCGCAAACCGCATTTGCGGAATTCATCCGGCGCTTTCCGCAAAGCGGGTTTCGTCCGACGGCGCTCTTCTGGCTAGGCAACGCGCAATACGCCAATCGCGACTATCGCGGCGCGATCGGAAACTTTCGGGCGCTGCTGACAGCTGCGCCTGAACATCCGCGTGCAGCTGAGGCCGTGCTCTCGATCGCCAACTGCCAGATCGAGTTGAAGGACAACGCGGCTGCCAAGCGCACGCTCGGTGAGGTCGTGGCGTCGTATCCGCAATCGGAAGCCGCACAGGCTGCCAGGGAGCGACTGGCGCGCTTGCGTTGATCTTTGGCTCGGCGAGTTCAGTATTTTGGTTCGTGGGTCCGGATCGCCCCCCGGACCCTGGAGGTCAGGGCGAATCCGGGGCCGTACATGTCTGCCAGTTCGGCGGCGCGTTTCTCGAATGCCTCAATGCCCGTGCCGTAGATGAACTGCATCGCGCCGCCCGTCCAGCCAGGAAATCCAATTCCGAAGATGGATCCGATGTTCGCGTCATGCACCGTGGTCAGCACGTTCTCTGCAAGGCACCGCGCCGTCTCGATTGATTGGCGATAGAGCAGACGGTCTTGCAGGTCTCGCATGTCCCACTTCACGTCTGCACGCTCAAATAGTTGCCTGAGTTCGGGCCAGAGAAATTTCTTTGCGCCTTTTCCAGCCGGGTATTCATAAAAGCCGCCACCTGCCGCGCGGCCGTTGCGATCCCACTCCTTGACCATGCGCTCCACGATCAGCTCGCCCGGCGTCGCGATATAGGTGCCGCCGTCTGCACGCATGTCGGCGCGGGTCTGGTCGAGCACATGCACCGAGAGGGACAATGCAGTTTCATCGAGAACAGCCAGCGGTCCCACGGGCATGCCTGCCTGAATACCCGCCTGTTCGACAACGGCGGCAGGAATGCCTTCACCCACCATCGCCGCCCCCTCCATCACGAAGGTGCCAAACACGCGCGAGGTGAAAAAGCCGCGCGAATCGTTTACCACGATCGGAATTTTGCCGATGGCCCGCACGTAGTCGAATGCCCTTGCCACCGTCTCGTCGTCGGTCTCCTTGCCGCGAATGATTTCCACCAGCTTCATCTTGTCGACGGGGCTGAAGAAATGGATGCCGACAAACTTCGCGGAATTCAAACTGGCCCTGGCCAGCCCGGTAATTGGCAGCGTGGACGTATTGCTGGCGAAGAAGCCGCCTGCTGCCAGCTTGGGCTCAGCCTCCTGCGTAACCTTTGCCTTCAGCTCACGGTTTTCATAGACAGCTTCGATGATCAGGTCGCAGCCTTGCAGTGCTTCGACAGATGCAGTTGGTGTGATGAGCGCGAGCAGCGTCTGCTGATCGTGTGGGCTGATGCGTCCGTTTTCGACGCGCTGCTGGGTGATCTTGACGCTGTAGTTTTTGCCTGCATCGGCCTTGTCCGGCGACACATCGCGCAGAACGGTCTCGATGCCACGGCTGGCCTGCACGTACGCAATGCCGCCGCCCATCATCCCCGCGCCCAGGATACCGACCTTCTTCGGTTTCCATGGAGCCATTTTCGCCGCGCCTGCGGCAGCGCCCGGACGCGACTGACCCGATTTGATCGCATTCATGTTGAAGAAGAACGTGTTGATCATGTTCCTGGCCACCGGGCTCACGATCAACTTGGCGAGATACCGCGATTCGATGCGCAGCGCGGTGTCGAAATCGACCTGCGCGCCTTCGACCATCGCTGCCAGCGCGTATTCGGGCGCCGGATATCGGCCGCGCGTTTTTTGCCTCAGAACAGCGGGCGCTACGCTCAACATGGCAGCAATCTTCGGATTGCTGGGCGTTCCGCCGGGCATCTTGTAGTTGTTGTCGTCCCAGGGATGCTGCGTCTGCGCGCCCGCGCGGGTTTCGATGTAGGCGAGGGCGGTCGGGCGCAGCGCCGCCGCATCGGCCACGAGTTCATGGACGAGGCCCAATTCAAGCGCCTCACGTGGTGAGAAGAGCTTGCTCTCCAGGATATACGGCTGCGCGCCCAGGAGCCCCAGCAGGCGAGTCATCTTGGTGATGCCGGATGCCCCGGGGATGAGGCCCAGCGTGATTTCGGGCAGGCCGAATTGAATTCTGGGGTTGTCCACCGCAATGCGGTAGTGACCGATGAGTGCGACTTCCCAGCCGCCTCCGAGTGCTGCGCCATTGAGACAGCTCACCACGGGAATGCCGAGCGTCTCAAGTGTGCGGAAGTTCTTCTTGGTCTGCTCGATGCCCCGAAAAACCTGGGGAGCATCCTCGGGCTTCAGGCGCATCGTGCCCTTGAGGTCTGCGCCAGCGAAAAAAGTCGTCTTGTTAGAAGCCAGCACGATGCCCTTGATGGCTTCCCTGTCCCTGACAACCTGGGCCGTGACAGCCGTGAGATCTTCCTGCCACTGGGTGCACATGGTGTTGACGGGCGAATCAGGCTCGTCGAACGTGAGGGTGGCGATGCCGGCAGAGAGTTCGTACTGGATTGTTTTGGCCATGATGACAGCCAGCGTCAGATTCGTTCGACGATCGTCGCGATGCCCATGCCGCCGCCGACACACAGCGTCGCCAGGCCGTAGCGAAGATTGCGGCGATGCAGTTCGTCGATGAGCGTATTGAGGATCATGGCGCCGGTGGCACCCAGCGGATGGCCCATCGCGATGGCGCCCCCGTTCACATTGACCTTCTCGTGCGGCACGCCCATCTCTTTCATGAAGCGCATCGGCACTGCTGCAAAGGCTTCGTTCACTTCGAACAGATCGATCTGGTCAATCGTGAGGCCTGCTTTTGCAAGTGCCTTGCGTGCTGCGGGCATGGGCCCGGTCAGCATGATGGTGGGGTCGGCGCCCGAAAGCGCTGCGGCCAGGATGCGGGCACGTGGTTTCAATCCGTGGGTCTTGCCCGCTGCCTCACTGCCGATCAGCACCGCTGCCGCGCCGTCAACGATGCCGGATGAGTTGCCTGCGTGGTGGACATGATCGATCCGTTCGACCTGCGGATAGCGACTGATCGCCACGTCGTCGAAGCCCATGTCTCCCAGTTGCTGGAAGGCCGGCTTGAGCGATGCCAGGCCCGCCATCGTGGTGTGTGGCTTGATAAATTCGTCCTGCGCGAGGATGGTCTGGTCCAGGAAGTCCTTGACCGCGACGACCGAACCGGCGAAGTAGCCGCCTTCCCTGGCGCGCGCCGCGCGCTTCTGGCTTTCCATCGCGAATGCGTCGACGTCGTCACGCGAGAAGCCTTCGAGCGTGGCGATGAGGTCGGCGCCGATGCCCTGCGGCACAAAGGATGTCGCGCTGTTGGTTTCGGGGTCCTGTGCCCACGCGCCGCCGTCAGACCCGATCGGCACGCGGCTCATGCTTTCGACGCCACCGGCGACCACCAGGTCTTCCCACCCGGATCGCACCTTTTGTGCGGCCATGTTGACGGCCTCCAGGCCCGACGCGCAGAACCGGTTGAGTTGCACACCTGAGCACCGGTAGTCCCAACCGGCCTTCAGTGCAGCGACCTTTGCAATGACGGATCCCTGCTCGCCGATGGGGGACACAACGCCCATCACGACGTCGTCTACCTGTGCGGTGTCGAAATCATTGCGTCGTTGCAGTTCGGTGAGGACGCCGGCCAAGAGGTTGACAGGCTTCACCTCGTGGAGGCTGCCATCTTTCTTGCCCTTGCCGCGCGGGGTTCTGACGGCGTCATAGACAAATGCTTCGGAACAAGCGTCTCGCATCTCGGGCTCCTCGAACGGCACGGCGCCGTGGCAGTCGGAAAGAGCCAGTATATTCATTGAGCCAAGCAGATGCTTGGCGAAAATCGGGTGTCGGGAAGGGTTGGATGCAGGCTGATTACAGGACGGGCATACCGCCGCAACTCAGGGGCGTGCGCAGCTCGTAGAGGTCGAACGTGTAGTCGACGCCGTCCACGCGTTTTTCGTTTTGCGGGGTTGTGCCTGTTGAAGCAGGTGGCACGGTTTCGGGACGCGTACTGTCAGGTATCGGCTGTTCAGGAGGTTGAGAACATCGGCATCGCGCCCGTTGATGGTCAGGACAAGAGGATGAAGCTGCGCCTGGGTTGTCCTTGCCCAGATCTTCTCGAGAATTCCGGCGTTCGCA
>JBKJKT010000095.1:0-2976 GCA_046597415.1 Ramlibacter sp.
GAATCCGTTGCGAGCTGTTTGCGCGTCATTCCGCGACGGGCACGCCAGGCACGCACGCGAGCGCCCAGTTCGACCAGGGTGGCCTTGCTTTCGTGTTCGGCGGTTGCGTGCATATCAGGTTTTTCCACGAGGGACTTGCGCTAGATCAAGATTGCAGTATACTTCCGATCAATCGCATGTCAAGCAGTTTACTGCATGCAACCCCAAGGATGAACAGATATATGAAACTCAAGATCCTCGTCGGCACCATGACCAGCACTGCTGACTATGTAGCGCAGGCCATACAGATGGACTGTGCGGACCTCATCGAAGACATCGAGGTAGTTTTGATGGACGGGATGGACATCAGCGTCTTCAACGATCCAGATGCACTTTATCTCATCTGCTCGTCCACTTACGGGTCGGGCGACGTGCCAGACAACGCACGCATCCTCTACGACTCCCTGGAATCACAGCCGAAATTTCTGGGGCACGTGCGTTATGGCGTGATTGCGCTGGGCGACCGCACTTACCTCAACACCTTTTGCTTCGGTGGCAAGAAATTCGATGAGCGGCTCCACGGCCTGGGCGCGCAGCGCATCGGCGAAGTCTGGTGTCACGATGCGAGCGCAGGCACGTTGCCGGAAGAGCTCGGCGCGGTGTGGTGCCGTGACTGGCTTGCGCAGGCATTGACGCTTGCGCCCGTCGCTGCCTGAACGCGCCCAGTCTTATGCGAACAAGCCGCGCCGACCATTCCCACGCCACGCCGCGGATTGAAATCCCGAAGGACTACAACGCTGCCCACGACCTGCTAAGCCGCAATGCCGCGCGCCGGGACAAAGCGGCTTTCATTGACGCTGCGTCCGGCGCACAACTGACCTATGGCGAGCTTTCGGACCAGGCCCATTGCCTGGCAAGCGCCTTGCGAGCGCGCGGTTTCACGCCAGAAGCACGCGTCATGGTGGCGATGCATGACACGCTCGAGTGGCCCGTCGTTTTTCTCGGCTGCATTCTGGCCGGCGTGATCCCGATCGCAGCCAACACGTTGCTCACGACAAAAGACTTCGATTTCATGCTGCGCGATTCACGCGCCCAGGCGCTTTTCGTTTCGAAGTTGCTGTTGCCCTCCTTCGAGCCGCTAGTCGGCAAAATTCCAACGCTGCACCGCGTCATCGTGGCGGGTGGCGGGGGTGACGATTCGGTGGCGGCGCTGGTGAACTCGGGCGATCCTTCTCCTCAGGTGATCGATACCTGTGCCGACGATATCTGCTTCTGGCTCTACTCCAGCGGCTCCACCGGCACACCCAAAGGCACGGTCCATCTGCACAGCCACCTGATCCAGACGGCCGAGCTTTACGGGCGCGGCGTGCTGGGCATTCGCGAGGACGACGTGGTGTTCTCGGCGGCGAAATTGTTCTTCGCTTATGGCCTGGGCAACAGCCTCACGTTCCCGCTCAGCGTCGGCGCGACGACGGTGCTGCTCCCCACGCGCCCGACGCCTTCGGATGTCTTCCACGTTCTCAAAAAATTCAAACCGACGATCTTCTACGGTGTGCCGACTCTCTACGCCGCACTGCTTGCAGACGCTGCGAAACCAGCCGGAACCGAATTGCGTCTGCGTGTCTGCACCAGCGCCGGAGAAGCCCTGCCCGCTGAGATCGGCAAGCGCTGGACCGAAACCTACCACTGCGAAATCCTGGATGGCATCGGTTCGACCGAAATGCTGCACATCTTTTTGTCGAATCGGCCGGGCGAGGTCCGCTATGGAACGACGGGCAAGGCCGTGCCGGGCTACGAACTGCGCATCGTTGACGACGACGGACGCGAATGCGGGGCAGACGAAATCGGCGAGTTGCAGATCAAGGGTCCGAGCGCGGCCATCATGTACTGGAACAATCGCGAAAAAACCAAGGCGACGTTTGCCGGTGAATGGACGCGCAGCGGCGACAAGTACACCCGCAGCGCCGACGGTTTCTACACGTATGGGGGCCGTACCGACGACATGCTCAAGGTCGGCGGCATCTATGTCTCGCCCTTTGAAGTCGAGGCCTGCCTGATGTCTCACGCGAGCGTCCTCGAAGCGGCAGTGGTCGGCGTGGCCGATTCGGACGAGCTGGTCAAACCCAAGGCGTTCGTGGTGCTCAAGGCTGGCCAACCGGCTACGGCTGCCGACCTGCAGATGCATGTCAAGACCCTGCTGGCTCCCTACAAGTACCCTCGCTGGATTGAATTCGTGGCCGAGCTGCCCAAGACCGCCACCGGCAAGATCCAGCGCTTCAAACTGAGGTCTGCGACGGCCCCATCGGCCCCCTCCAACTCCGGGTAAGCCACAGTACGCCGCTCGTTGCAGCAGGCCGAAAATGCTTTAGGCTTCAATTAATTTACCGAAGGAACATAACCATGACCACTCGCCGTCTCGTGCTGACCCGTAGCGCCGCCATCGTGGGCGCAGCGTCCACTGGTTTGCTGCTGCCGCAGATCACCCGCGCTCAGGGCAACAAGGTCCGCGTGGGCCTGATGCTGCCGTACACGGGCACGTTCGCGCAGCTGGGCGTGGCTATCGAAAACGGCGTTCGTATGGCCATCAACGAAAAGGGTGGCAAGCTCGGCGGGCGCGATATCGAGTGGTTCAAGGTCGATGATGAATCCGAGCCGTCCAAGGGCGTCGAAAACGCCACCAAGCTCGTGCAACGCGACAAGGTCGATGTGCTCATCGGCACCGTGCACTCGGGTGTGCAGATGGGCATCCAGCGCGTGGTCCGCGACAGCGGCACGCTGTGCCTGATTCCAAATGCCGGGGTTCACGCAGCAACACGCGCACTGTGCGCCCCCAACGTGTTCCGCACATCGTTCACCAATTCGCAACCCACGCTCGCGCTTGGCAAGGCGATGGTGGACAAGGGCCACAAGAAGGCTGTATGGATTACCTGGAAGTACGCCGCTGGCGACGAAGCTTTCGAGGGTTTCAAGGAAAGCTACACCGCGGCAGGCGGAACC
>JBKJKT010000167.1:0-4031 GCA_046597415.1 Ramlibacter sp.
GAAGCCGGCTCGTGTGTCCACCAGCCACCGGAGATCAGGCACCGCGAGTTCGGGCACAGCGAAGACATCGAGATGCTTGAAATAGTACTTCCCGGCAACTTCGCCACCGAGGAAGTCGACATAGTCGAACCCGAGACCATCGCCGAGTCATCGCCTCGCGCGGCCTAACCTGGGTCTCAACGACCTTCCAGGCAAGCATGGCCAGCTGGAACGTGCTTTTTGCCAGACCAACAGCAACGGTTGTACGATCCATTTGGGCGCGCCAATGGTGCGCAAACAAGCGGGGGAGTCCATCCCCATCACTTAACTTGACGCCGACGATAGGCCCCACCTCGCAGTTCAGTGCCAGGCCAATGCCGGAGCACAAATGCCAACGCAAGACGAAGAGATCGCCCGACATCTGCGCGAGGCCCTCAAGTCCGGTGAGCTCGCTGGAACTCCGGGGTTCGGCAAACCACTGCCCGAAGACGCAGGCTGGGACGCAACGCCTGAGTCACTTCGAATGCCGTTCAAGATTCTCAAGAACGCGGGGTTCGTTCCCGCCGAGGTCGAGCTGTTTCACGAGCGGGCCGCACTTTCTGCCTCCCTTCAATCATGCGAGTCCGAAGCGGAGCGCACCGAAGTTCGGCAAAAACTGAGCGACCTCGAGCAGAAGATCGCTTTGCGCCTGGAAGCCCTGCGCATGAACGGTACGCTCTGAGCCATGCCAAGCACTGGCCGCTCAACACAGACCGCCCGCAAACGGACGGCTGGTTAGCTCCAGCGTTCAATCGCACTGATGCGCGCCCTCGTACTTCTAGTTCTGTCGGGCGTCGTCGAAGTCGCGCATGCCGAGGCTGCAGACAAACTGGCGTCTATTGCGCAGCTGTGGCTAACCGGCGCACTTGTAGCAATTGTTTTTGCGCTGGCTGGCTACTTCGCGTCCCGCCTCAGGGTAGCCGGTGGTGTTGTCGTCGGGCTCGCAGTCTTGTTTGGATGGGGATCCGGCGTTGACCCGCAACTCCTGCCCGAGGCAACACGTGTCTATGGCGCTGATTACGAGCTGCACGCCAAGGCATCGCGCCTGCTTATCCCACTGGGCGCGGCAATTGGCCTGGTGACGGGTTGGGTGCGAAGGAGACGCAGCGCCTTCGACACCCGATGAATGCATCTCGAACGAAGGACTCCATGGGACTCTTGACCTTCTGCATCAACGTCACCGTGGACGGTTGCATCGACCACCAGGAAGGAATCGCCGACGACGAGACACACGCCTTTTTCACCCGCCTGATGGACGAGAGCGGAGCAATGCTGTGGGGCCGCGTGACGTACGAGATGATGGAGAGCTACTGGCCAGCGGTCGCTCGCGGCGACACCCAGGCACCGCCTGCGATGCGCGAGTGGGCGTTCAAGCTGCAGTCCAAACCGAAGTACGTGGTGTCCTCAACGCGGAAAAACTTCCCGTGGACCAACAGCCACCACATCTGCGACGACCTGCGTTCGGGCGTACGGAAGCTCAAGGACGCGACCCCGGACGGCGTTCTTCTCGGCAGCTGCAAGCTCGCGACCGAACTGGACCGGCTCGATTTGATCGACGAGTACAAGTTGCTTGTTCACCCGAGAATCGTCGGCCATGGCCCGACCCTGTACGAGGGCGGACTGCCCAGCACGCGACGGCTCGAGTTGATCTCGGCGAAGCCGCTGCGCAACGGCGCGGTCGCAATGCATTACCGGCGAACGCGCTGACTCGCAGGTTGCGGGCTCCAGATAGGTGGAAGCACAAAAGTGCAATCACGCGGTGCGACATTCGCAGGCAAGTTCCTGATGGACTGGTCGCGTTGCACCGGCCCCCGTTGCGCAGGCACTAGATGGTGCCGCTGGCTTGCGGGTGCCGCATCCGCAACCCTTTTTTGGTGCTGCTCCCGCAGCAAGAGCTGACGCCGCAGCTGACTCCTCGATTGCCCGCGCCGTGTAACCGGCACCCTCGATAGCCTGTGCCAGTTGCTCAGCCGAGGCAGAACTGGTGATACGCACGAGCTTCTGCTGGATTCTGATGTCCAGGCGCGCTTTGTCGTCGACGCTGGCAATCGCACGCGTGATAGCGCTTGCGCAGTGTCCGCATGTCATGTCGGTGACTTGGAAGGTGATCATGGCTTGTGTCCTTTCGGGTGTATGTAGCGACTATCAAGATTCACACCGTGTCAGGGTCAAGCACTAATTTCGACTTCGTCACGGCCCAGCGAAGCCGTCAAATGAGTCGACCTTTTCCCGCATGCGTTGATGCAGGTCAAACCGCTGGAGGCTGTATCGGCCTAAAGTTGGTCAACCTCAAGGAATCCTCATGAAACTCAATCTTCGTTTTATCCCCCTCGCATCAGCCGTGCTGGTAGCGGTCGGGCTGGCTGGCTGCGCCGCAACCCCCACGCAGAGCGACGCCCACGTGCATTCGGACGGCGACGGCAAAGCAGGCATGGCAATGGGTGGCATGGGCAAGGGTGGCATGGATATGCAGGGCCACTGCGAAATGCACCAGAAGATGATGAGCGGCAAATCGTCCGCTGAACAGCACGCCATGATGCAGGAGCACTTGAAGTCGATGACGCCTGAGATGCGTCAACGCATGCAAGGAATGCACGAACAGTGCAAGCCGAAGACGTGAGCGCTGCGCGCGTCAGCGCGCTCCAGCACTCGTTGTCTCCCGTAGGCTTGTCCCGACTGATGTCGTAGGCTCCCTCCTACGACCCGCGCCAGTATTGGGTTTCCGGGCCATTGGCCCATCCGCGCCGGTTGTGGATGAGTCGCAGACCCAGTACCCTCCAAGCGATTGGCCGGAGCACGGCCGTACACCGCATGGGGGCAAGCATGGAAGTAGTGGCAAAGTTACCGTCGGCAGACCAGCAGAGCAGCGAACTCAGGCAGATTTTGAAAGCGCTCGGAGCCTTCCGGCGGGGCGAACCGGGCGTGACACTGCCCACAGAATGGGACGGCGTGCTCGGCAAGATCGCCAGCGAATTCAACGAGCTCACCGCGCAGACCGCGCGCACATCACAGAAACTCAAATCAATTGAGAACACGTCGCGATCGGTCGCCAAGTCACGGCGCGTTTCTGACGAGAACCTCACCGGGTTCTGGCAGTCCGATGTCGCAGTGGTCAATACGGTGCTCGAAGAGGTTGACGCACTTGTGGACCATTCCCTTGCTTATCTCTCGGCTCTCACCGAATTCAAGCGCGGCAACGCACAGGCGCAGTTGCCGCAAAACTGGACAGGCGTCTCGGGCAAGGTCGCGGATGCGTTCAACGATGTCGTGGCTGAGAACCTTCGCATGTCCCACGAACTCGCTCGCCTCTCGCGCGTGGTCGGCAAGGAAGGCAAGCTGAAAGAGCGGGCAATCGTGCCCAACGCCAGCGGTTTCTGGCGCGACTCGGCAGAGTCGATAAATTCATTGATTTCCGACCTGGTGCACCCGACGTCCGAAGTTGCGCGTGTGATCGGCGCTGTGGCGCAGGGTGACCTGTCCAAGTCGATGGCACTCGAAGCCGACGGAAGGCCGCTGGAAGGCGAATTCCTTCGCACCGCGATGATCATCAACAAGATGGTGCAGCAGTTGGGCACGTTCTCCGCTGAAGTGACGCGCGTGGCGCGCGAAGTGGGTACCGAAGGCAAGCTCGGCGGACAAGCCGACGTGCAGGGCGTTGCCGGTACCTGGAAAGACTTGACCGACTCCGTGAACTTCATGGCGTCCAATCTCACTGCGCAGGTGCGAAACATTGCGGACGTGACCAAGGCTGTTGCGACGGGTGACCTTTCCAAGAAGATCACGGTGGACGTGAAGGGTGAAATTCTCGAGCTGAAGAACACGATCAACACGATGGTGGATCAGCTTCGTTCTTTCGCTTCCGAAGTGACCCGTGTGGCCCGGGAAGTGGGTACCGAAGGCAAGCTGGGTGGTCAGGCCGACGTGCAGGGCGTAGCGGGTACCTGGAAAGACTTGACGGACTCGGTTAACTTCATGGCCGGTAACCTGACCTCGCAGGTGCGAAACATCGCCGA
>JBKJKT010000205.1:0-3632 GCA_046597415.1 Ramlibacter sp.
GCCTGCAACTCGTACATGTCGATGTCGTCCATCAGCGATTCTTTGGCGAGCGCAACCGCTTTCTCTGCGGTGCCGCCGATGCCGATGCCCAACATTCCGGGCGGGCACCACCCGGCGCCCATCGTCGGTACGGTCTTGAGCACCCAATCCACGACCGAGTCGCTGGGGTTGAGCATGACGAGCTTGCTCTTGTTCTCGCTGCCGCCGCCCTTGGCCGCAACGGTGATGTCTAGCTTGTTGCCAGGAACGATCTGCATCGAAACGACGGCGGGCGTGTTGTCCTTTGTGTTCTTGCGTTCGAACTGCGGATCGGCCACGATCGACGCGCGAAGCATGTTGTCGGGATGGTTGTAGCCGCGCCGAACGCCTTCATTCACGGCGTCTTCGATGCTGCCCGGAAAACCTTCCCAGCGCACGTCCATGCCGACCTTGAGAAAGACGTTGACGATGCCCGTGTCCTGGCAGATCGGCCGCTGCCCTGTGGCGCTCATCTTGCTGTTGGTGAGGATCTGCGCAATGGCGTCCTTGGCGGCTGGGCTCTGCTCGCGCTCGTAGGCGCGTGCGAGATGCGCGATGAAGTCGGCGGGGTGGTAGTAGCTGATGTACTGCAGCGCGGCGGCGACGGACTCGACGAGGTCGTCGTACTTGATGATCGTGGTCATGAGCTTGGAAGAAAAGGAAGGGCTTACCGGATTATCCCGGATGCGGTTGAGCCCGACTGCTTATGCCGAGCTTCCAGACCGCAAGGCCTCGAACTGTCCGAATCGTCGCAGCAGGTCTTGCAGGTCGGAGCTGTTGCCCACCGTACGCCTTGCGTCATCGACGACCAGCTTCGCGTGTCGCGCCAGGACGGCATGCCGGTCGGGACGCGGCTCGCAGGACGCGACCGCGGCTAGCACTTCAAGCATCCGGATCATCACGGCAACACTGCCGGCCGCGTTCTGGCGGATCATATGAAACATGGCATCGGCGAGGCCGTCATAGTCGATACGGGAAACGACCAGGCAGGTCTTTCCGTCCTTCAGCCAAACCCCCGTCGGCAGGCTTCTGCCGACCATGTCGCACAGGCTGGTTCCGAGTCGATCCAGCACGCTGATGGCGGTGAGCGGGTCGTTGATGCCCGGAGACAGCGCCCGCACGGCCACTTCGACGAGCTGACGGACCGTGTACTCAAGATCAGCGGAGCTGGCGCGATCGCCGCCCAGCCCGGTCGCGGCCTTGATGGCTTCGCGGATGTCGCCGACGCCTTCGGCCATCGGTTTGACCACTGCAATGGGTGCGCCAGGAAACACGTAGTCGCCAGGGCGCACCAGCAGTTTGATCGCGGTGTGGCGCTGCGCCGCCCACTCGACCAATGCCGGCTGATCGAGATGCTGCAGGTAACCGCTTCTGTCATCGTCGACTGTCAGTGCGTCGCCCCAGAACTCGTCCGGCGGGGGTGCTGCAAGCTCGTCCCCTGGCGTGAGCCGCAAGATCGCCGATCGCAGGTCATCGCTCACCAGTTCGATCACGGTGTCGACATTGATGCGGCTGGCCATGTGCCCAACGAAATAAACCAGCATGGCGACGCACCAGAACGCCAGCAGGATGCTCACCGATAGCGCCAGATGCGGCACAAAAGTGCCTTCCTCCTGCGCTCGCACACTACGCAGGACCATCAGGGCGTAGGAAAACGTGGCCAGAAAGGCGCCCAGCGTGGCCTGGTTTCCCCGGTCCTGGGTGAAGTTGCGCAGCAGCCGTGGCCCCATCTGGCCCGCGGCCAGGGAAAGCGCCGCGATGGTGATCGAAAAAACCGTGCCGGCCACGCCAATCGTGGACGATGCAACAGCTCCCAACAGAGTGCGTGCGCCAGTCGCGCCACCGTTGTACAGCCACATGCTCTGCAACAGAGATTCTGGCAGAAGGCCGCTTTTGTCGACTTCGATCAGCGCAAGCGCACCGGCAACCCCGGCAAACACCATCAGTCCCGGGATGATCCAGAACGCATCCACAAGGAAAGCCAGGATCTTGGAAAGCGATTTTTTGACCATGTCAGTGCTAGCGTCGGTGCCTTTGTAGCGAACCGGGAGATTTTGCGGGAGTTCACGATTGTTGCGGAGGCACCGGACGGGATCAGCACCCTGTCGAGCCGTCGAGTTCGTCCGACACGCTTTTGGAGTCGCATGCCGTAGGCTGCACCGCATGTCCGCTTTATCCGACCAGACGATCGCCGAAACTCCGCTCCCAGGCAGCGCAACAAAACCGGCCCGCGAACTGTTCATCGTCTTCAACCCCGGCTCCGGTTCCCAGGACAAGGACGAAGCGCGCAATGCCATCACCGGCGCGTTCGACAACGCGCACTGCACCTACCGGTTTATCGAAGACCCTTCCGGTGACGTTCAGAAAGCGTGTGCACAGGCGGCACGACTGGCGAAAGAGGCAGACGGCGTGCTGGTTGCCGTGGGTGGCGACGGGACAATCAGTGCTGCGGCTCAGGCGGCGTATGACCAGGATTGCGTGCTGGGCGTCATTGCACAGGGCACCTTCAACATGTTCTCGCGTGACCACGGCTTGCCTCAGGACCCCGGGGAGGCTGCGCAGCTGCTCACGTCCGCGCACCCCAGTAGCGTGCAGGCCGGAATGATCAACCGGCAGATATTCCTGGTGAACGCGTCCGTCGGCCTCTATCCCAAGATTCTTGCGGATCGCGAAGACGTCAAGCAAAGGTTGGGACGCAAGCGCTGGGTCGCGCTTTTCGCTGCTCTCAAAAGTCTCTTCGGGTGGCGATCCAGGCTGCACCTGGACATCGAGCTCGACGGGCAGCAGCGCAAGTTGACGACGCCCAGTGTCTTTGTCTGCAATAACAGCATGCAGCTTGAGCGGGTGGGCATCAACGGTGCTGTGACCGACACGGTTGGAAACGGACGGCTCGCGGGGATCGTCACGACCCAGCTGGACGTGTGGGCAAAGGTGCGCCTGGTGGCTGCCGCCATCCGGGGCAAGCTGGATGAAGAGCCGGAGGTCGTGAGCTTTTCGATGCGGTCCCTTACGCTGGCTGCGCGCCACGCTCGCAGGCTCAAGGTTGCCGTAGACGGCGAGGTGCGTCCGATGCAGTTGCCGATACAGATCAGCGTCGCACCCCGACCGCTGCGTGTGATGCTTCCCTAGCCCGTCACGCCCGGCTGAGTCTGGCACGCGATCAAAGCACTATAAGTGCAGGGCCTCACTCATCGGTTCCCGGCGTCGAAGACCACCCCGGCAGGCTGTAGTCCAGCAGGAGCGACGTCACCCGCAGCCCGGTAGCAACTGCAGCGGCGAGCAGCAGCGCCCATGCCTGCGCCATGCCCCATTCGGTGGCAATCACCAGCACCCACCCACCTGCGAAAGCGCAGACAGCATACGGGCGATGATCTCGCAATGCGCTCGGGATTTCGTTGCAGACGATGTCGCGCAGAACCCCGCCAAAGGTCGCTGTGAACACACCCATGAGCACCGCGACAATGCCTGGCATGCCGTCGGCGAGAGCGAGTTGCGTGCCGCTCGCGCTGAACAGGCCAAGACCGAGTGCATCGGGCCACTGCATCGCGCGTTCGGTGGGCGCGAAGTGGCGCGCTCCCAAAAAAGCCATTGCGAAGATGCACAGCGCGAGCAAC
>JBKJKT010000267.1:0-3157 GCA_046597415.1 Ramlibacter sp.
CACCCCCCGCGAACTCGCCGAAAAGGCGCTCCAGACGATGCACGCCCCCGTAGCCTACAAGCCGGTGGAAACTGACGGCGCGCAGCGTGCGGCGCAACAAATCCTGGCGGTGATGGAAAACCGTGCGTGGGCTGCGGCCTGAAGCTGGCCTGCCTTCCGGCAGTCGTTTCGCGGATGACTTTCCCTCACATTTGCGGTTCCAGCGCTTGCCATCCCATGCCCCGTGTGCAAGACTGCGCTGGCTCTGTCCGTTAGAGCGGAGGAATGCATGGTGAAGGAACAAGCATCGGCCAACGACCGCTGGGGCGAGTCCGACCCCTACGAGCGATACGTGGGGCGCTGGAGCCGTCTTGTAGCGACGCAGTTCGTGCGCTGGCTCCGGGTCCCGCCTGGCGCTGCCTGGTCCGACGTCGGCTGCGGAACGGGGGCGCTCACGGAGACGGTGCTGCGCGATAGCAGCCCCCGCTCTGTCCATGCCGTTGACAAATCGCCTGGCTTCGTGGCTTGCGCTTCGGTGCTCATCACCGATCCCCGCGCACGCTTCGAGATCGCCGACGCGATTGCCTTGCCCATGGCGGACGCGAGTTGCGATGCCGCCGTTTCGGGACTCGTGCTCAATTTCGTCGGCCAGCCGGCGGCCATGGTCGCAGAGATGGCTCGGGTGACGCAGCGGGGCGGTCAGGTTGCCGCCTATGTCTGGGACTATGCAGGGGGCATGCAAATGATGCAGCGCTTCTGGGACGCTGCCCTCGCCACGAGCGGCGCGGACGATGTCCCCGACGAAGCGAGTCGCTTTCCCGTTTGCGCACCGGAGCCCCTGCTCTCCTTGTGGCGCGATGCGGGTCTGGTCGACGTCGAAGTTCGCGCGGTCGAGATACCGACCCGCTTTTCAGATTTCGATGACTACTGGCAGCCTTTTCTTGGCGGCCAGGGCCCCGCGCCGACCTGGCTGGCCGGGCGCACGCCGCTCCAGCAGGAGACCGTCCGCGACAGGCTGCAGCGCGAACTGCCTCACCGCCCCGATGGCAGCATCCATCTCACCGCGACCGCCTGGGCGGTCAAGGGGAGACGGGATTAGCGAGGCGGCCGTCCCGCCTCGAAGCGCTTAGAGAATGCCCAGCCGCTTGAACACGGCGGCCAGTGGTTCGCCCTTGCGCAACGCGTCACGCGTGTGGTTTTCCCCCGCGACCTTCTCGCTGGCCATCTCGATCACCTGGGCCTCGTGCGAGCGCGGGATGACCACCACGCCGTCGACGTCACCGAACACAATGTCTCCCGGATCGATGGACACACCGCCACACTCCACGCGCACGTCGCGATCGACCATGCGCGCGCGGCCCTTGGTGTCCAGCGGTCCGATGCCGCCGTGAAATACCGGGAACTCCATGGCGCGGATCTGCTTGACATCGCGCACCGGGCCGTCGGTCACACAGCCAGCCGCCTTGCGTGCCACCGATGCGGTGGAAAGCAGTTCACCCCAGGGCGCAATGCGATCTGTCGGGCCGTTGCAGGCCAGCACCACCACGTCGCCAGGCTTGAGATCGTCGACCAGCGCAATTTCCACCTCGTAGGGGTTCTCACCGTCGCGCAGCGAAAAGGCCGACATGTACAGCCCCGTGCGCGCGCGCCCGACCAGCACCAGTGCGTCATCCAACGGCCGCACGAACGGCTTCATGGCGCGCCGCGCGAGGCCCAGGCTGTCCATCACGTCGGACAGGATGGCAGCGCTCAGCCCGCGCAGTTGGGTGGGGTCGATCGGGTCCATCAATTTTCCTTTTCGTATTCATGCTAACCCAGCATCTTGTTCCATCAAAGACCTGGTCTGTTCGCGCAGAATAACGCTCGGCGTGCATATGGTGCTCTGACCAAAACAAAGGGGGCCTCGAATGGGTTTTCATACATGGGCTTTCATGACGGTCTGCCTCGTCCTGGCAGGCTGCAGCACAGAACCCACCAAATGTCCTTCTGGGTACCGCCAGCAGGGCGCTCTATGCGTGCCAAACTTCGGAGCATCTGGTTAAGCCCACCCATAAATGCGCGGTGAAATCAATCCAGGAGGTATTTCCATGGTTGTTGCCACTGAAGAGGCGGGACCGCAAAGCGGCTCCGGTGACGGCGCGGTCAAGAAGCAGGCAAGCCCCGACGGCATCCTGGAATTTCGGCGCCAGGAAACGCTGCTCAAGACAGGCGCGTTGCAGGACGCCATTTTCAACAGCGCCAACTTCTCGAGCATCGCCACCGATGCGAAAGGCGTCATCCAGATTTTCAACGTCGGTGCCGAACGGATGCTGGGCTACACGGCAGCCGAAGTGATGAACAAGATCACCCCTGCCGACATTTCCGATCCGCAGGAAGTGATCGCGAGAGCCAAGGCCCTGAGCGTCGAACTCGGAACCCCGATTACGCCGGGCTTCGAGGCGTTGGTGTTTAAGGCCTCCCGCGGGATAGAAGACATCTATGAGCTGACCTATATCCGAAAAGATGGCAGTCGGTTCCCGGCGGTGGTTTCTGTCACGGCGCTGCGCGACGCGCAGGACGCCATCATTGGCTACCTCCTGATCGGCACGGACAATACCGCGCGCAAGCAGGCAGAAGAGGCGTTGCTCAAGGCCGGTGCATTGCAGAACGCGATTTTCAACAGCGCCAATTTCTCCAGCATCGCGACTGACGCGAAGGGCGTGATCCAGATCTTCAACGTCGGCGCGGAACGAATGCTGGGCTACACGGCGGCCGAAGTGATGAACAAGATCACCCCTGCGGACATTTCCGATCCGCAGGAGGTCATCGCGAGGGCCAAGGCGCTGAGCGTCGAGCTTGGAACCCCGATCACGCCGGGCTTCGAGGCCCTGGTGTTCAAGGCTTCGCGCGGGATCGAAGACATCTACGAGCTGACCTATTTCCGCAAGGACGGCAGCCGTTTTCCTGCGATCGTCTCGGTCACTGCGCTACGCGATGCGGAAGGTTCCATCATTGGCTATCTGCTGATTGGCACCGACAACACCGCGCGCATGCTGGTCGAAGCGGAACAGAAAAAGCTCGACCAGCGCCTGCGCGACCAGCAGTTCTACACGCGCTCGCTCATCGAATCCACCATCGACGCGCTGATGACCACCGATCCATCGGGCATCATCACCGACTGCAACAAGCAGATGGAGGC
>JBKJKT010000269.1:0-26799 GCA_046597415.1 Ramlibacter sp.
GTCGCAGGCCCAAGACAGTAGGAGAGTCCTGAGATGAATCGCGAATTGTTGATGCTCGTGGAAGCGATCTCGCGCGAGAAGAACGTAGAGCGCGATGTCGTGTTCGGCGCCGTCGAATCGGCACTGGCGCAGGCCACCAAGAAGCTGTACGAGGGCGACGTGGATATCCGCGTTGCCATCGATCGCGACAGTGGCAACTACGAAACCTTCCGCCGTTGGCTGGTCGTCCCCGATGAAGCCGGACTCCAGAATCCTCAGGCCGAGGAACTGTTGATGGACGCCAAAGAGCGCATCGCTGACGTCGAAGAGGGCGAATATATCGAGGAATCGGTGGAGTCCTTGCCTATCGGCCGCATCGGCGCCATGGCTGCCAAGCAGGTCATCCTGCAGAAGATCCGTGATGCCGAGCGCGAAATGCTGCTCAACGACTTCATGTCGCGCGGCGACAAGATCTTCGTGGGTACCGTCAAGCGCATGGACAAGGGCGACATCATCGTGGAGAGCGGCCGCGTCGAAGGGCGCCTGCGTCGAGGCGAAATGATTCCCAAGGAAAACCTTCGCAACGGGGACCGCGTTCGCGCCATGATCATGGAAGTGGACCTGACGCTGCGAGGCGCGCCCATCATCCTGTCTCGCTCGGCTCCCGATTTCATGATCGAGCTCTTTCGCCAGGAAGTCCCCGAGATCGAACAGGGCCTGCTGGAAATCAAGAGCTGCGCTCGCGACCCGGGTTCACGCGCGAAGATCGCAGTTCTGTCGCACGACAAACGCGTCGACCCCATCGGCACCTGTGTCGGCGTTCGAGGTACCCGTGTCAACGCGGTCACCAATGAGTTGGCCGGCGAGCGCGTCGACATCGTGCTGTGGTCTGAAGACCCTGCGCAGTTTGTGATCGGCGCGCTGGCTCCCGCCAACGTGTCCTCTATCGTGGTCGACGAAGAAAAACACGCGATGGACGTGGTGGTCGATGAGGAGAACCTCGCGATTGCCATCGGCCGTGGCGGCCAGAACGTGCGCCTGGCTTCCGACCTCACCGGCTGGAAGATCAACATCATGGATGCGAACGAATCGGCGCAAAAGCAGGCCGAGGAAACCGACACGATCCGCACGCTCTTCATGGAAAAGCTCGACGTCGACCAGGAAGTGGCCGACATCCTCTTTGCCGAGGGCTTCACCAGCCTGGAAGAAGTGGCGTACGTGCCCATCACGGAAATGCTGGAGATCGAATCGTTCGACGAAGACACCGTGAACGAGCTTCGCACCCGGGCAAAGGATGCCCTGCTGACGATGGAGATTGCGCGCGAAGAAAGCGTCGAGGAAGTCTCGCAAGACCTGCGCGACCTCGAAGGCCTCACGCCGCAACTGATTTCCCAGCTGGCCGAGGCTGGCGTCCATACTCGAGACGACCTGGCCGACCTGGCCGTCGATGAACTCACAGATATCACCGGCCAGTCTGCGGACGAGGCCAAGACCCTGATCATGAAGGCTCGCGAGCACTGGTTCACCAGCGCCACCGCGGTCCAAGAGTAATGTGATGGAAGGCACCACAACACATGTCAAGTACCACAGTCGCCGAGTTTGCCAACGAACTCAAAAAATCAACCGAAACGCTGCTTGAGCAGCTTCGCAGTGCAGGCGTGGCCAAATCGGCCCCCACCGATGCCCTCAGCGATGCCGACAAGCAAAAGTTGCTCGGCTATCTGCAGGCCAGCCACGGCACGGTCGCGGCCGAGCGAAAGAAGATCACCCTGGTGAAAAAATCGACCACCGAGATCAAGCAGGCCGACTCTTCTGGCAAGGCTCGCACCATCCAGGTCGAAGTGCGCAAGAAGCGCACCTTCATCAAGCGCGATGAGGGCGGCGACACAGCCGTGATCGAAGCGCCGGAACCCGAGTTGCAACACGCGACCGGCGCCACGGTTGATGAGATCGAACTGGCCCGCCGTGAGGAAGAGGCCCGCCGTCAGGCTGAGCTGATTCGCCGTCAGGAAGAAGACCTGGCCGAAAAGCGTCGCCAGCGCGAGGACTCTGAAAAGCGCGATCGCGAGGCAGAAGAGCGTGCCGCCAACTACGCGGCCAACGAACAGCAAAAGAAGACCGAAGCCAGTAGCAACAAGGCCGAAGCCGAGGCCGAAGCCATGGCAGCAGCCGCAGCTCGCGCGGCGGCACAGGCCGAAGCGCGGGAACGGTCCGAAACCGAATCCAGGGCACGTGCTGCCGAAGAGGCCGCGCGCGCCGCAGATCTGGGCGATCGCCGCCGCAAGGCCGAAGCCGAAGCTGCCGCCATCCGGTCCATGATGTCCGCGCCCAAGAAGGTGCTGGTCGCCCACAAGCCGCCCGAGAAGGTCGTTGCCAAGGTCGAACCAGCCAAGCCGGTCGCCAAGGGCACGCTGCACAAGCCAGCTGTCGGTACCGGCACGGGCCGACCAGCGCCGGGCGCTGCGGCACCCACCGGCCCGGGTGCGAACAAGGAAGTCAAATCTGCCAAGCTCAGCTCCAGCTGGGCGGGCGACCCGGCCAAGAAGAAGGCAATCCCGACCCGCGGCGATGCCACTGGCGGCGTGGGCCGTAACAGCTGGCGCGGAGGCCCGCGTGGCCGCCGGGGTGATCGTGGCGATCATCGCGACGACAACGTCCAGTCGGCGCCGGTTGAGCAACGCATCATCGAGGTGCACGTTCCGGAGACGATCACAGTCGCTGAACTCGCACACAAGATGGCCGTGAAGGCCTCTGAAGTGATCAAGGCCTTGATGAAGATGGGCCAGATGGTCACCATCAACCAGCCGCTCGATCAGGACACCGCGATGATCGTCGTCGAGGAAATGGGCCACAAGGCCGTTACCGCCGAGCTCGATGATCCCGAGGCGTTCACTGAAGAAGACGTGGGTGCCACGGATGGTGAATCGCTGCCGCGTGCGCCGGTCGTCACTGTCATGGGTCACGTTGACCACGGCAAGACCTCGCTGCTTGATTACATCCGCCGCGCGAAGGTGGCGGCTGGTGAAGCGGGCGGCATCACGCAGCACATCGGCGCTTACCACGTGGAGACCGAGCGCGGAATGATCTCGTTTCTGGACACCCCGGGCCACGAGGCGTTCACCGCCATGCGTGCCCGTGGTGCCCGGGCCACCGACATCGTGATTCTGGTGGTTGCCGCCGATGACGGCGTCATGCCGCAGACCAAAGAAGCCATCAAGCACGCGAAGGCGGCTGGTGTTCCGATCGTCGTGGCCATCAACAAGATCGACAAGCCCGACTCCAATCCAGACCGCGTCAAGCAGGAGCTGGTGACCGAAGAAGTCGTGCCGGAAGAGTACGGTGGCGAGTCGCCATTCGTGCCTGTGTCGGCCAAGACCGGTGAGGGCATCGACGCCCTGCTCGAGCAGGTTCTGCTCCAGGCTGAAGTGCTCGAGTTGAAGGCTCCGGTTGACGCGATGGCCAAGGGTCTCGTGATTGAAGCTAAGCTCGACAAGGGCCGCGGCCCGGTCGCCACCGTGCTGATTCAATCCGGCACGCTCAAGACGGGCGACGTGGTTCTGGCCGGCCAGACCTACGGCCGCGTTCGAGCCATGCTCGACGAGAATGGCAAGGCCATCAAGTCCGCCGGACCGTCGATTCCGGTCGAGATCCAGGGCCTGACCGAAGTTCCGCAAGCTGGCGATGAATTCATGGTGATGACCGACGAGCGTCGCGCTCGCGAAATCTCCACTTATCGCGCAGGCAGGTTCCGCAACACCAAGCTCGCCAAGCAGCAGGCATCCAAGCTGGAGAACATGTTCACCGACATGACCGCCGGCGAAGTGAAGATGGTTCCCATCATCATCAAAGCCGACTTCCAGGGCTCGCAGGAAGCGCTGGGCCAGTCGCTGCTCAAGCTCTCGACGGACGAAGTCAAGGTGCAACTGGTGTACTCGGGCGTCGGCGGTATCAGCGAATCCGATGTGAACCTGGCGATTGCTGCCAAGGGCATCATCATCGGCTTCAACGTTCGTGCGGACGCAGGAGCACGCAAGCTGGCTGAAGGCAACGGCGTGGATATTCGCTACTACGGGATCATTTACGACGCCGTGGACGAGTTGAAGGTCGCGATGTCCGGCATGCTGGCTCCGGAGCAGAAGGAAGAGATCATCGGCACCGCCGAAGTTCGCACAGTGTTCGTGGCATCCAAGATCGGTACTGTCGCCGGCTCGTACGTCACCTCCGGCCAGGTCACGCGCAATTGCAGGTTCCGCCTGCTGCGCGAGAACGTGGTGGTCTACACGGGCGACGTTGAATCGGTCAAGCGCCTCAAAGACGACGTGCGCGAAGTCAAGGAAGGCTTTGAGTGCGGTATCAAGCTGCGCAATTACAACGACGTGAAAGAAGGCGACAACCTCGAATTCTTTGAAGTCAAGGAAATCGCCCGGACGCTGTAAGGCGTTCGTGATGCACCATGGCCGCGAAGAAATCCGCCACGCCGAATCGCGCGTTCAAGGTCGCCGATCAGATCCAGCGTGATCTGACGGAATTGATCGCGCGCGAGTTGAAGGACCCCCGTGTGGGCATGGTCACGATCCAGGCCGTGGAGGTAACGCCCGACTACGCGCATGCGAAGATTTTCTTCAGCGTACTCGTCGGCGACGCGCAGGAATGCGAAGACGCCTTGAATCAGGCGGCGGGCTTCCTGCGCAACGGGCTCTTCAAACGGCTGCACATCCATACCGTGCCGACATTGCACTTCCTTTTTGACCGCACCACTGAACGTGCGGCGGATATGAATGCCTTGATCGCCAAGGCCGTCTCTTCGCGAGCCAAAGAGGATTAGTCATGCTTGCGCCACGCACCAGGGTGCAGCGGCGCCCTGTGCATGGGGTGTTGTTGCTCGACAAACCGCTGGGTCTTTCCAGCAACAACGCCTTGCAGCGATGTAAGTGGCTTCTGCGCGCTGAAAAGGCGGGCCACACCGGCACGCTCGATCCGTTGGCAACGGGCGTGCTTCCGCTCTGCTTCGGTGCCGCGACTAAGTTTTCGCAGTTGCAGCTCGACGCTGACAAGACATACGAAGCCACGATTCGACTCGGGCAGAAAACAAGCACCGGCGATGCTGAAGGTGACGTGATCGAGACTCGCGAAGTGCCGGCTTTTACGACAATGGACATTGCTGCTGTCGCAGCCCGGTTCACCGGTGCTCAACGACAGATGCCGCCGATGTACAGCGCTCTTAAAAAAGACGGCAAGGCACTGTACGAATACGCCCGTGCCGGGCAAGACATCGAGCGCGAATCACGTGACATCGTTGTGCGGGAATTGCATCTCACACCCGATGGAAAGACCGATCTACGCATGGTGGCGCGCGTGACCAAAGGCACTTACATCCGCACGCTGGGTGAAGACATCGGTGAGGCGCTCGGATGTGGCGGGCACCTGGTGTCGCTTCGTCGTATCGCGACAGGACAGTTCGACGTGTCGCAGTGCGTCACGCTCGAGGCATTTGAAGCCATGACGGACGAGGCGCGTTCACAGGCGATGCTTGCGGTGGACTCGCTGCTGGTCGATCACACGCGTGTCACGCTCGACTCGGACAATGCGGGGCGGTTTCTCAGCGGGCTGCGCCGGCGGGGTGACTGGAACGACACCGAGCTGGTAGCGGTCTTTGGGCCGATGCCCCCATCCCAACCTTCCCCCAACGGGAGAAGGAGCGAAGCCCTCCTTGGCACTGCCCATATCAAGGGCGGAGAACTCATTCCTGGCCGGCTGCTGAGCCCGCCCGAAGTTGCACAAATTCAAGAAAGCAATCCATGACCAACAAACAGATTCGCAACATCGCCATCATCGCGCACGTCGACCATGGCAAGACCACCATGGTTGACCAGCTGCTGCGCCAGTCAGGCACCTTCGCCGAGCACGAGAAGGTCGTCGACACGGTGATGGATAACAACGCGATCGAACGCGAACGCGGCATCACCATCCTGGCCAAGAACTGCGCCGTGAGCTGGAAGGGCACGCACATCAACATCGTCGATACTCCCGGCCACGCGGACTTCGGCGGCGAGGTCGAACGCGCGCTGTCGATGGTTGACGGCGTGGTGCTGCTGATCGACGCGCAGGAAGGTCCGATGCCGCAAACGCGCTTCGTGACCAAGAAGGCACTGGCCCTGGGCCTTCGCCCGATCCTCGTCGTGAACAAGGTGGACAAGCCCGGCGCGCGTCCGCAATATGTCGTGAACGCGGCTTTCGACTTGTTCGACAAGCTTGGTGCCACCGATGAACAGCTTGACTTCCCCGTCGTCTATGCGTCCGGCATCAATGGCTGGAGCTCGATGGAAGAGGGCGGCCAGGGCGAGCAATGGGGCCCCGACATGTCCGCCCTGTTCGACACAGTGCTCGACCATGTACCGCCGCATGAAGGCGATTCAGAAGCTCCGCTACAGCTGCAAATCTCGGCGATCGACTATTCGTCGTTCGTCGGTCGCATCGGGGTTGGCCGCATCCACTCCGGCACCATCAAACCGATGATGGATGTTCAGGTCATGGAAGGCCCGGACGGCAAGTCGTTCAAGGGCCGCATCAATCAGGTGTTGACGTTCCAGGGTCTTGACCGCGTGCAGGTTACCGAAGCTGGCCCAGGCCATATCGTGCTAATCAACGGCATCGAGGAAATCGGCATCGGCGTCACGCTGACCGACCCGCTCAACCCCTCGCCGCTGCCGATGCTCAAGGTCGATGAGCCGACCCTCACAATGAATTTCTGCGTGAACACCAGCCCGCTCGCAGGCCGCGAAGGCAAGTTCGTCACCAGCCGTCAGATCTGGGATCGCCTGCAGCGGGAACTGCAATCGAACGTCGCGCTGCGGGTGGCCGAGACTGACGAAGAAGGCATTTTCGAAGTGATGGGCCGCGGCGAATTGCATCTCACGATCCTTCTGGAGAACATGCGTCGCGAAGGGTACGAGCTTGCAGTGTCCAAACCGCGCGTCGTGCTGCGTGACGTCGATGGCGAAAAGCATGAGCCGATTGAGCTCGTGACAGTCGATATTGAAGAAGGTCACCAAGGCGGCGTGATGCAGGCGCTCGGCGAGCGTAAGGGCGATCTCGTCAACATGGAGCCGGACGGCCGTGGTCGCGTTCGCCTTGAGTACCGAATCCCGGCGCGAGGCCTGATTGGCTTCACCAATGAATTCCTGAATCTGACGCGCGGCTCAGGCCTCATCTCGAACATCTTCGACAGCTACGAGCCGCACCGCGGAGAAATCGGCGGTCGCAAGAATGGCGTGCTGATCTCGATGGACGACGGCGAAATCTTCACCTACGCCTTGGGCAAGCTGGACGATCGCGGACGCATGTTCGTTCGCGCCAACGACCCAGTTTACGAAGGCATGATCGTCGGCATTCACAGCCGCGACAATGACCTCGTCGTGAACGCAACGCGTACCAAGCAGCTCACCAACTTCCGCGTGTCCGGCAAGGAAGACGCGATCAAGATCACGCCGCCGATTCAGCTCACGCTCGAATACGGGGTTGAGTTCATCGAGGACGACGAGCTGGTTGAGATCACGCCCAAGAGCGTGCGTCTTCGCAAGCGTCACCTGAAAGAGCACGAGCGCAAGCGCGCCGGCCGCGGCTGAAAAATGCGCCCCCACGCTCCGTGGCTTTGTTCCGTTGCTGGCTGATCCCACACAACGCATGACCCTCCGGCACGGTCAGGCCGTCTGGTTGATGGTGGCGGCCACGCTCATGTGGTCGATCGCTGGCGTGGTCACTCGCCAGCTCGAGCACGCGCGCAGCTTCGAAGTCACGTTCTGGCGCAGCTTGTTTACCGTGCTCGCGCTGCTCGTGCTGCTGCCCGCGTGGCAGGGCATTGGCATCTTCAGGCGAATGCACTGGAAAAGCACCTACTTCTGGCTGTCGTGCATTTGCTGGGCCGTCATGTTCACCGCGTTCATGGTGGCGATCACGTTGACCACCGTGGCAAACGTGCTTGTCACGCTGGCACTGGGGCCGTTATTCACGGCCATCCTCGCGCGAATTTTCGTTGACGCCAGCATGCCGATGCGAACCTGGGTTGCGATCTTCATAGCTGGCTTGGGGATCGCGTGGATGTACGGCTCGCAGGTAAGCCTCGGCGCACCCGGCGTTGTCACCGGTTACCTTGTTGCGCTGTGCGTTCCCATTGCCGGTGCGCTTCAGTGGACACTGGTCAAGCGCAGTCAGGGTCGTGGCGAGAAGCTCGATCTGGTGCCGTGCGTGCTGGTGGGGGCGGCCATCTCCGCGCTGGCCACGCTACCGCTTGCAATGCCGTTTGAGGCATCGGGAACCGACGTCGGGTGGCTTGCTCTGCTGGGCGTTGTGCAACTGGCGATTCCGTGCGCGCTCTCCGTGATCTGTGCGCGCGTTCTGGCTGCTCCCGAAATGTCACTCCTGGGCCTGCTTGAAATCGTGTTCGGGATCGCGCTGGCGTGGCTCGGTGCCAACGAGGAACCCGACCGAAACGTGCTCATTGGCGGTGCACTCGTCATCGGTGCGCTGGTCGCCAATGAAATCATCGGCTGGAGGCAAAGGCTATGAGCGAAATCGTTGCTGAACGCGTCGGCGCTGCCGGCCTGATCACTCTCAACAGGCCGAAGGCATTGAACGCGCTGTCGCTTTCGATGGTGCGTGACCTTGCCAATGCGCTGCGTGAGTGGCATGACGACCCCTGGATCGAGCGTGTCGCCCTTCGTGGGACAGGAAAAGACGGCCAGCCGTTCGGCGCGTTCTGCGCCGGCGGTGACATTCGCTGGTTCCATGAGGCTGCTCATGCCGGCGATGCATCGCTGGAGGATTTCTTCACCGAAGAGTACGCGCTCAACCATCTCATTCACAGCTACCCGAAGCCGTATGCCGCCTTTCTGGACGGCGTCGTGATGGGCGGTGGCATGGGCATCTCGGGTCACGGAAAGCATCGGCAGGGACAGGGGATGCGGATCGTCACCGAGCGCACGAAGATGGCGATGCCCGAGACAAACATCGGCTTGTTCCCTGATGTCGGCGGCGGGTACTTTCTCAGCCGCTGCCCCGGTTTCATCGGGGAGTACCTGGCTCTGACCGGTCACCTCATTCGAGCGGACGACGCGATCTATGCAGACCTGGCCGACGTGCAGGTTCAGATGGCGCGGCTTCCCGCCATCTGGGACCGGTATGCGGAACGCGGTTTCCTTGCCCTGGAAGGCGAGGGCGTCACGTCCTATGAGCCGTCAGTGCTGGAGGTCAATCGTTCGGCCATCGACAGGTTCTTCGGCTTGCCGACGGTGACCGAAATAGTGGAATCACTGGAAGCTGACAGCACGGCGTGGGCGCAGGAGACCGCGGCGATGCTGCGCAAACGCTCGCCCCTGATGCTGCACGTTACGCTGGAACAACTGCGCCGTGGCCGCAAAATGTCACTGGCCGACGACTTGCGGATGGAGCGAGACATCGTGCGCAACTGCTTCCAGTTGAGGCAGGGCGCGCAAAGCGAGACCGTGGAAGGCATTCGTGCGCTGGTGATCGACAAAGATCAGCAGCCGAGGTGGAATCCGTCGCGGATTGAAGATGTGACACCGGATATGGTCGCGGATTTCTTCGCGAGCCCCTGGAGCGTCGACGAGCATCCGTTGCAGGAGCTCTAACCGGCTCGTTTCGGGCGTGCGCGTGACAAGCGGGTAGCGCGGCCAGCGCTCAACGCCTGCTCCCCTTCATCGCCCGCTCAACCTCGCGCTTGCCTTCACGATCCTTGATCGTGTTGCGCTTGTCATGCTCTGCCTTGCCCTTGGCAAGTGCAATCTCGCATTTGACCTTGCCGCCTTTCCAGTGCAGATTGAGCGGTACGAGCGTGTAGCCCTTTTGCTCGATCTTGCCGATGAGGCGGCGGATCTCTTCCTTGTGCAGCAAGAGCTTCTTGGTGCGCACCGAGTCCGGAGAGATATGAGTTGATGCCGTGTTGAGCGGGTTGATCTGGCAGCCGATGACATACAGCTCGCCGCCCTTGATGACAACGTAGCCATCAGTCAGCTGCACCTTGCCCGCGCGCAGGGCCTTGATCTCCCAGCCCTGGAGAACCATGCCTGCTTCGTACTTCTCTTCAAAGAAATAGTTGTAGGCAGCTTTCTTGTTGTCTGCGATTCGGCTGGAAGTATCGGGTTTGCTGGAGGCCATGACTTAAAAGGTGGGGATGCGAATTGCACACGAAGAACGCGCAACGCCTATTGCACTTGGGGATGCGCGGCCATACATACAATGCCCCGGCAAGCGCAGATTCTAATGAAGTCAGTCCATAAATCCGTTCTCATCTGGTACAGCGCCGAGGAAATGTTCGCCCTGGTGACCGACGTCGCACGCTACCCGGAGTTCCTTCCCTGGTGCGATCATTCGGAGGTTCTCGAGCAGGACGAGCTTTCCATGAAAGCCGAAATCGGAATCGCGTTCAGCGGCATCCGGCAGACGTTCACCACCCACAACCAGCATGTGCCTGGGCGCGAGGTGAAATTGAAGCTCATCGATGGACCGTTCTCGCGACTCGATGGGCAGTGGACCTTCAGCCCCATCGGAGACCAGACCCAGCGCGCCTGCAGGGTCGTGCTTGAGTTGAACTACGGTTTCGACAATGCCGCGCTCGGTGCGCTCGTAGGCCCTGTGTTCGACAAGATCGCAGGCAGCATGGTCGATGCGTTCGTCAAGCGCGCGGAGCAAGTGCATGGGTAATGACGCCGTCGTCAACGTGACGGTCGCTTACTCTCCGATTGCACGAGAGGTGCGCGAGGTTCACATCGCAATACCCGCAGGCTCCAGTGTTTCGGCTGCATTGCATGCGGCTGGAGTGGACGAAGGCGTGGCCGAGGTTGGGATCTGGGGCCGTCTGACCCGGCTGGATGCAACGGTGCAAGACGGTGACCGCATCGAGATCTATCGGCCGCTCCAGGTTGATCCCAAAGTCGCGCGACGCGAGCGGTTCAAAAATCAAGGCGCAAAGGCTGCGGGACTGTTCGCCAGTCGCCGGGTTGGCGCGAAAGCGGGCTACTGAATCAGCCGGCGATCAGCTCGCGACAGGCACGCATTCCCTGGCGATGATGCCTTCGACGCGCTTGGCTTCCACGGCCCGGGTTGCATCGTCGAGGAACTCGCGTTCCCCCTTCGCGTTGGTGCGGGCGATGCGCGCACCGGAATCGAAAGTGGCCTTGGCGCGCCTGGCATTCGCGCAGTTTTCAGCCTTGATTCGATCACGCTCTTGCGCGGCCGTCTTCTGCTTCTCGGCTTCTGCTGCATCGGCCGCCTTCTTCTTGGCCTCGAGCGCGGGGTCCTTGGCAGGAGCCTTTGCAGCTGGCACCAACGGCTTGACCGGCTCTGCGGCCACAAAAGGCGCCGCAGCGAAGTCTTGCGGCTTCTTCACGCCGGGCTGGCGCAGGATGTTCTTTGCCGGAATGTCGTGGGGCGGCGCCTGGTCGCTCAGGACCTTGCGGCCATCCTTGTCCACCCACATCCACTGGGCCAGCGACACCGAGGGAATGGCGCATGCGGAACAAGCGATGGCGAGCAAGGCGACACGGATCGGATTCATCAGCGCAGTGTAGCGCTGCACCCCATCAACGCGCTACCCCGGCTGCCCTGAGGCTGAGTACTTAGTCGCACGCGGGCGACGTTGCGCCGAGGGTTAGTACCAAGGGCACATGAGTACAATCCGTTTTTTGGAGCTTTCACATGCGGCTTTTAGGAAAAGCGCTCACCTTCGACGATGTGTTGCTGGTGCCCGCGTTCTCCCTGGTCCTGCCCAAGGACACGTCCCTTGCGACGAAATTTTCCCGAAACATCCTGCTGAACCTGCCGCTCGTGTCCGCCGCCATGGACACGGTGACTGAAGCGCGGCTGGCCATAGCCATCGCGCAAGAAGGTGGCATCGGCGTCGTCCACAAGAATCTCACACCCCGGCAGCAGGCCGCCGAGGTTGCGAAAGTCAAGCGTTACGAGTCCGGCGTCTTACGCGACCCCGTCATCATCACGCCCACGCATACAGTGCGCCAGGTGATCGACATGCAGGTCCAACTGGGCATATCCGGTTTCCCTGTTGTCGAAGGTGGCAGGGTTGTGGGCATCGTGACCGGGCGCGACCTGCGCTTCGAGACGCGGTACGACGTGCCGGTCAGCCAGATCATGACGCCGCGCGAAAAACTCATCACGGTGCGAGAAGGAACGACCGCCGTCGAAGCCAAGGCACTGCTCAATAAATACAAGCTGGAGCGACTGCTCGTCATCAACGACGACTTCGAGCTCAAGGGCCTGATCACTGTCAAAGACATCACCAAGCAAACCAGTTTTCCCAATGCCGCACGTGATGCGTCGGGTCGATTGCGTGTCGGTGCTGCAGTCGGCGTGGGAGAGGGCACCGAGGAGCGCGTCGAAGCACTTGTGAAAGCCGGCGTCGATGCCATCGTGGTGGACACCGCGCATGGCCACAGCAAGGGAGTGATCGAGCGGGTGCGCTGGGTCAAGCAGAACTATCCGGATATCGATGTGATCGGCGGCAACATCGCCACCGGCGCGGCAGCACTGGCATTGGTAGAAGCTGGCGCAGACGCCGTCAAGGTCGGCATCGGGCCAGGGTCGATCTGCACGACACGCATCGTGGCGGGCGTCGGCGTTCCTCAGATCATGGCAATCGACAACGTGGCGACCGCACTTGTCGGTAGCGGCGTTCCGCTGATCGCCGATGGCGGCATTCGCTACTCGGGCGATATCGCCAAGGCAATCGCCGCTGGCGCGCACACGGTGATGATGGGCGGCGTGTTTGCGGGCACCGAAGAGGCACCCGGCGAAATCGTGCTGTACCAGGGCCGCAGCTACAAGAGCTACCGCGGCATGGGCTCTATCGGCGCGATGCAGCAGGGCAGCGCGGACCGTTATTTTCAGGAAGCGACCACCGGCAACCCCAACGCAGACAAGCTCGTGCCCGAAGGCATCGAAGGGCGCGTGCCGTACAAGGGTTCGATGGTTTCCATCGTGTTCCAGATGGCTGGTGGGGTGCGTGCGAGCATGGGTTACTGCGGCTGCGCGACGATCGAGGACATGCGGGCCAGGGCTGAATTCGTCGAGATCACGGCCGCCGGCATTCGCGAAAGCCATGTGCACGACGTGCAGATCACCAAGGAAGCGCCGAACTATCGCGCTGACTGACACCGGGCCAACACCTTCCCCCATGCAACATCAAAAGATTCTCATCCTCGATTTCGGCTCCCAGGTCACGCAGCTGATTGCGCGCCGCGTCCGCGAAGCACACGTCTTTTGCGAAGTGCAGCCTTGCGACGTGTCCGACGAGTGGGTGCGCGACTATGCGAAAGATGGCCAGCTCAAGGGCGTGATCCTGTCCGGCAGCCACGCGAGCGTGTACGAAGACACGACCGACAAGGCGCCGCCAGCAGTGTTCGAGCTCGGCGTGCCGGTGCTGGGCATCTGCTACGGCATGCAGACGATGGCGCACCAGCTGGGCGGCAAGGTGGAAGGCGGCCACAAGCGCGAATTCGGATTCGCAAGCGTGCGCGCGCGCGGGCATACCCAGCTGCTGGAGAACATCGCGGACTTCACGACACCTGAAGGCCACGGCATGCTCAACGTCTGGATGAGTCATGGCGACAAGGTGTGCGAGCTGCCACCGGGCTTCAAGCTGATGGCATCAACCGAGAGCTGCCCCATTGCCGGTATGGCCGACGAGCAGCGCAGGTTCTATGCACTGCAGTTCCATCCGGAAGTCACTCACACACAGCAGGGCAAGGCGATTCTGGAGCGTTTCGTCATCGGGATCTGCGGTGCGCGTCCCGACTGGATCATGCGCGATCACATTGCAGAAGCAGTCGAGTTGATCCGCAGGCAGGTGGGCGACGAGGAGGTGATCCTGGGCCTGTCAGGCGGCGTCGATTCATCGGTGGCGGCAGCGCTGATCCATCGCGCGATCGGCGATCAGCTCACATGCGTTTTTGTCGATCACGGTTTGTTGCGCCTGAACGAAGGCGACATGGTGATGGAGATGTTCGCGGGCAAGCTGCATGCCAAAGTGATGCGCGTCGATGCGAGCGAGGTGTTCCTCTCGAAGCTCGCGGGCGTAAGCGATCCAGAGGCCAAGCGCAAGATCATCGGGCGCGAGTTCGTGGAGGTGTTCAAGGCCGAAGCGGCGCGCCTGAAGGCAGGCCTGGATGGTGCGCACAAGGGTGCGAAATGGTTGGCCCAGGGAACGATCTACCCCGACGTGATTGAGTCCGGCGGCGCCAAGAGCAAGAAGGCCGTCACGATCAAGAGTCATCACAATGTCGGCGGCTTGCCCGAGCAGCTCGGCCTGAAGCTGCTGGAGCCCCTGCGAGATCTGTTCAAGGACGAAGTGCGGGAACTCGGCGTGGCACTCGGCCTGCCGCATGAGATGGTCTATCGCCATCCCTTCCCCGGTCCGGGTCTGGGCGTTCGCATCCTGGGCGAAGTGAAGAAGGAATACGCGAACCTGCTTCGACGCGCCGATGCGATCTTCATCGAGGAACTGCGCAATTTCATCGATCCGGCCACCGGCAAGAGCTGGTATGACCTCACCAGCCAGGCTTTCACGGTGTTCCTGCCGGTGAAGAGCGTCGGCGTGATGGGCGATGGACGCACCTATGACTACGTTGTTGCACTGCGCGCCGTTCAGACCAGTGACTTTATGACCGCAGACTGGGCCGAGTTGCCTTACGCGCTCCTGAAGAAGGTCTCGGGCCGAATCATCAATGAGGTGCGCGGGATCAACCGCGTGACCTACGACGTGAGCAGCAAGCCACCCGCAACCATCGAGTGGGAGTAGGTTTTAAGATCTGGCGGGTTCCGTTCCTGCAGTGACGCAAGCCTTTGTTGCACGTCACCTTCTAGAGATCGACCCCATGCGCCACACCCGTTCCACCAATGCTGTCCGTCTGGAGTTCGCTGGCGACTCGCTGGTCAAGTCCAACCTGTCAGGCGCAGCCTTCACCGGTGACTGGCTCTGGGTCGCTGGAGACGAAGCCTGCGGCCTGGACCGTCTGCGCCGGCTCGATCCGGTCGGGCGCGAGACGTTGCGCTTTGGTGAGGTGCGCTCCTTCCCGATGGCCGATCTGCTGGACCTGCCCGACGCAGCCGCAGAAGAGGCCGACCTGGAAGGCATGGCCGTTGCCGATGGTTTTCTGTGGGTGGTGGGCTCACACGGCCTGAAGCGCAAGGACGCAAAACCCGGCGGAGCCCACGCTGACAACGCGAAGCGGCTCGGCAAGTTGTCGCTCGACGGCAATCGGCGCCTGCTGGCCCGCCTGCCGATCGAAACCGAAGCCAGCGGTGAGCCCTGCGTGGTCAGGCGGGCGCAGGACGGCCGCAAGGCACTGCGCCTGAAGGGTGATACGAGGGCGAACCAGCTCACTCGCGCATTGGCCGATGACCCTCATTTCGGTCCGTACATGACAATTCCCGGCAAGGACAACGGCTTTGACATTGAAGGCCTGGCCGTCGATGGCCGCCGGCTGCTGCTGGGCCTGCGCGGCCCCGTATTGCGGGGCTGGTCGGCGCTGCTCGAAATCGCGGTCGAGGCCCGCGGTGGCTACCTGAGACTGGTCCCCCTGGACGATAGCGGAACGCTGATCCGCAAGCACTTCATCCAGCTCGACGGCCAGGGCGTGCGCGATCTGCACTTCTCGGGCGATGACCTCTACATTCTGGCCGGCCCGACGATGGTGCTGAACGGCGACATCCGCGTCTACAAATGGCCTCAAGCCCGTCCGTTGCTGGCAGCCAACCGCGAACCCGTTCGCTTCGAAGAGGTTTTTGCCGAATCGGCGCCCTTGCCACACGGACGCGGCACAAACCGCGCCGAAGCCATCTGCGACCTGCCGCCGGCGATGTCGGCAGGCAAGCCGCGCTGGCTCGTTCTGTACGATGCACCGGGCGACGATCGCAAGGAAGGCGAGCACACCGTTTTTGGCGACCTGCTGCGACACGATTGAAATTGTCACCGCGACCCCCATCCCTTTGGCCATGTCTGATCGCCCCGAGCTGGACCCTGCTGCACCGATCCAGTTCCTGATCAACGCGGCTGCAGGCAGCAGCGCTGCAGACACAAAGCGCGAGATTATCGAGTCGGTGCTGCAGGCCGAGAGAGATCATCCGCCGCAAGGGCATTGTTCGCGTGATCTGTACGGATCCGCGTCACAAACAGCGCCAAGGCTGAATAGCAAGAGTTTCAGAGGATTAACATGGCACGTATCGCTGGCATCAATATTCCGCCGCATCAGCACGCCGAAATCGGCTTGACGGCAATCTTCGGCATTGGCCGTACCCGCGCACGCAAGATCTGCGAAGCGACTGGCATTCCGTATTCCAAGAAGGTCAAAGACCTGACCGATGGCGATCTGGAAAAACTCCGCGACGCAATTGGCCAGTTCACGATCGAAGGTGACCTGCGCCGCGAGACGACGATGAACATCAAGCGTTTGATGGACATCGGCTGCTACCGTGGTTTCCGTCATCGTCGTGGTCTGCCAATGCGCGGCCAACGCACGCGTACCAACGCACGCACCCGTAAGGGTCCGCGCAAGGCCGCTCAGGCCCTCAAGAAATAATCGGGAAAGAGAACAAGTTATGGCAAAAGCTCCCGCCAATAATGCCGCGCAGCGCGTGCGCAAAAAGGTTCGCAAGAACGTGTCCGATGGCGTCTGCCACGTGCACGCGTCTTTTAATAATACGATCATTACGTGGCGACCTCTACTATCCCGACCTGCTGGAAGATCGCGAGGCCTTCAAGGCCCGCTTCGGCCGAAGCCGCTGGGTGGAGTTTGTGGCAGCTTGCTTGACGTTGCTGCGCGCCCAGCGACGGCTGCGCCTGCACATCGAGACCGCAGGCGCGGTTCGCGACGTACAGACCTTGACGCTCTTCGTTGGCAACAACCGGCTGCAACTGGAACAGTTCGGTGCGCAACCGCAGGACACCCTGGCCGGCACTCCCGGCAACGGCAGCATGGCCGCGCTGATGCTTCCGCCCATCGGGATGCTCGCGATGATGGGGCTGATGGTGCAAGGAGCAATGGGCAGGCTGGGTGAAGCGGCCGGCGTGGAAGGCTTCGAGTTCCAGCAGATGCTGGTGCGGCCCACGCTCGCTGCCGGGCGCAAGGAGGTTGTCGTGGCTTTCGACGGTGAGGTGGCGCGGATGCGCTCGCCCATCGACATTCGTGTGCTGGACAAGTCCCTGTACCTGCTGATGCCTCAGGGCGAAGGGGCGAACGAATGAGCATCCTGCTACAGATATCGGACACTCACTTCGGCACGGAGCAGCCAGCTGTTGTCGAGGCACTGGTCGCGTTGGTCAGAGCGCAACGGCCCGATGTGATGGTGCTCTCAGGCGACATCACCCAGCGCGCCCGCCCGGCGCAGTTCCGGGCAGCACGAGCGTTCACCGACCGCCTGGGCGTGCCGCTGCTGGCAGTTCCGGGCAACCACGACCTACCGTTGTTCGATCTCTGGGCGCGACTGCGCAACCCCTATGAGCGGTTCATCGTTGCGTTCGGTGACGATCTCGAGCCGGTGCACAGCTCGTCTGACCTGATGGTGGTGTGCGTGAACACGACCCGGGCGCGGCGCCACAAGGATGGCGAAGTATCCCCACAGCAAATCGAGCGCGTGGCGCGCCTGATTGAGGGTGCGCAAGTTGGGCAATTGCGCGTGGTGGTGGTGCACCAGCCTGCAGCGTGATACGCGAAGAGGACGCGCCCAACCTGCTGCACGGCCATACCGCTGCGTTGAAGCGTTGGGCGCAAGCCGGTGCCGATGTCGTCATGGGTGGGCACATCCACCTGCCTTACGTGAAGCCGTTGACTGACCTTGCACGCCCCATGTGGGTGGTGCAGGCGGGAACTGCGGTTTCGTCCCGGGTGCGAGAGGGCTTTCCCAACTCGGTGAATTTGCTGCGGTGGTGCCAGGAGTCAGAGCCGGGCGTGTGCCGGATCGAGCAGTGGGACTACTCGGCTGACGACCAGGCCTTCCTGCGTGCCAAGATCAGTGAAGCTCGGCCAACCCGCCTGTAAAAGGCGGCATGTGCGCTAGCCCAATCGCTGGAGGAGGGTGCAGGTTCGTATTTTCCTGAGTTGAAGTCTCGAAAGTTCCGCTTCTTCCGAAGTAAGGCTGCATGCATATTTCGACTGCCGAGGGGCGTGTTGAGCCCCCACGACAGTGTGATTCACCCTGCAGACCGACTTCAAAAGGAGATTCATCTTGCGCAGCTATCCCCACAACAGTCCAGAAGCCGCCGCGCGCATCGTCGCGCTGGTTCTCATCTCCGACGGGCACGTGTGCAGTTCTGAGTTCGACATCCTCAAACAGCTGCACGCTGAGCGCCAACTCGGTCTGGATCCCGATCTCCTGCCGCACATTGTTCACACGTTGTGCGAAGAACTGCTGGCATGCGGTTACGAGACGGGCTCGCTGACGGGCAACATCGACGAGAGCACCCTTGCGTCGTTGATGGCCGAGGTCTCGGATCCGGTGCTGCGAAGGACGGTGCTGCGTCTAGCACTGGCAGCCGTCCGGGCAGATGGCTACCTGGCCGACGGCGAAGCCGTGGTGGTACAGGCTGCGCAGCACCACTGGCAGCTGGTTGATGGCGAGGAGCCGATCGTCGGGAAGTTTGCGCCACGCTTCGCGAACTGAGCGCGGACGAGTCGCACATTTAGCACGGCAGCTGGCGAGTCAAAACCGTTCGGGTCGCAGCACCTCGACGTCGGCCACGAACAGGACCATCGAGTAGTTGTCGTAGAAGCGCTCGCGCAGCGCCTCGCAGATTGCGCTGGCGGTCTGCGCGTTGCACAGCACTTCGACCCGGATATTGGCGTGCGGGCCCCAGGTGGCATCGCGACGGCCGCGGCTGCCCTTGCCGCGTGCGTCGGTCACCGTGTAGCCGCGCGCCCCCAGCGACTCCAGCGCGCGCAGCAAAGGGGTCTCAAGGGCGGCCTCGCAGATGATGGTCAGCAGCTTGCGAAGATGTGAATCTGGAATCATGGCCTGCTCACTATGCATTAGGCGTACTGCTGGGCAATCCGGTAGTAGAGGGGGATGCCCACCAGCAGGTTGAACGGAAACGTGATGCCAAGCGCCGCGCCGATCGACAGCGCCGGATTTGCCTCAGGCACAGCCAATCGCATTGCCGCCGGTGCGGCGATATAGGACGCGCTGGCGTACAGGGTAGCCAGTAGCGTCACGCCACCGACGGACAGGCCCAGCAGCACACCGATGCCCACGCCAAGGCCGGCGGACAGCAGCGGCATCACGATGGCGAAGGCGATCAGGAAGAACCCGGCGCGACGCAGTTCGCCGAAGCGATTCGCGACGACCAGGCCCATTTCGAGCAGGAAGAAGGCGAGCACACCCTTGAACAGGTCGAAGAACAGGGTGTCCAGGGGCGCGATCCCCTGGGGGCCGGCAAACCAGCCGATAGCCATGCCGCCAAGAAGCAGCACGATGCTCTTGCCCGCGAAGACTTCGTGCAGAACCTTGCCCCAGGGCGTGCCGATCTCACCGCGCCGTGCCAGCAGGACACCAATGACCAGGGCGGGGAGCTCCAGCAGGACGAGCAGTACCGTGATGTAACCCTCGACCTCCTGGCCGAGCCGGGCCAGATAGGTAGTCCCGACAGCGAACGTGACGACGCTGACCGATCCGTAGTGGCCGGCGATCGATCCGGAGTCTGCGCGAGACAGCCGGCCAACGCGCCGCAGCAGGGGATAGGCGACCAGCGGGATCAGCGTTCCGGCAGCGACGACGACCAGTGCCGGCAACGCCACCTCGGCCAGCGGGTAGCGTGCCAGTTCCACGCCGCCCTTCAAGCCGATGGCCAGCAGAAGAAAGATGCTCAGCGATTCGTAGAGAACGCCGGGGATACGCAGATCGGAACGGACCAGACCCGCCAGCGCGCCGAGAAGGAAAAACAGGATGACAGGTTCGAAGTGAGGCATCGAGTGGCAAACGCGGGTTATTGAATGAGCAACACCGGCACCTAATTAAGGAGCTGGAGTCGCTCGGTGATGCTCTGTGGAGTTCCTATCCCTGCTCATCCCGCTTTTTGGCACTGAACGGATAGGCCCCCCCCGGCTTGCCCTTTGGCGCGATCTTCAAAGACAGGATCATCGTAACGGCCAGCGTGACCGCAGTGAAGCCGAGCGAGAAAACCACCGGAATCTTGTAGACGTCGATCATCAGCATCTTCAGGCCGATGAACACTAGCACGATAGCCAGGCCATAGCTGAGAAGGTGAAAGCGCTCATGCATGTTGGCCAACATGAAATACATCGCGCGCAGGCCCAGGATCGCGAACACGTTCGATGTGAGCACGATGAAGGGGTCGGTCGTGATCGCGAAGATGGCAGGTATCGAGTCCACCGCGAACACGATGTCGACAATGCCAATGAGCAGGATCACCACCAGTAATGGGGTAGCCATCTTGACGCCGCCCACCCTGGTGAAGAACTTTTCGCCGTCATAGACCGGTGAAATCTTGAAGCGGCTGCGAATCCACTTGAGGGCGGGGTTGTTGTCCAGATCGGGCTCCTGGCCAGCAGCCCACCACATCTTGATGCCGGTGAACAGCAGGAAGGCGCCAAACACATAGAGAATCCAGTGGAACTGCGCGATCAGCCAGGCACCCACCAGAATCATCACGGCACGCAGCACGAGCGCGCCCAGGATGCCGATCATCAGAACCCGCTTCTGGAATTGAGCGGGCACCGCAAAGTAGGTGAACAGCATCAGGAAAACAAAGATGTTGTCGACGGCCAGCGCCTTCTCGATCAGGTAGCCCGTGAGGAACTCGATCGACTTGGCATTGGCCAGCGAGCGCGCGACTTCATCCGTTCCCGCTCCGCCGAGGTACCACCAAAGCCATCCCATGAAGATGAACGACACGCCGACCCAGACAAGCGACCAGATGGCCGCCTCGCGGGTGCTGACGCGGTGCGCACCCTGCTTGCTCATTGCAAAGAAGTCGACCAACAGTGCCACAAGCACAAACGCCGCGAACAGGGACCACATGAGTGGAGAGCCAATGGTTTGCATTACTGCCTTTGAAGAGGATTTCGAGTGCGATCGAGCGCAATTGCCTGGACATGAATGTCGGCATCAATCTGGTACCTTGCGGTCTGCTATTGATGGGAACGCATCGAATCTAGGGCAGGGGGTCGTCCCTGAAAAGCAGCTTGTTCCGACGTAATTGTTCGAAAAAACCGAACTACAGGGTCGTCGTCTCGCGTTCTGCCCGCACGCTGACGCTATCAGCCGCGATCAACACGGGCGCGAGCCATCACCTGCAGAACCAGTGGGTGGTGCAGGCCGCGGCGCGAGCGGATGGCGTGAATCTCTTCCCGGACCCCATCGGTGCTTCCCAGCAAGCGCAGTCCGCGCATGAGGCCAATGTCGCCTGCGCCCAGCCGGCTGACAGGGAACACGCCAAGCCCGCGGGCTGCAAACACCGCCAGCAGCGCACTATCCTCGAATTCGCCAACGATGCGGGGGCGCAGGCCCTGCGTCTCGAACCAGTGGTCCAGCGTGGGTCGCAGGGCTGAGTGCCCGGTCGGCAGCAGCACCGGAAGGTCGTCCAGGCTTTGCGGAAACCTGTCGCGCTCACCCTTGCGGACCAGGGCGGCCGGGCCCCACCAGTCGACCGGCGAATCGACGAGCCGTTCGCTCGTCAGGCGCAGATTCGGGTTGCGTGGGGCTGCCTGGCCGGCCAGTACCAGGTCGAGGTGATGAAGCGCCAGTTCACCCAGGAGCTGCTCGAACTCGCCCTCGTGACAAACCAACCTGAGGTTGGGCGTACGGAGCACCGGCTCCAGCAGCGCATGGGCCGCAAGCTTGGAGATGCCGTCAGAAAGTCCCACTGCAAGGCGCGCCACATTGCTGCTGGCTGCGCCACGGACCTCATCGGGTATGCCCTGGCCGAGCCGGAAAATCTCTTCGGCTCTCGCGAACGCGACCTGGCCCGCTTCGGTCAGGGCCACGCCACGGCCTGAAGGTTTGAGCAACTGGTGGCCCAGCGACTTTTCCAGCTCTCGGACCTGCGCGCTGATGGTCTGCACCGCCATGTCCAGCCGCTCGGCAGCGCGGGCGAATCCGCCTTCTTTTGTAACAACCCAGAAGTAGTGAAGGTGGCGGTAGTTCAGCATGTGTTTTCAGGTGCGGAAAAACCGAACTATAAGCGGGCGCCCATCTGATTTGTCCGAGCCGCCTTGCCCGTCAAACTCCGAGTCATTTGACTGACATACTCTGGGGCATCTGAAACAGGTGCAGGAGCTTCCTGATCCCCGTTTCACTGAGCTGCACGGGCGAATCCTGTGCCGGTTTTCATTCCTGAAGGGAAATTTTCAATGATTTATGCAGCCCTCAAGACGGTGCACGTGCTGTCCATCATTGTCTGGATTGGGGGCATGGTGTTTGCGCACTTCTTTCTGCGCCCGGCCGTCGCACTGCTCGAACCTGCGGTGCGGCTGCGCCTGATGCACGACGTCCTCGGGCGGTTCTTCCAGGCCGTGCTCGTTGCGTCGTTGCTGACGCTGGCCAGTGGTGTGTGGATGATCGGCCGCGTAGCCAAACAGGTGGTCCAGTCCGGTGGCAGGTTCGAGATGCCGTTGTCCTGGACCATCATGGCGGTGCTGGGTGTGGCGATGGTGGCGATCTTCATGCACATTCGCTATGCCTTGTACAAGCGACTCGGCCGCGCAGTCGCCGGGTCGGACTGGCCGGCCGGCGCAGCCGCACTGGCACAGATTCGTACCTGGGTTTCGATCAACCTCGGTCTGGGGGTCGTGGTCGTCGTTGTGACTCTGATGCGCTGGACCGCCTGAATCGGGTTGCGACACGATCGGGAGACAGCCGGGCGGCATTAGGCAAAATGGCAGGATGTATCTGCCACCGCATTTCAAATCGACCGACCCGGCCGTCGCGGCCACGCTGATGCGCGAAAACGCGTTTGCGAGCCTGATCTCCAATGACGACGACGGGTTTCCGTTCGTCACCCACTTGCCGCTGCACCTTGAGGTGCAGGGCGGGCAGGGCGATCAGTTCGTCCTCTGGGGCCACTGCGCCAAACCCAACCCGCACTGGCGTTATCTGCAGGCCCGGCCCGAAGCGCTCGCCGTCTTCGTAGGGCCCGATGCCTATCAGTCCCCGAAGATCTATCCGGACAAGGCGCGCGTTCCGAGCTGGAACTACGTTGCTGTGCATTGCAAGGTGCAGGCTCGCCTGATCGAAGACAACGCAGCCAAGGACGCGCTGCTCAAGAAGCTGATCGGCGATCATGAACCGGCCTACGCGCAGCAGTGGCGTGACCTCGGCGAAGACTTCGCCAACAAGATGCTGCCGGGCATCGTGGGGTTTGAATTGCGCGTGATCGAGTGGCAATGCAAACTCAAGATCAACCAGCACCGTCCAGAGGCCCGCGATTCCCTTCACAGCGGCTACGCGGCCGGCGGCGACAAGGAGCGATCGCTGGCGGGCTGGATGGATCGACTGAAACCAGGAGCCTGAAATGCGTGTCATCTTTGGTGTTTTGAGCCTGCTTGTGGTCGTGGCCATCGTGGGGATCCTTGCGAAGAAGCAATTGGGCGCCATGTCCGGATCGGCCCCGGGCGCCGCAGCGTCCGCCCCGGCAGGCACTGTGACTGCGCCAACCGGCACGCCGCAGCAGCAGGTGCAGCAAGTTCAAAAACAGGTGCAGGACGCGATGCAGCAAGCGCGGCCGATGCCTGACGAAACAAAGTAAACAAAAATGGATGGATCGCCAATGACCGACGATGATTTCATGCGGCTGGCGCTGGCGCATGCCGGTGCGGCGCAAGCTGCGGGCGAAGTTCCGGTTGGCGCAGTGATCGTTCGAGATGGCGAAGTGATTGGCGCCGGACGCAATGCTCCGATCGCGCATCACGACCCCACGGCCCACGCCGAGATCAATGCGCTGCGCGCTGCGGCAAAGGCAATCGGCAATTACCGGCTGGACGGCTGCACGCTGTATGTAACGCTGGAGCCCTGCGCGATGTGTGCTGGCGCGATGCTGCATTCACGGCTTGCGCGTGTCGTCTTCGGCGCGTCTGACCCCAAGACCGGGGCGGCCGGATCGGTGGTCAATCTCTTCACACAAGAGCAGCTCAACCACCACACCGCAGTGCAAGGCGGCGTGCTCCAGCACGACTGCAGGGCGATGCTTGCCGACTTCTTCCGGGAGCGCCGCGAAAACAGCCGCGCAATTGCACAACCTGTGCGGGATGACGCGCTACGCACGCCGGATAGCCGCTTCGAGGCGCTGCCGGGGTATCCGTGGAAGCCCCAATACATCTCGGATCTTCCTTCGCTGGACGGTCTTCGGATGCACTACCTGGAGGAAGGCCCCGCGGACGCGGCCCGCACCTGGTTATGCCTTCACGGCAATCCGGCGTGGAGCTATCTTTATCGCAAGATGATCCCGGTGTTTCTCCACGCCGGGGATCGCGTCGTTGCGCCGGACCTGATCGGGTTTGGCAAAAGCGACAAGCCCAAGAAAGACGCAGCGCACACATTCACCTGGCATCGCCAGGTGTTGCTGGAGTTCATCGAGCGGCTCGACCTGAAAAACATTGTGCTGGTCGTGCAGGATTGGGGCGGCATCCTGGGCCTCACCTTGCCGATGGAAAGCCCGGAGCGCTACCTCGGGGTGCTGGTCATGAACACAACCTTTGCCACGGGCGACGCCCCTTTGAGTCCCGGCTTTCTCGCGTGGCGCTCGATGTGCGCGAAGACACCGGAGTTCGATGTGGCGCGACTTTTTGCGCGCGGCAATCCGCAGATGATCGAGGAAGAACTCGCCGCATACAACGCGCCATTCCCGGATCGCGGCCACCGCGCCGCGCTGCGTGCGTTCCCGCCCATGGTGCCCGAGGGCAAGAATGCCGACGGCGCAGCGGTCTCGCGTCGGGCGCGCGACTTTTTCACCCGCGAGTGGCAAGGGCAGTCGATGATGGCGATAGGGGCCGCCGATCCGGTTCTCGGTGTTCCCGTCATGCAGTCGCTTCGCGAGTCGATACGCGGATGTCCCGAGCCGATGGTGATCGACAACGCCGGTCATTTCGTGCAGGAACATGGCGAGCCAATTGCGCGAGCGGCAGTGGGATACTTCCACCGGTGAAAAAACATATCTACATCTTTTCTCCGTCGAGCGCGATTCGCGACAAGGCAGTCATCAAACGCGGCGTCCAGCGCCTCAAGGCCCTGGGCCACGATGTCGAACTCGATGAAGCCGCATTGGCGACTCACATGCGCTTTGCCGGCGACGACGAGACCCGGCTTGCCGCGATTCATCGTGCTGCTGCGAGCGGGGCCGATGTTGCGTTGATAACGCGAGGAGGCTACGGCCTCACGCGCCTGCTGCCCGGCATCCGTTACAAGGCGGTCTCAAAGGCCATCGACAAGGGCATGAGGTTCGTCGGCATCAGCGACTTCACGGCCTTTCAGTCAGCGGTGCTGGCGAAGACGGGCCGCGTGACCTGGGCCGGTCCCGCGCTGGGCGAGGACTTCGGCATCGAAGGTGAGCCCGATGACATCATGCAGGCATGCTTCCAAGACCTGGTCAGCGGACAAGGGGAGGGCACAGGCTGGCAACTGCCCGCAGGTGAGGCACAGGAAAAACCGCTGCACATCAAAGGCGAACTGTGGGGCGGGAATCTCGCGATCCTCACTGCGTTGGCCGGCACCGAGTGGCTGCCAAAGGTCAAGGGCGGCATCTTGTTCCTGGAAGATGTGCACGAGCATCCCTACCGCGTCGAACGCATGCTGACCCAACTGCTCTATGCCGGCGTGCTCAAGAACCAGAGGGCGATACTGCTGGGCCATTTCACCAACTACAAACCTGTGCCCCATGACAAGGGCTACCGGCTCAAGACCGTGGTGGATTGGCTTCGTGCACAGGTGAAGGCGCCGGTATTCACGAACCTGCCGTTCGGACACGTGCCGACGAAGGTCGCACTACCCGTGGGAGCGAAAGTGAATCTGGAAGTGGAGGGTAGGGACGCGTTCGTGCTCTGGGGCCACAGCCACTAGTGAACAGGCCCCTAACCCACCAGCGGGCTCGGCCGGGAATTCAATCCCCCCGGCAACAGTCCCTGGAACTGCGCTGACAGCGAGGCGACTCGCTCACGCGCGACCTTCTCACCATGAATGGAAGCCAGCGCGGCCATCAGGTCACCCCGCAGGTACCAAAGCGCCTGGATGTCGTTTGCATAACGGATGCGCCGGGTGATCTGCGGAAAATCCCTTGATCCCCGAACACCCAACGCTGCAAGCATCGAATCGCGGATGTCCTCGGTCCCGTTTTCCAGGATGGACTCCGACGGCGTGACCGGATTGCCCAGCAATCCGTAAATACTGCTGCGGAGATTTGGTTTTAGCCAGCGCATGAATTCTTGCTCACCTGAAACCCGCAAAGTAGCGTAGGTGTCAAGGTAGGCTCACTGTGTGAAAAGAGCAAGTCAAGCCTGTGCTGTAGTTCACGGAAAACCACACTCTTCCTCAGCATGTTCGTAACGAATTGCGGCGGGTAATTCTTTGGACCACGAAACTGCAGAGCCACGATCTGCGTCACTTCACCGCGCATGCCCCGGTCAGTTTCACGCCAAGCGACATGCTTGAATTGGCTTTGGTACAGGCTGGCATATCGGTGTAGTGCCCGACGACCTCCATGCCCGGTGGCTCGAACCGCAACGTCGCGCGGGCCTTCAGCTGAGTTGCTACCGATGCAGCCTGGCAGCGAACATCACCTGTGGCGATCGC
>JBKJKT010000147.1:0-6856 GCA_046597415.1 Ramlibacter sp.
GCGGCAGCCGCGTGCCTTCGCAAGCGCGCCGAACGCGCTGCCGACTGCACCCGAAGCCGCGCTCACCACCACGGTCTCCCCTGCCTTGGGTTCTATGATTTTCACCAGGCCGTACCACGCCGTAACGCCCGGCATGCCGACTGCACCAAGATAGTGAGACAACGGCACATGCGTCGTGTCCACCTTGCGAAGGGCGCCAGGCTGATCGACGTCAACCACCGAGTACTCCTGCCAGCCACCCATCCCCACGACCTTGTCGCCGGCCTTGTATTTTTCCGATTTGCTTTCGACGACTTCGCCCGCCGTGCCGCCACCCATCACCTGTCCGAGCACTTGGGGCGTGGCGTAGCTCTTGGCGTCGTTCATGCGTCCCCGCATGTACGGATCGAGGCTCATGAAGTGGTGCTTCACCAGCACCTGGCCGTCCTGCAGTGCGGGGGTATCGACCGTGACCAGCTTGAAGTTGGATGCGGACGCTTCGCCCTCGGGGCGGTTGTCGAGGTGGATCTGTCTGTTCTGGGGCATGGATGTCTCCTGAGGGGAATCTAAAATCTGGAAGGCGGATCAGTCTGTGGAAATCACATTGAGCGGATTGGCGCTGGACGGCCCTGTCGGCAGTCGCCTGACGTACTTGAAAGTGCCGGTCGAATGCGCGCATGCACGGCCTTCACTGTCATAAATGGTGGCTTCGACGAAGGCCATAGTCGCGGTGCGATGCATCAGCCGCCCTTTGCCCGCCAGCTTGCCGCGCGATGGCTGCATGAAGGTCGTCTTCATCTCGATCGTGACAACGCCCATGTCTTTTTGCACGCTGCGCGCCGCGACAGCCATGGTCACATCCATCAGCGTCATCACCGCGCCGCCATGGGTCACATCGAACGAGTTGAGATGCTCGGGTTGCGTCACGTAATCGATCTGCGACTCGCCGCCTTCGAACTTCACCAGCTCGAACCCGAGGTGATGGACGAAGGGAATATCTACGCCGAATTCCATTAAACGCTCCTTCCTTACCCGCCGGTGATGACGCTCACGCCACCATCGACCGCGATCCACTGACCCGTGATGTGCTTTCCCGCATCGCTGGCGAACAGGGCAGTGATGCCCTTCAGGTCTTCGTCATCGCCAAGACGCCTGAGCGGCGCGTGGTTGGCGAGCTTGTCTTCGCCGAGGGTATCGAGCGTGTGCTGCGTCATCTTGCTCGGAAAGAACCCCGGGCAGATCGCGTTCACTGTGATGTTGTACTTGCCCCATTCGCAGCCGAGCGCCTGGGTGAAACTGATGACGGCGCCCTTGGACGTGTTGTACGCCAGCGTCTGCATCTCGGGCGGATTGCCGCCGAGCCCGGCGATGGAAGAAATGTTGATGATGCGCCCGTACTTGTTGGGGATCATCGACTTCTTGGCCAGGTACTGCGACAGGATGAAATAGCCGCGAACGTTCAGGTTCATGAGCTTGTCCCAGGCCTCGACCGGATGGTCTTCGGCAGGGGCGCCCCAGGCAGCGCCAGCGTTGTTCACCAGGATGTGAACGTCGCCCATGCGCTCCAGCGTCTGGTCGGCAAGACGACGGATGTCTTCTTCCTTGCCACAGTCTGCCGCGATCCAGCGTGTGTCTATGCCCGCGGCCTGAAGGTCTGCCGCGGCCACTTCCAGGTCAGCCGCCTTGCGCGAAGTGAGCATGATGCGCGCGCCCTGCTCGCCCAAAGCATGTGCCATCTGCAGGCCCAGGCCCCGCGAGCCTCCGGTGACGAGTGCCGTCTTGCCCTCGAGGTCGAAGAGTTGGGGTACGGTGCGGATCATCTGTCTTGTCTCCCTTGTTTGCTGCTGCTGGTTGATTTTCCCGGGATTGTGCCTTCATCAAAGCGCGACCGGACCCAGATCAGGATCACGCCTGCTACGACAAGGACACAACCACCGGCAATCAGTATCCACGCTGTGCCGGGGCTCGCTACGAACGCTGTCATCCCGATGATCGCTGCGAAGAGGCCCACATAGATGAATATCCAGATCAGCTGTTCGATGCGGGCTATGGTTTGCGGTGTCGGCATCTAGAACGCGTCTTCCGGTACTTCAGCGCATGTGGGGTCGCGAGAGACGACCACGTTGAGCCACGCGCCGATTTTCGGCAGTTCGTAGCGGTAGAAAAACCGTGTGGCGGCGAGCCTTCCGACATGCGCGGATTCGCCCGCCGCTCCAGCCGGAATCGACAACGCCACATCGAGCCAGATCCACGCAATCACCATGTGACCAAACGCTTGCATGTAGGGCACGGCGTTGGCCAGCGCCTCGCGTGCATCGCCAGTCGCCCACGCCGATTTGGTAGCCGAGCCGACTTGCTCCAGTGCCTGGCCCAGCGAGTTGGCGTACTGCGCAAGTTCGGGCCGCTGGATGGCGCGCTCGATGGTGGCGTTCACGCGGGCTGCCAGCAGCTTGAGTCCCTCGCCACCAGACATCAGGACCTTGCGGCCCAGCAGGTCGGCGGCCTGAATCCCGTGGGTGCCTTCGTGAATCATGTTCAGGCGGTTGTCGCGCCAGTACTGCTCAACCGGAAAGTCGCGCGTGTAGCCATAGCCACCGTGAATCTGGATAGCGAGCGAGTTCGCTTCCAGGCACCATTCGCTCGGCCAGCTCTTGGCGATCGGGGTGAGCACTTCGAGCAGCAGGCGTGCTTCGTTCGCTGCGGCGCTCTCGCCTGTGTGCTGCTCATCGACCAGGCGAGCGCAGTAAAGCTCCAGTGCCAATGCGCCTTCGCAGTACGACTTCTGTGCTAGCAGCATGCGCTTGATATCGGCGTGTTCGATGATGCGCACTTGCGGCTGCGATGGGTCCTTGCCCGCCGTGCCCATCAGCCTGCCTTGAGGTCGGTTTTTCGCATAGTCGAGCGACGCGTGATAGCCCGCCATGCCCAGCATGGTCGCTGCCATGCCGACACCGATGCGCGCTTCGTTCATCATGTGGAACATGCAGGAGAGGCCCTCGTGCGGACGGCCGACGAGGTAACCGATGGCGCCTGCGCTTTGCTCGACCGGATACTTGCCTTCGCCGAAATTGAGAAGGGTGTTCGTCGTGCCGCGCCAGCCCAGTTTGTGGTTCAACCCCGCCAGTGCCACATCGTTGCGCACGCCGGTCAGCTGGCCTTCGGTATTGACCAACCGCTTTGGCACGATGAAAAGCGATATGCCCCGGGTCCCCGGGATCAGCTTGCCGTCCGGCCCGGGAATCTTTGCGAGCACGAGATGGATGATGTTCTCGGAGAGCTCATGCTCGCCCGCCGAGATCCACATCTTGTTGCCCTTGATGCGATAGCGCGGCCCCAGCGGATCGCGTTCGAAATCATCGCCGTCGGGAAGTGCGCGGGTCACGATGTCAGACAGCGAAGAACCGGCCTGTGGCTCCGACAGGCACATCGTCCCCGACCATCGCCCGGAAAATTCGTTCAGTGCAAACACCTTCCTTTGCAACTCGGTGCCGTGAACCATCAGCAGGTTCGCATTGCCCACGGTGAGCATGCCCGACCCCATGCTGACCGACGCCATTGCAAAAAACGTGTGCGCCGCCGATTCGACCGTGTAGGGCAGCTGCATGCCGCCGATCTCATAGTCTTGCGCGGCACTCAGCATGCCTGACGCTGCGAAAGCGTCATAGGCGTCTTTCGATGCCTTGGGCAGAATCACCTTCTCACCATCGAACCGGGGCTCTTCGTTGTCGAGGGTGCGGTTGAACGGCGCGTACTTCTCGCGCGCAATGCGCTCGCAGGTGTCGAACACCGCGTCGAACGTTTCGCGCGAGTGATCGGCGAAGCGGCTGCGAGTAGTCAGCTCATCGGCGCCCAGCCAGTCGTAAAGCAGGAAGTCCAGCGTTTGTCGAAGACCCATGGCGTGTCGGCGCGCAAGGCGCGCGGCTGCGAAATATCGGAAAGCGCAGCATACGCCAGTGAGAGGGCTGGGGGCGTCATCCAGGCGACCCCTTCACCCGCCCTGAGGTCCTTAGAGGATGGACACCGCCTCGTCCTCGTCAGACTCATCATCCAATTGCGCCTGTGCTTCCCGGGCGGCCATGTGGGCCACGTCAGTGCGAAGGACGCGCAAGCCCTCGGCCATCGCAGCCCTCGCCGCCGCGCTTTCCGGGCCCCAATAGTGCGCCCCAGGTGCAAGAAGGCCGTCAAGATAGTCGGCGAACACCGCGACGCTCCTGCTGGCGGCAAACAGGCCGCGCAAGCCGCTCATAAAAGCCGCGACAGTCTTCGCGTGACCGGCCTGGAGAGCAAAGAACACGCCCGGGTACGCGCGCGCATCCCGAGCAGCCACGATCAGTCCCAGCTGATCTTCGGACAGGCCGACACACCCCATTTCCGAGAGCGCCCTCATGAACGCGCGCACGCCCGGTGTGTGTCCGTTGATGAAGGCGTGATGCAAACTCATCGCGAGGTACCGGGCTATCTGCTCGCCATTGATTGGCCAGGGTCCCGGGCCTAGATTGGAAAGCGCCATCTGCATCTCAGATACGTTGCCCTTGGCGACTGCCTCGCAAAGGCTCGCAAACTGCGACGCCGGGTCCGGATCGACGAACAGACCCGCGCATATGCGCTCCAGGAAGCGGCTCTCCACCGAAAGCGAAATCACGGGCGGCATGGTCGCCGCCGCGTCGGGGCAGAATGCCTTGAGGGTTAAATCCGCGAGATCCTCCGGCAAAACCGAAAGATGTTTGATGTTGCCAGTGACCTCTGGATCGTAGAAGCCGACCCAGATTCGCCCGTCCGGTTTCGTTCGCAGGAACACGCGCATGGCATGCGAATCCTCGTTCAGATATCCGACGTAGAACGACCGGGATTGACCGGTGACGAGCGTGACTGCGAGGCGCTGCAGGAGCAGGCCAAAATTGCCGTGAGTGAAGTTGATCGAGGGCAACTGCGCCGCCTTGTCGTAATCACTTTCGAGCTTGGGGTAATCGATCGAGCTGATGTTTCCCACGCTGATTTCGTCCAGGAATCCCTTGTTCGGCCGATCGTCGGGTCCCACTGTGGCCCCTTGCAGGATGCGACACGAGATTTCCTCGCCCGCCGGTGTGTAAAGCGTGCAATTGCTGTTCTTGAGCGACCGGTTGCTGCCGTTGCCGGCATAGAAATGAGGAATCCGCAGAGGTTCGCGCCCTTCGTCATAGAGACCGTGCTTGTCGCACTTGAAGCCCCAGAGCGCGTCATCTGCTTCCTTGCGTTTTCGCAGGAACTCGGTCACTTCGTGCGAAAGGCCCTTGTCGGGCAAGCGATAGCCTGCACTCAAGAAGCAAAGAGCCAGCGCGGTGTGCTCACCTTGATTGCAAGGCACGCCCTCCCTGAGCAACTCGACGACTGCAACCCGCACGTTGCTGTTCATGAGCAATAAACGAGTCACCGACGAGCCGTGTGCAAGGGCGTGCACCAGGCACAGGTGAGCAACTTCCTGCGCGTGTTCCTCATCGACCTCCAGAAGCTCGATCTGCGCAAGTTGTTCCGCCTCGATGAGCTGGCCCCAGGTGGTTTCGCGCCTGGCCGATTTACCGTGCGCGGCGCTCGTGGGGCCGGCTGGTGGTTGCTGTCTATCGACAGAAGAGACGGGCACAAGTTCTGAAGGCTCGGCGCGTAGGTGAAGTTTGACCTGCATTGACTGATCGCTGGAAGATGAATGCGCACTTGGTAACCCTGCGCGGCCGATCGATCCGTTCACGGAGCCCATGAAGACGATCGTCTTCGGGCGATCGAACTGACTCAGGCAAATCGACAAGCCGGCGCTCGCCTTGCTCCGAAGCAGGAAGCGATCAGGTTGGAACCTTTCGCGGCGGCGCGCCACTCAGAGCCTTTGCAACTCCGTAGAGCGTCATCAAGGATCGACATGCATTCCAACTCAAGCCTGACCGTCACCATTTCCTCAGACCTGGTCCCGCGCGCGATCCTCCTCGACAGGGAGCGCCCCCATCCTCGCCAGGTGCCGCTCGATGGCGTTCGCGCCCAGCTGGCAGCCGTTGAGGAAACACTTCGAGTTGGACCCACCGCAGGAGCGGTGCACCAGGCCGCGTCCCTGCTGGTGATCGCGAGTCGCTACGCCGATGCCGCCTCATTGCTCGCGTGGGGCGCGGTTCATTTTGCAGAGTCGCCGGAAGCTTGCGAGCTGGAACTGGAAGTGCTCAATGTCCTGCTGCACGCGCATCAGCCGCAGCAAGCCAGGCAGATGCTTACCGAGTTTTGCGAAAGGCGGGAATCTGCCGGTGAAGCGGAAGAAGCGGCGCCGGTGAAGTTTTACCGGCTCTACCGGCTCGTTCACATCTTTTCTGCACAAACGCGCGTGCAATGGGTGGGCCTTGAACAATTGATTGAAAGGGAGTTTCGACGCGCGCCGCCAGTGGGACTAGACCCGTACTGGACCAACGAACTGCGGGCCCACAAGGCCATGATCCTGCACGCAACGGGCCGGACGCAAGAAGCACAAGACCTGTTTGCCGACATGTGGCCCAACCACAGCCTCGTGCTGGCGCTCATCTTCATGGGTTTGAAAGATGAGGCATTCGACATGATCGACAGGCTGGAGCCGTCGGCGCTCGGCAAGATCTGGGATCTGCCGAACATCCGGTCACTTGCGGACCAGCCCCGCTGGGACGCGCTGGTTGCCCGCTCGGGAATGGGGGACATCGTGTCGGGCGCCTGCCCGATTGTCATCCCGCATTACATGCTGGGACGGCGCGCTCAGCCGGGTCCCGCGGCCGAAGCCGCTTGACAGTTTCTGCTCAGGAGACGAGGTTTACAGAACCTCGAACACGCCAGCAGCACCCATGCCGCCGCCGATGCACATCGTGACGCAGACCTTCTTCGCGCCGCGGCGCTTGCC
>JBKJKT010000196.1:0-31384 GCA_046597415.1 Ramlibacter sp.
TAATCAGGGAGATTCAAATGCCTTTTATCCTATGGCTTCTTGGGGTTCCACTTCTCGTGGTTCTGGCACTTATTCTTTTCGGCGTGTTTTGACGCTTCAACAACGGTTAAGTGCAACCCGGGTACGCCCTGATTCATTCGGGGCTTTTTTTCGCACGACAACAGGCAAAAAAATGCGGGCCCCGAAGGACCCGCCTGTCTCCCTGTGACAGCGTTAAATTACTTGGTCGGAACCAGAATGACCGGATCGGACGTCTTGGGCTCGATCACCACCGGGCCGCTACCTTGTGGCAACACCACGGTTTCGACTTCGCGGATCACGCCGCCGCCGGCAACGCTGCCGGAAGTGCTGCCGAATCCGACCACGCGGGCCTGGCATGCGGCTTTCTCTTCACCAGTCAGCACCTCGCATCGCGCGGCAGCGTTCGACTGGAACTGGGCGCCGGAGTTGTCCAGTACGCCGCGCTTCTTGTCAGCCTGGGCGTTGCGGGCTTCCTTGAGGCAGGTTTCCTGGTCTTGCTGTGTACGCCCCGTCTTGCAGGCCTCCAATTCAGACTGGAAACTGCCGGTGGCGTCGATGCCGGTGGTACCGGTGGCAACCTGGGCAGTGGCGGCGGTCACGGCCAGCAGTGCTGCCAGGCCGAAAGAGACCATGCTCTTGCGAGAAAGGCTGGGGTCACGTGCAGTCATGATCGAAACTCCTTGAGTGGGTGAAATCTGATGGAATGACTGCAGTCTAGGGATGGGCAAACGGCGCGGATGCCGGAGAGGCGACCGCCTTGACTACGGCATGTTGCCGTTTGCGAAGTAGGACAGAACCGCACGGTCGAGCTTGCATGCTCTGAATAAGCTACAAAGTATCCATCAGGTCGACCAGGTCCGGGGAAAAGTAGGCTTAAGGTTCCAAAGTAACGGACGCCATGCAGAACGTATCGATTTCAGTAAGTGGATCGCGGGCTCGACCAGTGGAGCGAGGACCCGAACCGCGACGATCCGGGGCCCCGGGGATGTTGCTCCGGCAGTCCCTGCCAGCTCATGCGTGGCGATCAGATCACGCGCAAGTTCCAACGCCTCATCCCGTCGTGCGCGGGGAATATCGCTGCCACAGGCGAAAAAGAGCGTGGCGATGCAGCGCCTGCCAGCCAACCCGAGCGGCCCATTCATCAGCCGTTCATCGTCCGCAGCAATGCGGCCACGCTCGAGCCACGAGCCTTTCAGTTCGAGATGCTGCAGCAGAGTGCCGCGTTGGAACGGCAGCATGGCCTCTGGGAGCCCGAGCGCCGTAACGTCCCAGCCGATCAGCTCGGACCCCGGTTCCAGCGAGAGCGAAAGGCGGTTCTCGGCGATGCAGCCGCTGTAGCAGATCGACTCCAGTGGCAACCATTCGAAGCGCGCACCGGCATCCAGGGCAATGGTCGTGCGCTGGATTGCAACTTCTCCTTCGCTTCGATAAAAGCGCGTGGCACCTGGCGTGGTGACGAGGCCGTGCGTGCCGGCTGCGCCGTGAATGATCACTTCCAGCGTGTCACCGCCCACGAGACCGCTCGGCGGATGCACGAGCACGTTGTGAGAGATGGCATCGCCCTCAGGATAAAGGGTTTGCAGGATGCGAAGCGGCCCGTCGTGTTCGTAGCGTGGCGTGCAGCGTCCGGCTTCCATACCCAGGCGCAGCGCCAGGCGCGCATGCCAGGCCACCGCTTAGTGTCCCTGCGAGCCGCGATGCGCCCAGCCGGTGGTGTGCTTTTCGATGGAACTGAAAAGCTCGTACATCGCCATCGCCATCGCGCTGATCAGCACGAGCCCCGCGAACGCGAGCGGCATGCGTTGCTGGCTGCTGGCCGATTGCATGAGGTAGCCGATGCCCGAATCGCCAGCCGTCATCTCAGCCAGCACCGTCCCCACGAACGCCAGCGTGATGGCAACCTTGAGCGATGCGTAGAAGTACGGCAGAGATCGGGGCAGCCCCACCTTGATCAGCACATCCCAGCGGCGGGCGCCCAGTACCCGCAGCACGTCTTCCAGCTCAGGCTCCAGCGTCGCAAGGCCGGTGGCGATGTTGACCGTGATCGGAAAAAACGAGATCAGAAACGCCGTGAGGATGCCCGGGCCCAGGCCGATGCCGAACCAGACCACCAGGATGGGCACGATGGCCGCTTTGGGCACGGCATTGAATCCGACCATCAGCGGATACAGCGCGGTGTAGGCCAGGCGCGAACTGCCAATCAAAAAGCCGAGCATGACACCGACGACGATGGAGATGCCAAAGCCCAACATCGTGACCCAGAAGGTTTTCCAGGCGGCCTCGAAGAGAGGACCCTTGAATTCCACGAATTGCTGGGCGATCTGCCAGGGGCTCGGAAAGATGTATTCGGGAATATCAAAGCCCGCCACGATCACCTGCCAGAGCACCAGTGCCGCGAGCAGCACGATGACGGGTGACCAGCGCTCCATGTTGCGTGTCAACTTCATGATGGAGCCGCCGCGGTCTGGCGGAACGCGCCGATGTGCGCACGCAGGTCATGAACGATGTCGGTGAACTCCTTGGTGTAGGTGAGCTCCAGCTCGCGTGGACGCGGCAACTCGATTTCTTGCCGCACCATGAAGCGGCCCGGGCTCTTGCTCATGACGTACACCGTGTCGGCCAGAAACACCGACTCGCGCAGGTCGTGCGTGACCAGGATGACGTTGAAACGCTGCTCGTTCCACAAGTCACGCAGGATGCACCACAGCTCTTCACGCGTGAACGCATCGAGCGCGCCGAATGGCTCGTCGAGGAGCAGCATCTTGGGCTCATGGATCAGCGCGCGGCAGATGCTCGCGCGCTGCTGCATCCCGCCTGACAACTGCCACGGAAACTGGTCTTCATAGCCGCCCAGCCCCACCTTTTGCAGCAGCTTGCGAGCGCGTTCGACATACTCGGCGCGCTTTTGCTTGAAATTGCTGCGAAAGGGCTCGACGATTTCCAGCGGCAGCAGCACGTTGTCCACCGTGGTTCGCCACGGCAGCAGCGATGGCGCCTGGAATGCCATGCCTGAAATCTTCAGGGGCCCGGTCACCGGCGCGCCATCGATCCGGATGCTGCCCCGAGTGGGCATCCGCAGGCCAGTGGCAAGTTTCATGAAGGTGGACTTGCCGCACCCCGAAGGTCCGACGATGGCGATAAACTCGCCTTGGCGCACCTTCAGGTCGATGGCTTCGACCGCGTACTGGCCAGCTGCTTCCAGCTCTTCGTTGTAGGCGAGCCAGACGTCCTGGAAATCAACGAAGTTGCCGCCGCCTTCCGCCGTCATTTCCTGGGCAGCACGGCGTTGAGTTCAGCCTTGGGTGGCAGGAAGGAGCCGTTCCACACCGCATCCGGATTGACCCGGGTCTTGGTGTTGAAGGCGTCAGACACTTGCGACGCCATCAGCGACAGGCGGCCGGGGTTGATCTGGCCAAAGCCTTCGGCGCGCGCGTCGGGGCTGTTGATGACGGTGTCGATTGCAAGCTTCAGGCGACGGGTTTCTAGCGCGCTGTTAATGATGCCGTCGCGCGCCTTCACGTCTTCGATGGCGGCTTCGGGCCTGGCGATCACTTCCTTCACGCCACGTGTGAACGCCGAAAGAAAGGCCCGCACCGCTGCCGGGTTCTCCCGGATGATCTTGGGCGTGGCGATGATCACGTTGCCATACAGCTTGACGCCGTTGTCCGCATAGGGAATGACGACCACGTCCTCAGCCTTGACGCCGCGCGCCTCCAGATTGAGCACCGATGTAAACGTGAAGCCCGTGATCGCATCCACGTCGCCTCGGGCGAGCATGGTTTCGCGCAGGGGTGGATCCATGGCTGTCCAGGTCACGTTGCTGATGCCGTTGGCCTTCTGGAAGATCGGGAATGCGCGGCGGCCGGCGTCGAACACCGGGGCGCCCAGCTTCTTGCCATTGAGGTCGGCCGGCGTCTTGATGCCCGACTTCTTCAGCGCCATCACCGACGCGGGCGTGTTGTTGTAGACAACCATGATCGCAACCGGCTTGTTCGGCGCATCCGGGTTGTTTGCGTGGAACTCCATCAACGCGGCCAGATCGGCAAAGCCAATGTCATAGGTTCCCGATGCGACCCGGGTGACCGCGCCGCCCGAGCCGTTGCCTGCGTCCACAGTGACATCGAGCTTCGCATCCCTGAAGTAGCCCTTGGCTGCGGGGGTGAGAAAGAGGGCTGCAGGCCCCTCAAAACGCCAGTCGAGCTGGAACTTGATGGGGGTGACCTGCGCTTGCGCCATTCCGAAGGTGCATGCAAGCGCGAGGGCTGCGGCGGTCTGGATGAGGGGCCGTCTCTTCATGGGAACTCCGGAAATAAGTTGATTTGTCAGGACTTCTTAGCAAGAAGGGTGCCGCTGTAGAGCAGGCATCCCCTATTCTCGCGTCGACATCGCCGGGACCTCCTGCGGATTTACCCCCGAAGTTCCTGTGTGGAAGTAGGGCGCGTCCCACGCGGCCACGCGCTAAGACCGGACGATGAGCAGATGTAGCCGACTACACAGCCGAGCTTCCAGTACGCGGATATTTCAGTTCACCAGTCGCGCTCAGGCGGCGGGGGTCGGGACCGAGAGGGCCGAACGCTAGCAACAACACGCCGCATGCGGCAAAAGGAGTCTCAAATGGGTTTCATTCTCTGGCTAATCGTGGGTGGTATCGTTGGCTGGCTTGCCAGCCTGGTCATGAAGACTGATGGTCAACAGGGCATTCTTTTGAATGTGGTCGTGGGTATCGTAGGCGCCTTCATCGGTGGCTGGCTGATCTCCCCGCTGGTGGGCGCCGGCACGATCAATGAAGGCTTCAGCATTGCTTCCGTCCTCGTCTCGCTGGTCGGCGCAGTCATCCTGCTGGCCATCGTGAACCTGTTCCGCCGCGGTCGCGTCCGTTAAACGCAAAGAATTATCCAGGCGTCGGGCCTTTCGGGGCCTGGTCCATTAAGCGCGGCTTGGCCGCGCTTTTTTATCGGCTGTCACTGGAGAGTAGATCCAGCAGCGTCCTCGCCACGACCTTTGTCGCCTTGCGCAAATCTTCCAGCTCCAGTCGCTCGTCGGCGCGCTTGGCGTGCGACTCCAACACCGTGCGAGGCCCCGCGCCGTAGATCACGCCAGGTATGCCAGCTTCTGCATAGAGCCTCACGTCCGTATAGAGCGGCGTGCCCATCGCCGGGATCGCCATGCCGAAAACTGCTTGCCCGTGTTTTTGTATGGCGTCGACAAGCGGTTGGTTGCCGGGCAAAGGTTGCATCGACCGCGCGAGCAACAGGCGTTTCACATCGACCGTGACGCCCAGCGCCTGCGCTGCGGCTTGTTCGATGACGCGCCTGATCGACGCTTCCACCTCCACGGGATCCTCTTCCGGGATCATCCGCCGATCCAGCTTGAAGACGACCTTGCCCGGGACGACATTGGTGTTCGTTCCGCCTTCGATCCGTCCGACATTCAGGTAGGGATGGCTGATGCCTTCGACCTGCGAAGTGACGGATCGATAGCGCGTGTTCTCTGCATAGAGCGCATTGAGAATGCACACCGCGCCCTGCAATGCATCGACGCCGCTATGGGGAATAGCTGCGTGCGCCATCTTGCCGTGCACGGTCACCTCCAGTTGCAGGCACCCGTTGTGGGCGGTGACCACTTCGTAGCTGAATCCGGCGGCGATCATCAGGTCGGGCTTTGTCAATCCATTGCGCAGCAGCCAGCCGGGTCCGAGTTCGCCACCAAATTCCTCGTCGTAGGTGAAGTGCAATTCGACCGAGCCCCTCAGTGCGGTTTGCAGCGATTCGAGCGCACGAACGGCAAAGGTGAAGCTTGCGAAATCGCCCTTGCTCACGGCAGTCGCGCGGCCATAAATTTTTCCGTCTTGAATCTCGCCGCCATAAGGGTCGTGCGTCCAGCCCTCGCCAGGCGGAACCACGTCGCCATGTGCGTTCAACGCGATGGTGCGACCCTCGCCATAACGGCGGCGCACGATCAGGTTGGTGATCGACTGCATGCCCTGCGCCTGCACTTCGGCCAGGGGCACCGGGTGCTTTTCGGCATCGAATCCGAAAGCCTGGAGCAACTGCGCAGTGCGTGCCGCGTGGGGCGCGTTGTTGCCGGGCGGTGTGTCGGTCGGAACGCGCACGAGTTCCTGCAAAAAGCGCACCTCTTCGTCGAAATGCGCGTCGATCCACGCGTCGAGCTTCTCGTAGTCGGTCATCCCTTCAATTCGCTTTCGATTCGTACTCGGTGGAGAGGTGGTCCAGCAGGTTCTGAAATGCTTCCACCGCCAGCTGGATGTCGTCGCTGGTGCTGCTTTCCAGCGGGTTGTGGCTGATGCCTGCGTTCAGGCCGCGCACGAAAAGCATCGCCTGCGGCATGATTTCGTGCAGCTTCATCGCGTCGTGTCCCGCGCCACTGGTCATGCGATACACCGGTACCCCGAGTGCATCGACGGCCCGCTCCCAGCGCGATTGCCATTGCGCGTCGCTCGGCGCGGCCGCAGCGCTCATCGTGAGCTCAGTGGTGTAGTTCAGGCCGCGGCGCTTGCAGATCGAGGCCAGTTCGCCCAGGACGTCATCGACCAATGCATCGCGTTGCGCGTTATTCGGTGCACGAAGATCGAGACTGAAAAGGCAACGCCCCGGAATCACATTGATCGAGCCGCCCGGCACCTGCAACATGCCAATCGTGCCGACTGAATCGCCGTCCTTCAACGCGCGCTTTTCGATGAAGAGAGCGAGCTCCGCGACCGCCACTGCAGCATCGCGGCGCCGGTCCATCGGCGTTGTGCCCGCGTGGCTCGCCATGCCCGTCACTTCGCATTGATACCGAACGCCGCCGTTGATCGAGGTGACGATGCCCAGCGGCAGGTCGAGCTCATTGAGCACCGGCCCCTGTTCGATGTGGACCTCCACGAAGCCGAGGTACTTCGCCGGGTCGCGCTTGAGGCTTGCAATCGCATTCATCGTGGCGGGAAGGCCCGCATGCTGCATTGCTTCGCGCATGGTAATGCCGTCTGCATCTCTCTGGTCCAGCCATGCGGGATTGAATTGACCCAGCAGCGCACCCGACCCCAGAAAAGTCGCCTTGTATCGCTGTCCTTCTTCTTCAGAAAATCCGACCACTTCGATGCCGAAGGGCAGACGTCGCCCCTGCTGCGCCAGCTCACGCACGCAGGCCATCGGCGTGAAGATGCCCAGGCGCCCATCGTATTTGCCGCCGTTGCGCACGGTGTCGTAGTGCGAGCCGGTCAGCAACGCTCTGGCCCCAGTACCGTGGTAGCGACCCACGACGTTACCGACTGCATCGATTTCGACTTCGTCAAAGCCGCACGACTTCATCTCGCCTGCGATCAACGCAGCCGCACTTCTGTGGGCATCGGTGAGATAGGTGACGGTGAGCTGACCCTTTTGCGCGAACTCCGGGTCGCTGAATTCGCCGAGCGCTTCCTGCCAGTCCCAGACGAGATTGCCCAGCGCAGGTTCGATACCGAACTTGTCGTTCAGGCGAAGTTCGGCGATGCGATGAATGTTGCGCAGGCTCTCGGCAAGCTCGAAGTCCCTCGGGTTGTCCAGGCGTCGCTGGAAAGTTTCGATGATCTCCCTGCGCGAGAGACCCGTCCCGCGCGGTCCGCGCACTGCAAGGACGAATGGAAAACCAAACTTCGCGTTGTAGTCGGCATTGAGCTTCTGGATCGCCGCAAACTCATCGGGTGTGCAGTCGGTCAGGCCCGCCTTGCCTTGCTCGTGGGTAGATTCCGCCGTCAGCGTTCTGGAAATCATGGCTTTGCCCGCCAACTCCGGGTGAGCGCGAATCAGTGCGAGCTGCGCTTCGGCGCTTGCTTGCGCGACGACGCGCGCCATCGCGTGCTTGAGCTGCGCGACGGACCTGAAGGGCCGCAGCTCCAGTGCCTCTTCAGCAATCCACGGCGAATGCTCGTAGAGGCCTTCGAGAAGCTGCAAGGCTTCAGAGGGGTTTGCGTTATTGATCGGGTCGAGGTTGACCTTCATGCTCATTCCTTGAAAGGGTGTTCGCGCCTCCAGTGGCGCGCGATATCGATGCGACGGCACACCCAGACGCGTTCGTGCTTTTGCACATGATCCAGGAATCGCTGCAATGCAACGATGCGGCCCGGTCTACCGAGCAGGCGGCAATGCATGCCGATACTCATCATCTTCGGCGAGGCGTCGCCCTCGGCATAAAGCACATCGAAGCTGTCGCGCAGGTAGACGAAGAAGTCATCGGCCTGCGAGAAGCCCTGCGGCAACGAAAAACGCATGTCGTTGGTGTCCAGCGTGTAGGGCACGACGAGGTGCGGCACTACGGCGCCGTCGCTCTTGCGCACCTTCATCCAGAACGGCAGATCGTCGCCGTAGTAGTCGCTGTCGTATTCGAAGCCGCCGTAGTCAGCAACCAGACGCCGCGTGTTGGGGCTGTCGCGGCCCGTGTACCAACCCAGGGGGCGCTCGCCGGTGAGCTGCTCGATTTCCTGCATGCCCAGTCGCATGTGCTCTCGCTCGGTGGCTTCATCGACACCCTGATAGCTGATCCAGCGCCAGCCGTGGCATGCAATTTCGTGACCCAGCACCTTGAACGCTGCGGTGAGTTCCGGGTGACGCTGCAATGCCATGCCGACGCCGAAGACCGTGAGCGGCAAGCTGCGTTTTTCAAATTCGCGCAGGATGCGCCAGACGCCCACGCGCGAGCCATATTCATACACACTTTCCATCGTGAGATGGCGGTCGGCGAAGCTGGGCGGATTGAACATTTCGGAGAGAAACTGTTCCGAGCCTGCGTCGCCATGCAGCACGGCGTTCTCGCCGCCTTCCTCGTAGTTGAGAACGAACTGCACTGCGATCCGCGCGTTGCCCGGCCACCGTGCGTTCGGCGGATTGCGTCCATAGCCAGTGAGGTTTCGGGGATAGGAGGCCGTGCTGTCGTAGGTCATGGTCACCTTTTCAGGCCAGGGCCATCGCGACGTCGTGCGTGGGCACCTTGCGATCGAAGGCCAGGCTTTGTTCGACGTGCAGCAGGTGCTCGTCCATCAGCCTCACGGCGCGTGCTTCGTCTTTTGCAGCGAGTGCCTTCACGATTTCGACATGCTCATGGTGGGAGTGCTGCGCCGCGCCGTCGCGCTGGTACATGAGCGAGATGAGCGAGCTGCGAGCGACGAGATCGCGCAGGATCTGCGCCAGCACTTCATTGCCCATGAGCTCGGCCATGCGCACGTGGAAGTCGCCGAGCAGTTCGATTCGCTGTTGCGCGTCGTTGCGGTCCACTGCTGCTTTTTCCTGCGCGACGTGTTCTCGAAGGGCGCGAAGCCTTGCGGGCGTGACCTGCCGGATGAACGCGCGGGTCATTTCTGCTTCGAGCATGCGGCGCACGGCGAACACATCGCGCGACTCCTGCACCGTGGGCGCTGCAACAAATGCGCCGCGCGCAGGCTCCAGGCGAATCAGGCGGTTTTGGGTGAGCTGGAAGAGCGCCTGCCGTACCAGCGTGCGGGACACGCCGAAGTGGTCGGCGAGTTTTTGCTCGGCCAGCTTGGTGCCCGGCAGCAGGCGGTGTTCGACGATCGCGCGTGTCAGCGATTGAACGATGAAACTGGTGGTGGACGGCGACTCCATGAGGCGCGATGATAGTCCTCTCGGCTAAAACTGTATACACTTCTGTCCACGAAATGGAGGGTTTTGCCATGGGCCTGAGCACGCATGTACTGGACACCATGAACGGCTGTCCTGCCGCAGGGATGGCGGTGGAACTCCATGAGGTTGACAGCGCCAGCGCTCGCCTGGTCAAGCGTTTTGTGCTGAATGCCGATGGGCGCGCGCCCGATGGTCCGCTGTACCGGGATGGCGAATTGAAGAAGGGGCGACTGCGGCTGGTGTTCGATGTTGCGGGCTACTTTCGCAGCCGTGGTGTGGAACTGCCTGAGCCGAATTTCCTGGGTCAGGTCACGCTGGATTTTGGTGTGGCGAATCCGCAGCAGCACTACCATGTGCCGCTGCTGGTTAGTCCCTGGAGTTATTCGACGTATCGCGGATCATGAACACCGTAGGGGTTGCCTCAATCCTGCCCTTCTGTCAGCGTGTCCAGCTGAAAACGTCCGCTCTTGTGCCACAGCCACGTATCGGTATAGACCACCTTGCCCATGCGGGCCGGCACCGGAAACGGCGCGGCGGCGCGGACGGTGCGCTCGATTTCGGCCACGACCTCCGGAGCGTGCTTGGGTGCGCGCATCCAGCTCAGACCCGTCACCTGTCCATTGCGGTCCACCTCGACCTGCAGGACACCAATGGCGTAGAGCAACGGCGGCAGGCGGCCTTTGTAAATGCGCTCCTTGTTCAGGCCATAAAGGTGAGTGGCTGCGTCGGCGCGATAGGCACGCGGCGTCGGGGCCTGGGATGGGCTGGACCGGTAAGGGGTGAGGGCGGCCACCTGTTCGGCGGGCTGCTCCTGCGCGGTCGGTGCCGTGTCGGCGGGTTGAGGCGTTGGGGCGACCGGCTGAGGGGGCTGGGGCGCGGACGTGCAGCCGGCAAGCAACGCAAAGCCGGCGGTCAGGACATGCGGCACGAAACGCAATGGAGTCACGGGTCTCATCTGGATATCTCCGGTATTGCGCCTAAATCCGCGCGCGGGCTTGCGCCTGGAAAGACTCAACGCGACAGTATCAAAGTTCGCCGACGTTTCTTTCTGGATCGATACGATTTTTTCAATTGCTGGTGCAAACCGCAGCTCACTTCATGAATGTTGTCACATCGGGATCGATTGGCGGCGACGCAGTTCTCGTCATGGTCACCGGCACGCGGGGTTCGGTGCCCCGGGAGAGCGGCGCATGGATGCTGGTGACTGCGCAAGGTTCAGCCGGAACTATCGGCGGCGGCCATCTGGAACTGCAGGCCATGGCGCGAGCGCGCCGGCTTCTGGCGGGTGGCGCGGTCGAGCGTGAGCAGTCGGTGTCACTGGGCCCCGCGCTGGGCCAGTGCTGCGGCGGTGTGGTCGAGCTGAGCTACGAAATTATCCGTACGCACGATCTGGAAAGCGTTCAGACACGCCTTGCGTCCCGGCGCACGCCCCTCGCGCTGTTCGGCGGCGGACATGTCGGGCGGGCCATCGTCGATGCGCTGGCGCTGCTGCCATTCGACATCCTCTGGATCGACAGTCGCGACGAGATTTTTCCGGTCAATCTGCCCCGGGGCGTGACCTGCGAACATTCCGATCCGGTGCAGGCGGCGGTGCGGGATCTCGCGCCGCACTCGCGCGTTCTCATCATGAGTTTCAGCCATGCCGAAGACCTCGACATCGTAGCCTCCTGCCTGCAACGATTGCGCGAGCACGACGACCTGCCTTATGTCGGCCTGATCGGCAGCCAGACGAAGTGGGCCGCTTTCCGGCATCGACTGCAGGAGCGCGGATTCACCGCAGCCGAACTCGATCGCATCACCTGCCCGATCGGTATTCCCGGTATCGTTGGCAAGGAGCCAGCGGTCATCGCCGCGAGCGTTGCGGCGCAAATCCTGCAACTTGTGCCGCCACCGCTCGCATGAACACCCGACAAGGAACGCATGGAAACCTACCTGCTTGAATGGGCCAACCTGCTGCTGCGATGGGCGCATGTCATTACCGCGATCGCCTGGATCGGTTCGTCGTTTTATTTCGTGTTCCTCGACTCGAGTCTCACGCCACCGCAGGACGACGACCTGAAAAAACAGGGCGTGAGCGGCGAACTGTGGGCTGTGCACGGCGGAGGTTTCTATCACCCGGTGAAGTTCGCGGTCAGGCCACCTGTGCTTCCGGCGAAACTGCACTGGTTCTACTGGGAGAGCTACACGACCTGGCTCACGGGCTTTGCGCTTTTCACCGTGTCGTATCTCTGGAGCGCGGGCACCTACCTGATCGACAGGAGCCTGATGGACTGGGCCCCGGGAGCGGCGATCGCGGTTGCGCTCGCATTCCTTGTGGTCTTCTGGTTGCTCTACGACGCGATCTGCAGAGTCTTCGGCCAGCGCGACAATGGAGAGACGATCGTAGGCGCCATGGTGCTGCTTCTGGTCTGCGTTGCTTCCTGGCTTGCCTGCCACTGGTTCGCCGGACGCGCGGCCTTCCTGCTGGTCGGCGCGATGATCGCCACTGCGATGAGCGCCAACGTGTTGTTCTGGATCATTCCTGGTCAGAAAAAGGTGATTGCTTCGATCAAGGCAGGCGAGCCGGTCGATGCAATGCACGGCATCCGCGGCAAGCAGCGCAGCGTCCACAACACCTACTTCACGCTGCCGGTGATCTTTGCGATGCTGAGCAATCACTACAGCTTTTTGTGGAGCCACGCGCAGAACTGGGTCGTGCTGATCTTGATGATGTTCGGGGGCGCCGCGATTCGTCAGTTCTTCGTGATGCGGCACGGTCACAAGCTCGGTCGCAATGCGAATCCGCTCCCCTATGCGCTGGTGGGCGTGGCGGTAATTGCAAGCGTGATCGTCTGGCTCAAGCCGGCAGCCGCACCGGTCGCCTCGCCGGCCCCACCGGCCAGTTACGCACAGGTGCAACAAGTGCTGGAGCAGCGCTGCTACATGTGCCATGGCGCGCAGGTGCAGATGAAGAACTTGCGGCTCGATTCGCCGGAGACGGCCAAACAGCACGCCGCCGCGATTTACCAGCAATCGGTCATCACCAGGCTCATGCCGATGAACAACGCGACCGGCATGACAGAAGCCGAGCGCGCGCTCCTCGGACGGTGGTTCCAGGCGGGCGCTTCAGCGCCTTGAACGGTGACGCTGGCGCAGCAAACAATTGGAATCCAAACAATTGGAATCTGACCCCAATTAGTGGAAGCGGTAGAGTGGGGGTCGCAACTTCAACCAAGGAAGCCGCATGTCCCACGGCAAGCCGCCGTCCAAGCCACCGGGCACCAACGACAAGGCGTCGCTTCAAGCCGCGATCGACAAGCTCGCGCGACACATCAAGGAACTGCGTGCGTACGACGAGTCCGTCATCAAGGACCGTTGGGACGCGCGCATTGAAGCTCTCCAAAAGAAGATTCACGCTTTGATTGGCGATGCGCTTGGTGCAGGCACACCCGAATACAGGAAGTTCGCGTTGCCTCGTATCAATGCTGCACTCGAGACGCACTTTGGCGACCGCCTTTCGTCTGAAGAACTGCGCGAGGGCATTCGAAAGGGAATCGAGCAATCTGTTGTGGACCTGAATGCCGTCAGAAAGCTGCTGGCGGATCGCATGGAAGCCAAGGCAGACACGCATGCATCTCCCGCGCCACCGACACCTCCACCGACACCTGCTCCAACTTCTGCGCCGACACCTGCACCGACCCCAGCACCGACCCCAGCACCAACTTCGGCACCAACTTCGGCACCAACACCTGCTCCCACCCCTCGACCGACAACTGCGCCTGTCCCGGCGCCCACTCCCATGTCCACATCTGCCCCCGCCGTTTCAAGAAACTCCACCGCCCGTATTGCTGTTATCGGAGCCCTCGATGACACGGCGAGTCAGCTTTCCGAACTACTCGAGCAGCTCGGGCTGGAGCCTGTGATGGTTGGTCATCAGCCAGGCAGCCAGGCCGCGATCTCTGTCAGCGCGCTGGAAGAACTGCGCAACGTCGACTTCGCCGTCTTCACCCCGGGCGACGGTGCGCAGGCGCCTTCGACCCTGATCGCCACCGGGTTCCTGCTCGCGGTGTTGGCCAAAGAGCGGGTCTGTTTCCTCAGCTCCGGTTCCGGCTCCGGCAAATCACTTATTGAAGGCGCGATCAACGTTGCGATGGACGACACCGGCCTGTGGCATCTGATGCTCGCCCGATCCATGAAGCGCGCGGGCGTTGAAGTCGATCTGAACAAGGCGATCTGATCATTCCGGGAACCAGCGCGCTTGGCCTGCTGATGGGCAGAGCGCGAGATTTGGGATCAGGTCTCAGGGAAAACCCCGGAGGCATTTTCGCGCCCGTGATGACCAGATGGAGACGTTCCGCCCACAACACGTTTCACATGACTGCGCAAGCATCACAAATTTTCGGTGCTCGCCGCGACGATCGGGCGCAAAATCTTCGGGTTCGTGTGTGAAACAGATTTGTCAAACAAAAAGGAGACGCAGTTCATGAGCATCCGCAAAGCATTCGGTATTGCAGCATTGGTTCTGGCAGCGCCGTACGCGTTCGCCCAATCGACACAGGCCTGTCCGGAAAAGAATGTTCTCTACTGGCAGGCCTTTCCGCCTGGCGGCGAGTCGGACCTGTCGGCGCGTCACCAGCAGGTCGTGCTCAAGAAAAAGTGCCCCGCCGTGGACACCATCATCCAGTACAAGGCAGGCGCGGGCGGTGCGCTCATGTGGTCGCAGATGAACCAGCTGCCGGCAGACGGCCTGAACATCGTCGGGGTGAACCTGCCGCACATCGTGTTCCAGCCAATCGAAGGCGAGGTGCAATACAAGACCGCCGACGTCACGCCGGTGTTCTGGTTCCACTTCACACCCGATGCGCTCGTGGTGCCCGAGGCAAGCCCCCACAAGACCTTCAAGGATTTCATCGAGGCCGCCAAGAAGGCACCCGGCAAGATGAACCTGGGCGGCTCGGGCCTGAATTCGGCCAACCACGCGTCCCACGAGCGCTTGAACGCAGCGTTCGGCATCAAGAGCACGTACGTCCCTTACAAGGGGACGGGCGATATGTCGCTGGCCGTGGTCGGCAATCAGATCGACGGCGCAGTGACCTATACAGCGTTTGCGATCAACAACAAGTCCAAGGTGCGGGCGCTTGCCGTGGCGATGGAAAAGCGCCATCCCCTGCTGCCAGACGTCCCCACCTTCCGTGAGCTGGGCGTGGACTGGGTCGATGGCGCTTATCGCGGCATAGGCGTGCCCAAGTCGACGCCTCCTGCCGAGCGCAAGCGCATCTCCGATCTGTGGGCTTCGCTCAATGGCGAGGCTGAAATGAAGGAGCTGGCGGCCAAGAGCGGCTTCGAGCTGATCAACGTCGGCGTGGACCAGATGGATGCCTTCATGCGTGAGAAAACGAAGCTGTACACGGAAGGTGCGCAGCGCCTGAACCTCGGCAAGAAATAGGAGCGTTCACGCAGGCCATGCCCCTCTCGCCCAAGGACACACTGGGGCCGCGATCCGCAGCCTGCGAAGTTCTCTACGAGAGCGCGACGACCCGGGTCTGGCGCTCCGCAGCAGGGTTGCCTGCCCCGGTGCTGGTGTTCAAGGAATATCGGGGCCCTCGCGCGGACGAGCGGCAGCGTGCCGAAAAGGGATTGCTTGCGCGGCTGTCGGGTGTCGAGGGTGTCGCACAGCTCGGGCCGGGCCAGGACACAGCGGGAGTGATTGCCCTGCAGGACTGCGGGGCAGTGCCCCTGGCGCAGGTCTTGAAAGAGGGCAGGCTGGGTGTCGCGGCTACCCTTTCGCTCGCACGGCAGCTGGGCGAGACGCTGGCACGGATGCATCGGTTGGGTGTGGTGCACCGCGACATCAACCCTGCCAATATTCTGGTGGACCCCGCGATGCGGGTGTTCCTGATCGATTTCGATCTCGCCGTCGCCGCCGACGAACATGCGCAAGCGCCGCCTGCACCCGCGTTGCATGGAACGCTCGGCTACCTTGCACCTGAGCAGTCCGGACGCACCGGACGACAGGCGGACTCGCGTTCCGATCTCTACGCGCTGGGCGCCACCCTGTATGAGATGGCCACGGGCCGCCTGCCCTTCGAGGCCACTGACACACTGGAGCTCATTGCCCATCATCTGGTGACTGAACCCCCGACCCCCTCGCAGGTCGATTCGAGTGTGCCCGCCGCGCTGTCGGACATCATTTTGCGGTTGCTGGCAAAAGCGCCGGAGAAACGCTATCAGAGCGCCGATGGCCTGGTCCATGACCTTGCAAGATTGTGTGAGCAACTTTCGCAGGGCCTAGAGGGCAGCTTCGCGCTGGGGGAGCGCGATTTCCCGGCCCGGCTGGAACCCCCCGATCACCTGGTGGGCCGAGACGCGGAGTGCGCAATGCTTCATGCAGCCTTCAAGCGCGCCATGGAAACGTCAGACCGCACCGTGCTGGTTGAAGGCAGCGCGGGCATAGGCAAGACCGCGCTGGTCAACGAACTGCGCCCTGGTGTCGCCGAAAAAGGCGGCTGGTTCGTGCATGGCAAGGCGGAGCAGTTCCAGCGGGAAGCTGCCGCCACGGGGGTGGTGACCCACGCACTGCGCGCCCTGGGACGCCTGCTGCTCAGTGAACCCGCCACGCAGCTGGACCTACTTCGCACGCCCATCGTGCAGGCGCTGGGTCGCAATGCCGCGCTCGTCACGGAGCTGCTGCCCGAGTTTTCCTTGCTGCTGGGTCCCCAGCCCAAATTGCCGGAGGTTGATCCGCGCGTGGCTGAGGCCAGGTTCGGGCAGACCATGGTGGACCTGCTGGGTGCAATTGCTTCGCCGGAGCGGCCGCTGGTGCTGGTCATGGACGACCTTCAATGGGCGGGCCCGTCCTCATTGCGATTCCTGGAACGGGTCATGAATTCACCGGCACTGACCGGCCTGCTCGTCGTGGGTGTGTATCGTGCCGACGAGCCTGCTGCTGCCGAGCACCTTCTGCCCTTGCTGGCGCGATGGAGTGAACAAGAGAATCCGCCCCTTTTCATGAAGCTGGAGAACCTGTCCGGGGCGCATACCGGGGAATTGATCGGCCAGGTGCTCCGACTGCCGCAGGCAAGCGCCGTGCAGCTGGCGCACGCGGTCAGCGCGCTGACCCGTGGCAACCCGTTCGACACGCTCGAAATGCTGGATGTCCTGCGCAGCGACGGTGTGCTGACGCTGGGAGCCGAGGGCTGGAACTGGAACAGCGCAGCCATCACGCGCTTTGTCGGTCGCAGCGATGTGGTGGACTTGCTGGGTGTGCGCATCGGCCGGTTGCCGGTCGCCACACGCACATTGCTGGAGTACATGAGTTGCCTCGGCAGTGTGGTGGACATGGCACTGCTGGTGCTGGTGACCGGGATGAGTCCGCAGCAGCTGCAAGAGCAGCTTGCACCTGCCCGGGAAGACGGGCTGATCATCCTGGACCCTGCCAGTGCGCAGGAGCTGAAATTTCGCCACGACCGGGTCCAGCAGGCCGTCATGGCCCAGATCTCTGCGCAGCAGCGCGGCCTGATCGGGCTCGAGCTGACGCGCCAGCTGGCGTTCCTTCCGGGCCATGAGCTGCAGGTCGCGCAGCATTGCCTGGCATCCATGCACCTGCGTGTCGATGCAGCCGGCATGCGGGAAGCAGCCCAGCTTTTTTTCATCGCCGCGCAGAAACTCTTCGCATCGGCCAACCATCTGGTGGGTGAGCGGTATCTGTCGGCCGCCAGGTCAGCCCTGGCATCCATTGCCGCGCATGAAAGCACACTCGAGGACATCGACTTGCGTGACGCGGTCGATGCGCAGTTGCTTGTGGCGCTGTACAGCATCGGGCGGCTGGAAGAAATGGACGAGCTGTTCACGCTTATCGAGTCCCGCACGCCCGACCCGCTGGAACTGGTGGAACTGGCCTGCCTGAAGATGCGGGGCCTGGACATGCGCAGCCGGGTGGGAGAGTCCATGGAGCTGGGGCTGCGCCTGCTCGCAGCCCTGGGTGTGACCGTGCCACCGGACTACGACGATCCGGATACCGGCAGGCAAATCGGGGCGCTCATCGACTGGGTTCGGGAAGACGAGAGACTCACTGCAGCGCAGCGACCGCAGATCAGCGACCGGCGACTGCTTGCCGTCGCCAAGCTGCTGGGCCGTACGGTTCGATCGGCTTTCATGCACGGTAACCAGCGTGCGCTGGTCTGGCTGCTGCTGGAGTGTCAGCGCATGTGGGTGCGGCACGGTGCGTGTCCGGAGCTGGTGGTGAGCCTGGCCCGGATGAGCATCGCACTGATCCATATCCGCCAGGACTACAAGACTGCATTCCATGTCTCGCGGCATGTGGTGGAAGTTGGGGAGGCTCTGGGCTACGAACATCAGATGTCGGAAGCAAGGGCGATTCATGCAGCGTATGCGTGTTGCTGGTTCGAACCCCTGGAGATCGTCTTTCAGCAGGCGTTTCGCGCGTTCGAAGGGCTCCGTGTGGCGGGCGATGTGTCCTATGCGTGCTACGCCCATCGCAGCGTCATCCTGGCTTCGCTGGAAATTACACCCACGCTGGAGGCCGTTTCCCAGGAAATCGAAGCCGGGCTTGCGATGAGTCGCCGGGTCGGAAACACCCATGCTGCAGCGCTGACCATGTGCGAGCGGCAGGTGGTGCGCGCGTTGCGCGCAATGACAAATGGGCCCGCTGTGCTGTCGGACGTTGAGTTTGAGGAGGCGGCGTTCGAGGCCAGCATGCATTCCATGCCGCCGGTGGCATTGAACTACCACACGCGCCGCGCGTTGCATTCGCTGCTGCTGGGCGACATGGACGCCTTGCAGGAGCACGTTGGCATCGCAAGGACGCTGCTCGGGACCGAGATCGCTGCCGAAGAACTCCTTGTCCCTTCTGCGGTTGTCTGCGCCTGGCAGATCCGGGCCGGCGGCGAAGGCAGTGACGTCCGAATGGCCACGGTAGTCGCCGAGCTCGAAAGGTGCCGCGCCTGGCTGGCCGGGCGGGCGCAGGACCAACCGTACAACTTCCTGCATCTGCTGCGGTTCGTGGAAGCGGAGCAGGCGTATGCCATGGGCCAGACGTGGAAGGCTGCAGTGGCCTTCGATGCGGCGGTCGGCGAAGTGCAGGAGCGCCAGCGGCCGTGGCACCGGGCGCTGATCACGGAGCGTGCAGGGCTGTTTCACATCTCGGCGGGATTGCCGCGCACGGGACGCCAGTTGCTCGGTGATGCGCTGGAACACTACAGGGCGTGGGGCGCGAGCACCAAGGTCGCGCAGATGCTGCAGGAGCACGATTTCCTGCGCCGGCCGCAGGCCCACACCGCAGAGGCGGGGCTGGCGTTGCGTTCGGGCATTGCGTCGGGGCATTCTGTGCGCGGCAGCAGCGGCGACATCTCTTCGGATGCGGTGGACCTCATGGGCGTGCTGCGCGCGTCGCAGGCGCTCAGCTCCGAGACCAGCGTCGAGCGCCTGGCAGCGCGCGTGACGCAAGTGCTGGCGGCGCTGAGCGGAGCGACCAGGGTGCTGGTGCTGTCGTGGCACGAGCCGCAGTGGTGGCTGCTGGCGCCAGCCCCGGGCGAACCGTCGATCGAGGTCACCCAGGCGGCGCGGCGTGGCCTTCTGCCGCTGTCGGTGGTGGCCTATGCAGATCGCACGGGCGAGGCATTGGTGGTCGACGATGCGGTGCGGGACGACCGGTTTGCACGCGACCCGTACTTTGCGGGCGTACCGTTGTGCTCATTGATGGTGGCGCCGATATCGAGCCAGGGGGCGGCACGCGCCATGCTGGTCCTGGAAAGCCGGGTGAGCCGGGCGGCGTTCGGGGTGGACCGGCTCGATGCGGTGATGCTGATCGCCGGGCAGCTGGCGGTGTCGCTTGCCAATGCGCAGCTGTATGAGAGCCTGGAGCAACGGGTGAGCACGCGCACGCGCGAGCTCGAACACACCCAGTCGCAACTGGTGACGACGGCCCGGCGTGCAGGCAAGGCGGAAATCGCCAACAACGTCCTGCACAACGTGGGCAATGTGCTCAACAGCGTGAACGTCTCGGCGAGCGTGGTGAGAAGAACGATCAGTCAATCCAGGGCGCTGGGCCTCGCGCGGGCGATCGGTCTGCTTAACGAACACCACGACGACCTGCCGGGGTTCATGGAACGGGATCCCAGGGGTAAGGCGCTGTTGCCGTACCTGAATGAAGTGGTGGAGGCGCTGCGCCAGGAGCGCGAAGCTGCCCTGGCTGACCTGGACCGGCTGACCGGCAGCGTGGAGCACATCACTTATGTGGTGGCCAACCAGCAATCGCATTCGGGGCCGTCGAGCGTGATGGAGGATGCGCATCCCGGCGACCTGATGGAAGAAGCGCTGCGCCTGAGCGCGGAGCCGTTGCTGCGCTACAAGGTGGGGATTCAGCGGCGCTACGCGAATGTGCCGCAAGCGACGCTGGACCGCCAGCGGGTGCTGCAGATCCTGGTGAACCTGATCGGCAATGCGGCGCAGGCGATGGAAGGGCTGCCCGAGGAATCGCGGGAGCTGACCGTGATTGCGGGCCTGACGCAAACAAACGCCGACAGTGCCGGCGAGGGCGGTGAGAAGCTGCACCTGACTGTGCAGGACGTGGGCGAGGGCATAGCACCGCAGAATCTGTCCCGCATCTTTTCGCATGGGTTCACCACGCGCAAGAGCGGCCACGGTTTTGGTCTGCACAGCGCTGCACTGGCGGCCATGGAGATGGGCGGCCGCCTCACCGTCTACAGTGACGGGCCTGGTAAAGGTGCGAGGTTCACGGTGGAGCTTCCGCTGCAACGGGCACCCGGCGCACCGTAAGACACGGCTGCGGCCCCATGGCCGTGATTGGGCGCAAGTCACAATGGCAGCTGGAGGTTCACCGATGAAGACTGACCCGGCGCGCGACCCTCGCGCTTTCCTGATGTCGCTGTACGACGCCGCCGTGCAGCGAGCCTTGCCGTTGCACAGCATGGGTGCACATCTGCCGTTGCCACCCAGCGGCCGCACGGTGGTCATCGGCGCGGGCAAGGCTGGTGGTTCCATGGCGCAGGCGGTTGAAGCGCTCTGGCCCCCTGACGCATCGTTGAGCGGCCTGGTGGTCACTCGTTACGAACACATCCCGCCCCGGCCCCAAGGCCTTGCGAAGCGCATCGAGATCCTCGAGGCTGCCCACCCCGTGCCCGACGAGGCAGGCGTGCAGGCATCGACGCGCATTCTTGAAGCGGTTCATGGACTCACGGCCGACGACCTGGTGCTGTGCCTGATTTCGGGCGGCGGATCGTCGCTGCTTACCTTGCCCGCCGAAGGCCTCACCCTGCAGGACAAGCAGCGGATCAACCGTGAATTGCTGGAGTCCGGTGCCAACATTACCGAGATGAACTGCGTGCGCAAGCACCTCTCGCGAATTAAGGGGGGTCGCCTTGCGGTAGCCTGCGGCCCCGCCAGGGTGGTCACACTGACCATCAGTGACGTACCTGGCGATGATCCCTCGGTCATCGCGAGCGGACCCACGGTTGCCGATGCAACAACGTGTGCCGACGCCGTCGCGATCCTCGCGCGCTATCGCATTGAAGTGCCCGGCGCCATCATGAGCCTGCTGGAGCAAGGCGCGATGGAAACCCCCAAGCCTGGCGACGCCATCTTCAACGGGCATGAGTTGCGCATGATCGCCACGCCGTGGCAGTCACTCGAAGCAGCCGCGCAGGTCGCGCGTGAGGCTGGAATTGAAGCGCACATTCTTTCGGATGAAATCGAAGGCGAGTCGCGCGAGGTGGGCAAGGTGCATGCAGCCATGGCGCGTGCTGTTGCGCTCAGGGAAACACCTTTTCGAAAACCGTGCGTGATTCTGTCGGGGGGCGAGACCACCGTGACGGTGAGGAAGCAGGCACCGGGGGCGATCCGGGGCCGGGGCGGACGCGCTGGCGAGTTCTGCCTGGGCCTGGCGCAGGCGCTGCACGGACAGGCGGGCGTGTGGGCGATTGCGGCGGATACCGATGGCATCGACGGCGTCGAAGACAACGCCGGTGCGTTCGTTGCGCCCGATACCCTGTCACGTGCGAACGCCATGGGCATGAAGGCCGCCACCTACCTGGACCGCAATGACGCCTATGGCTGGTTCAGTGCACTGGGCGACCTGGTGGTCACCGGGCCGACGCATACAAACGTGAATGACTTCAGGGCCGTGCTGGTGTTGTAGCGATGCTATGGCGGCCCGGCTCCAGGGCCGTCAGCCATTTGCGCGATCCCAGAATCAGCAGCATGAGGCCGCCCGCCAGCGGCACTGCGACGAGCAGCACCTGCGCAACTGCGCCGGGTATCCCTGAGGAATCCATTGCACCGACCCAGTGGCGAGCGTGCATCGCGAGAAGCAGCAACGCCGTCCAGAATGAAGCACGTCGCCACAGGGACGCCGCCTCGCCCACCACCTCGCGCGCTGCGAGCAGGAACAGCGCGGAGGCGACGAACACCAGCGTAAAAAGTGTGTTCACGATCGGCTGTGCCTTGCCGAGCAGGTCGTGGAACGCCCCGTACGGAAGCCATGAAAGACAGGCGGCGCCAAGAGCCATCGACGCCCACCGCGCGCGGTTACCGGCCTCTTCGTCGGTGGACTCGCTTCGTCGCTTCATCGCCGGCAGGAACGCCAGACACAGCAGGCCGATACACGCATCCAGTGCCAGCGTGATGGGGTAGCCCCACGCTTCGGCAGCCAGACCTTGCCACCTCGCGCCGAACGCCATCGACAGGTTGATGATGGCCATGTAGGCGGTGAATTGAGTCGCGGCAACTCTGGGGTCCGTGACATCCATCATCAGTGCGCCGCGGGCGCCGACCATGAGGCCGCCGAAAACCATGTAAGCGATGCTCGCGATCCAGAGCGCCAGCAGCAGGTCGGCAAGTGGCTGGCCGCCCGGCGCGCGCGGCATCACGTAGCCATGCGCCTGCATGACCCACATCAGGTAAAGCGTGGGCAGGCTCATGCATGAGATATAGATCGACAGCGTGAGTCTGCGCCCGAACCGGTCCGAGATCCAGCCGCCCGCAACCATGGCGGCTGCGGCAACGATCGACGTCCAGAAGCTCAATGAAGCGATGCCATCGTCTTTCATGCCGAATTCGACGGCCAGGTTCGAGGACAGCGCCGAGCCCAGGGCGATCGCGCCTGCGGGAAGCAAGGCAAAAAAGACACCCTGGAAAGAGCCGCTGTTGCCCATGAAAGCACGCAGCGATTGCGCGGCGAAGGTACCCAGGTCGCGTCGCAGGGCATGCCACCGGGTGCTGCCTGCGTGCCGCGCCGGCATCAGCGTGACGACCTCCTTCATCGGCAGCACGATCACGACGGTCACCATGAGAATCGCGATCGCGAAGCCAACGAAGATCGCCGGCAGCGCGACTCCCCTGGACAACAGGAACAACACGCCTGCAGCGCCTGCCGCCTGGCCCAGCATCGCGCCGGCCAGCATCAGGCCATTGCAAACGCCCCGGTTTTCTTCGGCAAGCGAGGTCACGGCCAGTGAATCGACCGCCACGTCGTGGATGGCGACGAAGACGCTATGCACCAGCAAGATGGCCGTGAAGATTGCCATCCCCTCAGGCAGCGGCACTGCAACGAGCGCCAGCATCGTCGCTGCCATCAGCAGTTGCGACAGCAGGATCCAGCCGCGCCGGTGTCCGAAGCGCTTTGACCGGAACACGTCGACGAATGGGGCATACGCCCACTTCAGGGCGAGCGGCAGGAAAAACGCACCTACGAAAGCGCCTATGTCCGCAGGGCCGACGCCCTCGCGCCGCAACTGGGTTGCCAGCACCACGCCGACCAGCCCGTACGGAATGCCTTCGATCACATAGAACGAAAAAAACGCGGCCATTGCGCCGCGTCGGGTGTCAAGCAGGTTGGGCAACATGCCCGGATGGTAGCTACTCGCAGAGCTTGCGAATCTCAGGAGGTGCCGCCACGGCGCGTATGCCGGTGGCCTCACCCTCGCGGCGCGCCGCAAAGATGCGCACTTCATCGCATTCCATGATGGCGTCATCGCCGCGAGTCACGCGGTAGTGCTGTACGAAGCTCTTGCCGCGCCATTCGCTGACCGACGCATGGATCTGCAGGGTGTCGCCATAGCTTGCTGTCTTCATGAACTTCGCGTGCGTATCCACCAGCGGCGTACCGATGATGCCGTGGGTTTTCTCCAGCTCGTGCCAGGGCGGCACGCCGCACTCGACAAAGAAGTGGCGAGACGCCGCATCGATCCAGCGAAAGAAATTCGGAAACCAGACGATGCGTGCCGGATCGCAATCGCCGAACTCGACGCGCAGTGTGTAGGTGACCTCCCGGGGTGTAGCTGCCAAATCAGTCACCTTTGATGTTTCTTGCCTTGATCAGTGCGCCGAATCTGGCGCTGTCGATTTGCGCGCGCGCTCCAAAGTCAGCTGGACTCATCGGCGCGGCGAAACCGCCAATAGCGGTCATGCGTTCGGTGAATGCAGGCGTGCGCAGGATCTTGTTGATCTCGGTATTCAGGCGCGTCACCACCGCAGGCGGCGTAGCAGCGGGCGCGTAGAAGCCGAACCACGTGTCGGCATCAAAACCTTTGAGGCCCGCCTCTTCCATCGTGGGAACATCAGGGAACTGCGGCGAGCGGCGCGGACTGCCGACGGCGAGCAGCTTGAGCTTGCCGGCTTTCACATGCTGCAGACCGATGCCCGGATCGAACATGAAATCGAGCTGGCCGGCCAGCAGGTCCTGCATCGCAGGCGCCGCGCCGCGATAGGGAATGTGGGTCGCGAAGATATTGGCATTGGCCTTCATCATTTCGGCGGCCAGGTGCGGGGAGCTGCCGCTGCCGGGAGAGCCAAACGAGAGCTTTCCGGGATGGGCCTTCACATACGCAAGAAATTCCTGGGCCGTGTTGACGGGAACCTTGGCCGGGTTGATCTCGAGGTAAACGAGCACGCGGGCGGCAGCGGCGACCGGCGTCAGATCCTTCACCGGATCAAATGACATCTTCGAATAGAGGTGCGGGTTGATCGAAACCGTTCCGCCGGAACTCATGAGAAGCGTGTGTCCATCAGCCGGTGACTTGGCAACGTGGTCGCCTGCGATATTGCCATTGGCGCCCGCGCGGTTTTCCACCACGACCGGCTGGCCCAGCACTTCCTGCAGGGGCTGCGAGATGGCGCGCGCGATCTGGTCGGCGGCGCCGCCTGGCGGAAAGCTCACGATGATGCGAACCGGCTTGGACGGCCATGCCTGCGCAAAGGCGGACGGTGCGACCAGTGCCAGTCCCAGCGCAAGCGGGGCTGCTGCGGCAAGTCTGGATAGGATTTTCTTCATGTCTTGTCTCCTTTGCGTCTTGATTGAAGCTTGTCAGCGGATGGTTGCCGCTTGTGTTGTCCCGGGTTTGCGCATGAATCGGACCGGCTGCTCTCTCACCGGTCGTGCTGGTGCGCCGTGTTGCACCAGAGCTGCGTCAAGCGCCTTGCCGGCATCGTCGGCGAGCGCCGCTTCGCGCGCTGCAGCAATGGCAAGCGCAGCAGATCGGGGGTCAGCTGCCTGTGCGAGGTGGTCGATGACGTGCAGCAGGTTTTCCTTGCCGCGTTCATTGGTGGCGCCGTAGCCCTTGATGAGGCGGCCGCACAACGCGATTTCGTGGCCGAGACTCCAGTCACGACGGGTTCCTTCGACTACAGCCACAAGCCACTTCGAGATCATGGCCTGCTCGTTGGCAAAGCGGCTGCCACGAACCCGCAGCCACTTCAGGTTGGCGAGCGTACGCAACGCGAACATTCCCGCCACGGAGTGCGTGCCGATTTTCAGCGGCAGGGCCCAGGGTGTCCTGCCCTTGAGCACGCGCTGCCGGTCCCATGCGGTCAGCCGCGAGGCGAGTCTCGGTGGCAGTAGCGCGGCGAATTCGGGCACGCCGGGCTTGAAGTGGTCATAGACATGCAGGAGGTCGTCGTTGCCTGCCTTGACTTCCTGCGTGACGCGCGACCATCGCGTTGCGCGGCTTTTCAAGTCCGCCACCCGCACGATGTCGTCGAACGCCATCCATAGCGCGAGCCATCTGGCCATCTCGCGGGTTGTCGAGAAGTTGTTGGTCGATGATGGGTCGGCTGTGCGTTCGGCGTCGAGTACGGATTGCAGGCGCTCCAGGTAAAGGTCGGCGTAGGACTGCCCCTGGTATTCGAGCATGCGCGCATGGCCGAGGGTGAGCATGTCTTGCACAGCTTCCGGAAATTGCCCCAACGCTGTCATTGCGGGCCCGACCCGCAATCCATGCGGCGCCTGATCGGCGATGGATGCCTGATCCAGTCCGGCATGACAGCCTTCTTTATTTCCGGCCACCGCCGCGAACGCAGCAGAGAAACCTCGCAGGCTCGCCTCTGCCCCTTTCGCACCCGCCTTCACAACCGCTTCATAGTCTTGCCTTGCAAACGGAAACAACCCACTCCCAGCGACCGCACCCAGCATCACCGCACTGACAACAGTACCTGCCTCTTTGGCTATACCGGCCATGTCGAACACATGATGCTTGCGAGAAAACTGCTGCACGATCTTGATCAGGTCGGCGCTATCGGCCCTGCCATCGGCCAGTTGCATCCGCTCCTGCGTCGTCAGCGTGCGTGATGACGACGTGATGACGGCAGTGCGTTCCGGAGAGCTCATGCCGTTGCCGATCTGCCGCGCTGTCTCCAGCAGCTCCGATGAAACGATCGCATCCAGCGCACCAGGCACCGGGTTCAGGCTGAACACCGGGCGCCTGCCTTGCAGTTGCGCCAGCGGAACAGGAAACACCTCGATGTAGTAAGTCGTCGCACCCGTGCGCTGCGCCACGCCAGGAATGGACGTGCTCTGCGCGGCATACCCCGCGTGGCGTGCGGTGTCGACGAGCCACTCGGTGAGCACGCCGCCGCCTTCACCACCCAGCGCGCAAATCAGAAGGGATATCGGTCTGTCGTTGTTCATGGTTTCAGGCCGGTTGCATCGCTCGCACGACTGCGCCGCGCACGCTTGCCAGCAGCCGTTCGTGCCACTTCGGGTTCTGGATGACTTCCGCACGATAGAACGAGGGACACAGCGTCGCCGCATGGGCGTTCTCGCCGCACAAGCCGCACCCCACGCACCCGTCGATCACCACGGCCACCGGGTCGACCTTGAGCGGGTCGGGGTTGTCCTTGATCGTGAGTGTGGGACAGCCGGAAAGGCGAATGCACGCGTGATCGCCATTGCACACATCTTCATCGACGCCATACTTCACGCGCACCACACGCTCGCCCTTCTTCAGCAGGTTGGCCAGCCACGGCTTGATGCGGCGCTGCCGCTCCAGCTGGCATTCACCTTCAGCGATGATGACTTTGAGGCCGTTGAAGTCGCTGGTGAATGCTTCTTTCAAGGTGTCGCGCATCTTCTCGACGCCGTAGGTGTGCACCGTGCGCATCCACTGCACGCCCAGACCGCGCAAAGTCGATTCGATGGTCGTGTTGGTGTGCGTCTGGCTCTTCATCCGCTCGTTGGTCATCACTGCCCCGCCACCACCGGGCGTGGAGATCAGATCCTGCGTGCCCGTGGCGGAGGAGTAGCCGTTCTTGAAAATCAGCAGCACCGCGTCGTCCTTGTTGAACAGGGCGCTTTGCACCCCGGTCAGCAGGCCGTTGTGCCAGAAGCCGCCGTCTCCCATGATGGAAAGCGTTCTGCGTTGCATCATTGGCGACACCCCGGCGCGGCTCGCCAGGCTCATGCCGTAGCCCAGGATGGAGTGGCCCATCGAGAACGGCTCGAACGTGCCGAATGCGTGACAACCGATGTCGGCTGCGATGTGGACGTTGCCGATGTCCTGCTGCGTGAGCTTGAGCGCGGAAAAGACCGGGCGCTCGGGGCAGCCGATGCAAAAACCGGGGGGGCGGATCGGGAGAGGCTTGTCCAGGAGGTTGGTGACGGCCGCGCGGCGTTCCTTGTTACCGGCCAGCCATTGCCTTGCGGTATGACTCCTTCCCCCTTTGGGGGAAAGTTGGGATGGGGGCTCGACGGCCGCTGCGCCCCCACCCCAGCCCTCCCCCGGAGGGGGAGGGAGTAAAGGCAGATACAGGTCCGTGAACGAGAGCAGGCCGCTGGAGACCACCTCCACCGAATACTCTCCGCCCATCGCCAGCAAATCCTTCCCATGCAGCTTCGTCTGCACATCGCGCCGCCGCAGCAGTGTTGCGATCTCCTGCTCGATGTATTCCGGCTGGCCCTCTTCGACCACCAGCACCGCGCGCTTGCCCACGCAGAAATCCGCAACCTGCTCCGGCACCAGCGGATAAGTCACATTCAACACGAGGATCGGAATGTCGCTCGCACCGAATGCATCGGCCAGGCCCAATTGCTGCAGGCTGCGCACGAGTGAGTTGTAGATGCCGCCCTGCACGATGATGCCGAGGTCTTCGTGCTTGCCCGGCATGAGTTCGTTGAGTCCCTGCTCGGTGATGTATTTGCGCGCAGCCGGAATGCGTTGCTCCCCCTTGAGCTTCTCATGACGGAAAGTGACGGGCGGATGGGCGAGTCGCATGTAGTCGAAACCCGCCGGGTTCTCCATCAGCGCGCGAGTGGAAACAGCAGGGCTCAGGTTGTCGCGCGCATCGAAGCTACCGCGCACATGGCAGGCACGAATCCGCAGTTCGAGGATGCACGGCATGTTCGATGTTTCTGACAGGCGGAAACCTTCCTCCACCATCCGCACCATCACGGGCAGATCGGGGCGCGGATCGAGCAGGCACATGGTCGATTTCAGGGCGTAGGCATGCGTGCGTTCCTGTATCACTGACGCGCCTTCGCCGTAGTCCTCGCCCACCACGATCAGCGCGCCGCCGGTGACACCTGGCGACGAAAGGTTGGAAAGCGCATCAGACGCCACGTTCGTGCCGACGATTGACTTCCAGGTTACTGCGCCGCGCAGCGGATAGTGGATGGACGCGCCGAGCATCGCCGCGGCGGACGCTTCATTTGCGCACGCTTCGACGTGTACGCCCAGCTCATCCATGTAGGGCTTGGCCTGCACCATCACATCGAGCAGGTGCGAAACCGGCGCGCCCTGGTAGCCGCCTACGTATGCGACGCCCGATTGCAGCAAGGCCTTGGTGATGGCGAGGATGCCTTCGCCATGAAAGGTGTCGCCCTCGCCCAGGCGCAAGGACTCGATTTCGCTGCTGAATGAAACTTCCACTCGTTATCTCCCGGTAGGCCCTCAAGTCTCCAGCTTCCAGCTGCATCAATCAATACGATAAAGCCACTAAGTGACATGCATCTGGAGCATGACGGCGTCATCTGCGGGAATCACGCCACGCGATACCACTCGTGCACAAACGCCATGTCTAGATCCCAACCCGTGAGCTGAGGCGCAAGGTTGCGGGCATACGCCTGCACGCGCTTCCTGTTCACGATGGGGATGATGTGTCCGGCGTCCACGACCAGGTGGTTCATCCGGATGAAAAACGAGGCGCGCCTGATGGGGTCGAGTTCATGCATGGCCAGTTCGTGGAGACGGTCAAATTCATCGCTGCGCCAGCGGCTATTGTTGACACCCTGCCACTTGTTGGCCTTGCTCGCGACCTCGGTGGTGAGAAAGCGCCGCATCATCGACTCCGGGTCGGGCTCGACCATCGCGATCTGGTACATCTGCACGTCGCTCCAGAACTTCACGTTCGTATCGGGGTCGGCGACATCCGACGAAAAGAAGATCGATGGCGTAACCGATTTCAGCTCGATTGCGATGCCCGCCTTCTGGAACGCGCTCTTGACGATGGCCTGCACTTTCTGGCGTGGACCATTCACCGATGTCTGGAACACCAGCCTGAGCTTGCGTCCGGCCTTTTGACGAATGCCGTCAGCGCCTCGCATCCATCCGGCGGCATCGAGCAGCTCGTTCGCCCTGGCGACGCTGAACTCCATCGTCCTGTCGGGGGGGCGAAATCGTGGAGGGCCATTGAGGTAGTTGGCCGTCGCGACACCGGTGCGCCCGAAGATGAACCTCCCGATAGCGTCGCGATCGACCAGCAGGCCGATCGCCTTGCGAACCGCTGCATCGCTGAATGCGAAGTGTCTGGACCTGATGCTTGCGCGCTCGCCTTCGACCTCGGTCCACGGGTCGGTGGGATTGAGCATGATGAGCTCGATGTTGCCACTGGGCAGTGTGCTCACCTTGCCTTTGCCGCCGGGCTCCATGCGGGCAAGCAGTTCGTCTTCAACCAGCAGGTTCCACGCGTAGTCGTAGTCGCCAGTCTGGATGACCGCGCGTGCCGCCGATGCCGCGTCGCCGCCTCCCTTCAATTCGATCCTGTCGAACCAGGGGCGTCCTGCGATGTGATAGTGCGGGTTGCGTTCGCCCCGAACCATGTCCCCCGGATTGAATGTGACGATGCGATAGGGCCCGGTGCCGACCGGACGCAGGTTCGCTGGTGCTTCGCGTGACTTCTCACCCATGTAGCTGGCGAACCGGTGTTTGGGCACCAGCATCGACGTTGCCACGGCCGTCGCCCAGAACGGCGAGGGCCTCGCGAACACAACGCGCACGGCGTGCGAATCGACTTTCTCGACCGTCACCCTCCCGAAAGAACCCGCGGTCGCCGCGGCGGCAGCAGGGTCTCGCGCAAACTCCCAGTTGAAGACAACATCGTCAGCCGTGAACGGCTCACCGTCGTGCCACTTGACACCCTGCTTGAGCCGCCAGAGCACCGAACGGCCGTCCGGGGCCAATCCGCCATTGGCAAGGCTCGGAATTTCGGCGGCCAGGACAGCAACCAGGTTGGCGTCGTTGTCCCATGCCGCGAGGGGTTCGTAGAAGATTCGCGCGGCTTCCTCGTCCTTCAGGCCGCCAGCAAAGTGCGGATTGAGTAGTGTCGGGCCTTGCCACCAGATGAGTTTCAAGTTGCCGCCGCGCACGCGCCTAGCGGCATCGTCGGGGCGCGCCACCTGTGCGTGGGAGACCCCGGCACTCATCAACAGCATCGACGCCATGGGGCCCGTGAGACCGCAGCCACTCATCAACCCCAGAAAGTCGCGCCTGGCGAGCTGGCCTGCCCGAACCGCCTCGATGAACGTGCGCAACTGGTGTTCATCCATGGCGCACTGCTTTTGTCAGGTCAGCGATGGCTTGCGATCGGGTTCGGGCGGCCTGGGGTCTGCATCCAGCGTGCGCCAGTTGCGCGTTGCCAGCGCAATCAGCACGATGCCGCCTGCGAGCGGAATTGCATAGATCATGATTTCTGCAACCGCTCGCAGTGCGGGCATGGAGTCGAGCTTGCCCAGGAAGTTGCGGCCGTACATCAGCAGCAACAGCGGTGATACCCACAGCGCAACCCGGCGCCAGAAACCCGCCGCGTCACCCAGCACCTCGCGCCCGGCCAGCAGGAAGAGCGCCGACGCGATGAACACCAGTGTGTAGAAAGTCGACACGATCGGCTGACCGCGGCCAAGCAATTCATGGTTGGCCCAATAAGGAATCCAGAGCAGGCACAGGATGCCCAGCACCATGGCCGTCATGCGCGCGCGGCGCTGGGCCAGTGCATCGGTGAACAGTCCGGGCGGCCGCTTCATCGCTGGCAGCAGCAGGATGCACAACGGGCCGATGATGGCATCGACCATCAGCGTGACTGGGTAGCCCCAGGCTTCGGCTGCAACGCCCTGCCAGGTCGCAGCGATGGCAATGGCCAGATTCATCATCGCCATGTAGGCAGTGAACTGCGTGGCGGCAACCGCCGGGTTGGTCACGTCCATCATGATGGCCGACCGGGTGCCGTACATCAGGCCCTGGAACACCGAA
>JBKJKT010000027.1:0-8360 GCA_046597415.1 Ramlibacter sp.
TAAATGGCCTTGTGTTTGCCGCGCAAACGGAGAGCAACTTCGCTGGCTACTCGTCCGAGGACCTTGTCGGTCGCGTCAATCACAAACCACTCGTGCGTCACGTCAGCGGGTTTTGCGCTGAACGTTTTCATGAGTCAATCTTTCGATCTGGTTTGGAGGATCCTTTTCCACGGTCGGCGTTCCTCTAACGGGAATCTCTTAGGTGGGGTTACCCCGGAAATAGGGGCCGCTGCCGCGGGATCACAAAGCGCTGCAGAGCCTTCGATTATACAAAGGATCAGGGCTTAGGCGCAATGTCGGTAACATCGCCGGATGTTCAGTTACCGCCACGCATTCCACGCCGGCAATCACGCCGATGTGCTCAAGCACATGGTGCTGATCGCCATCTTGCGCCACATGACCCAGAAAGACACCGGGTTCACCGTCATTGACACGCATGCCGGGGCCGGGCTTTACCGACTCGACGGGGACTATGCAGATACTTCAGGGGAGTCCGCAGACGGCGTCGTGAAGCTCTTCTCGGCGCTGGCTCCCACCAAGTCTTCCGACGCTGCTATCAAGGACATAGCGCCGATCCTTCAGGACTACCTGGCGGCGATTGCGGCCTTCAACTCTGACGGTCGTCTCAACATCTACCCCGGGTCGCCATTCATCATCCAGTCCGAGCTGCGCCAGGAAGCGCGTGACAAACTCAAACTGTTCGAAACTCACCCCACGGACAGCAAGGCGCTGGCCGCCAACATCGCGCAACTGAAGGCAGGCCGGCAAGTCGCAGCGGCCCGACAGGACGGGTTCGAGGGCCTGAAGGCATTTCTTCCGCCGCCGTCCCGGCGCGCACTGGTGCTGATAGACCCCAGCTACGAAATCAAGACCGACTATCAAAAGGTCGCCACCTGCATCCAGGACAGCCTCAAGCGATTCGCGACCGGTACTTATGCAGTTTGGTACCCGGTCATTCCGCGTCCCGAAGCGCACGACCTGCCTAAGCGACTGAAAACCCTCAGCAATCAGGCCGGGAAGCCCTGGATTCACGCCACCCTGGCGATTGGCCAGGACGAAGCGCGCAATGTTTCCGGCGAGGAAGAAAAGCGCGGGCATGGTTTGACCGCTAGCGGCATGTTCATCATCAACCCGCCGCATTCGCTCAAGCCGGCATTGGCTGCGGCGTTGCCTCAGTTGCTACAGGTGCTCGGCCGTGGCCGGGGCAAGTCGCAAGCGCTTGAATCGGGCGGTTGACCCCGCCGCCGTCTGCCCGGGTGCAATTAGCCGACCGATCGGTCGGCTAATTGATATACTGCTTTGATGTATACCCAAGCGCTCGACCTACCCAACCCGGAACAGCGGCTGAAAACAGTTGCGCTATCCGCCGAGGGACTTCCAGCTGAACTGCAGGAGCAGTTCGACGCCAAGATGGATGTCGATCGCAAAATTGAACCCCAGGACTGGATGCCAGACGCGTATCGCAAGACGCTGGTGCGCCAGATCAGCCAGCACGCCCACAGTGAAATCATCGGCATGCAGCCAGAGGGCAACTGGATTTCGCGCGCGCCTTCGCTCAAGCGGAAGGCCATTTTGCTGGCCAAGGTTCAGGATGAAGGCGGCCACGGCCTCTACCTCTATTCGGCAGCCGAGACCCTGGGCACCAGCCGTGACCAGATGCTCGATGCCCTGCATGTCGGCAAGGCCAAGTACAGCTCGATCTTCAACTACCCCACGCTGACATGGGCGGACGTCGGCACGATCGGCTGGCTCGTCGATGGCGCGGCCATCATGAACCAGGTGCCGCTTTGCCGCTGCTCGTACGGCCCGTACGCCCGCGCCATGATTCGTATCTGCAAGGAAGAGAGCTTCCACCAGCGCCAGGGGTTTGAGAATCTGATGACGCTGATGAGCGGTACGCAGGCGCAGCGCGACATGGTCCAGGAATCAGTCAATCGCTGGTGGTGGCCGGTACTTGCAATGTTCGGTCCTCCGGATTCCGACAGTCCCCACAGCGCGCAAGGCATGCGATGGGGAATCAAACGAATCAGTAATGACGACCTTCGGCAGAAGTTTGTTGACGCGACTGTGCCGCAGGCGAAGGTGCTAGGCGTCACTCTGCCTGACCCCGACCTGAAATGGAACGAGGAGCGCGGCCAGCACGACTACGGCGCAATCGACTGGGACGATTTCTGGTCCGTGGTCAATGGCAACGGACCATGCAACAAGGAACGCCTGGCGACGCGAGTCAAAGCCCATGAGAACGGGCAATGGGTCCGCGACGCCGCACTCGCCCATGCAAGAAAACAGAAGTCGCGCGATCTGAAGGAGGCAGCATGAGCAGCACGAGCAAGGAGTGGCCACTCTTTGAGGTCTTCATCCGCAGCAAGCAGGGGCTTGAGCACAAGCATTGCGGCAGCCTGCACGCGGCCGACGCGCAGCAGGCGCTCCAGATGGCGCGGGACGTATACACCCGACGCATGGAAGGCGTGAGCATCTGGATCGTCCCATCGACCCAGATTACCGCGAGCGAGCCCGACGACAAGGCCGAGTTCTTTGAGCCGGCCAGTGACAAGATTTACCGGCATCCGAGCTTCTACCAGATCCCCGACGAAGTGGGGCACATGTGATGGCCGCAGGCACTGCTGCTGCGACTGTGGCACCGGTCGAATACCTTTTGCACCTCGCCGACAACGCCCTGGTGCTTGGCCAGCGCAATGCCGAGTGGTGCGGCCACGGCCCGGTCCTTGAAGAAGACATTGCGATGGCCAACATCAGTCTGGACCTGATCGGACAATCACGCATGCTGTACCAACATGCTGCATCGCTGCAGGGCGAAGGCATGACCGAGGACAAGCTCGCCTACTTTCGCGACTGCGCGCAATACCGCAATTACACCTTGGTCGAACTCCCTCACCACGGTCCGTTGGCGGGCACGGCCGCATCCGATCGTGACTACGCCACGACGATCGTCCGGAATTTTCTCTACAGCACGCTGATGGTCCTGGTGTGGGAGGCTCTGCAGCAATCCAGTGACGCGCAATTGGCTGCAATCGCCGGCAAGGCCGTGAAAGAGACGCGATATCACCTGCGCCACTCGCTTGACTGGCTTGTCAAATTTGGTGACGGAACAGATGAGTCGCACGCTCGCGCACAGGCCGCACTCGACCACCTGTTCCCGTACACGCAGGAGTTCTGGACGACGAGTGCCGTCGAAGTGCAGGTCGCGTCCGACGGAACAGGCGCGAGCGTTCAATCGCTGCGCGCCCGATGGGACGGGTGCGTCGATGCTGCACTTGCCAAAGCGACGCTGAAGCGGCCCGTCGCCGGTGGACATGTGACGCATGGCAAGGAAGGCTTGCATTCCGAACACTTGAGCTATCTGCTGGGAGAAATGCAAAGCCTGGCGCGGCAGCACCCCGAGGCGGTGTGGTGATTGCGACGCAGTTGTCGGCAGTGGACCGCGCCTGGCAACTGCTCGAATCGATCCCCGATCCCGAGATACCTGTGGTTTCCATTCGCGAACTTGGCATCCTGCGCGAAATCAATGAACGGGATGGGTCGCTGGAAGTGGTGATTACACCGACCTACAGCGGTTGCCCGGCAATCGGACAGATAGAAGACGATGTCCGTGCAGCGCTCGCCGGCCATGGCATTGCTGCCACCGTCGTCACGAAACTCGCACCCGCCTGGACCACCGACTGGATCACGCCTGAAGCGCGCGAAAAATTGAGGGCCTACGGCATCGCGCCGCCACATCACGCGCATCATGACGACGTCGTGCAACTCATGCGCCGTCGGGGGCCCAGCGAAGCAACCTGTCCGCATTGCGGCTCTGCCGACACCACGGAAACCTCCCACTTCGGGTCCACGGCGTGCAAGGCGCTTTACAAGTGCCTCACCTGTCTGGAGCCATTCGACTACTTCAAGCCGTACTGACCCGCGACCCATGGCACTTCACTTTCATCCTCTCACGGTCAAGCGCGTGTCGCCTGACGCTGCCGGTTCCGTAGCGATCACATTTGAAGTACCGCCAGAGTTGCGCAGCACCTTCGACTTCAGGCCCGGCCAGTTTCTGACGCTGCGTGCGACGGTCAATGGAAGCGAGACGCGTCGCAGTTACTCCATTTGCAGCCCACACCAGCGATTCGAGAATGCACTGGAAATTGATGTCGGCATCAAGCCGGTTGAAGGCGGTCTGTTCTCGCCCTGGGCTATCGAGCGCCTGAGTGAAGGGGAGAGCATTGAAGTCCTACCCCCCGACGGACGGTTCACGCCACGCCTTACTGGTGCCAGGCACCGGGTCGGTTTTGCAGCGGGCTCGGGGATCACACCCATCCTGTCCATCATCGCCACGACGCTGGCAGCCGAACCTGAGTCGCGTTTCACGCTGGTGTACGGCAACCAGCGAACCAATTCGATCATGTTCAACGAAGCCCTGCAGGACCTGAAGGATCGATATCCGGCCCGGTTGTCGCTTGTGCATCTCCTGTCGCGCCAGCCGCAGGACGTCGCGCTCCTCAATGGACGGCTCGACGAACGAAAAGTGGCTGAACTGCTTTCCGGCCTGCTGCCCCCCGACAGCATCGACGAAGCATTCATCTGCGGCCCGGAGGGAATGATTGCGTGTGTCGAAAAGGCGCTGCACGTGGGCGGCGTGCCGCTGGAGCGCATCCACAGCGAACGGTTTTTCTCATCCGACAACAGCGCGATCAAGCTGCCGTCCCCGTCTGCAGCAGACACGATCACTTCCTCAAACGCGGGACATAGTCTCCACGTCGTGCTCGACGGCAAAAGCCATCACATGCAAATGAGCGGCGGGGAGCACGTCCTGGACGCGGCGCTCGGCGCGGGACTGGACTTGCCGTACTCCTGTCGCGGCGGGGTGTGCTGTACCTGCCGAGCCAAGGTACTCGAAGGCGAGGTCACGATGGACAAAAACTTCACACTGGAACAATGGGAAATCGACAAAGGGTTCGTTCTGACCTGTCAGGCCAGGCCGGTTAGCCGTGAAGTGCGCGTGAGCTACGACGAGCGCTGAAAAATCGACAGAAGAAACCGCGTGACTCAGCGAATAGCTGGCAACTTCGATGCCGCGACCGCGCGCGTCAGGCGGCTGCCAGAATAGGCCCGCTCCTGGGGGCCATCCGACAGCAACACAGTGATGGCGACAGGCGGAGTCCCACCACCCGGCTCGTGCAGTCCCAGAACCGCTGCCGCTGCCTTGCTCAGGTCGATGACGCGCCGTGCAATGAACGGACCCCGATCATTGACGCGGACATCCACAACTTTGCCGCTGATCAGATTGCGCACCCGCACCAGCGTGCCGAACGGAAGAAACGGGTGGGCCGCTGTGAGTGCATACATGTCGTAGACCTCGCCGCTCGCGGTGCGTTTTCCGTGAAAACGTGGTCCGTACCAGGACGCAACCCCTCTGTGCACCTCAGGGCGATCCGCGATGATTGGCACGGGTTTTTCTGCTGGCACGACAGGAGCCGCAGCCTCGACAGTGGGAACAGCCGCAGGCTCGGGGTAGTCCTCGGCCCAGCTCAGTTGACTTGCGCCGGCCAGCACAATTGCCAGCGATAACTTCAAACGCATCATTTGTTTCCCAATCGTTTGCAGAGCTCAGCCGTAGCCGCACTTTGGTTCATCGTATAAAAGTGCAGCCCAGGTGCACCCCCGCGGCGCAGTTGCTCACATAGCAACGTCACCACATCCAGACCGAAAGCCCGAATCGATGCCGAGTCGTCGCCAAACGCTTGCAATCGCAAGCGAATCCAGCGCGGAATCTCAGCCCCGCACGCATCCGAAAAGCGCATCAACTGCGTCGAGCTCGTGATCGGCATGATCCCTGGCACGACAGGAATGTCAAGCCCAGCCTTACCGGCCTCATCAATGAAACGAAAGTAAGCATCCGCATTGAAGAAATACTGCGTGATGGCGGAGTCCGCCCCCGCGCGCGCCTTTTCGGCAAACGCGTGCAGGTCCGAGTCGGGAGACTTGGCCTGCGGGTGCACTTCGGGATAGCAGGCAACTTCGATGTGAAACGCGTTCCCCGTCTCTTGCCGGATGAAGGCAATGAGGTCGCTTGCATAGTGAAATTCACCACCCGCGCCGTAGCCGCTTGGCAGATCGCCACGCAATGCCACGAGGCGCTTGACGCCCATAGCGCGCAATTGGGCCAGTTCTTCGCGCACGCGATCACGCGTCGCACCAATGCATGACAGGTGCGACGCTGCCTCCACACCTTCTTTCAGGATCTCGCCCACTGTGTCGAATGTGCCCACTTGCGTGGAACCACCGGCACCGTACGTCACCGAACAGAACTCCGGCTTGAGCCGGTACAGTTCCTGCCGGACGGCGCGTAACTTCGCGGCACCTTCGGGCGTCTTGGGTGGAAAAAATTCCAGGCTGATTGGACCGTTCATCAGCTCCCTTTCATCAATCATTTCTTGTGGCGTGAATGAAGAACTCGCGGTTCCCATCACCACCGGCTATCGGGCTCTCGTGCCATGCCTCCACCTGCAACCCGAGGGATTTGCAGCAATCTGACACGCGTTGCTTCACGAAGTCGTGAAGAACCGGATCAGTCACGATTCCGCCCTTGCCGATCTGTCCCGGCTGCAATTCGAACTGCGGCTTGACCAGAAACAGCAGATCGCAGCCTTCGGCCATCAGCGGGACAAGCGCGGGCAATACCAACGTGCTCGAGATGAACGAGAGGTCACCGACAACCAGATCGAACGGGTCGTCGCCGACGTCTTCACTCGACAGCTCCCGCGCGTTGACCTTTTCGATGGCGGTCACACGCTCATCACTTCGGATGGTGTCGTGCAACTGGCCCTGGCCCACATCGACGCCGACCACCTGCCTTGCTCCCTGGCGCAGCAGGCAATCCGTGAAGCCGCCTGTTGACTGCCCGACGTCGAGGCACAACTTGCCGGAGACTTCAATCCGGCTCGCCTTCAGCGCGCCTTCGAGCTTGAGCCCACCGCGGGAGACATAGCGCGCCTCTGCGTCGTCGAGCAGCTCGATTTCTGCGTCAGCGGGAACGTCGTCGCCGTTCTTGAGGACGGGCTTCCAGGCCCCGCGATCCAGCCAGCGCACGCCCGACGCGATCAGGCGTTGCGCCTGCGACCGCGAAGTCGCAAGCCCACGTTCGACGAGGAGTTGATCAACACGCATCACATATTCCCGTCATTGCGGGCCTGGCCCGCAATCCATGCGGCGCTCCTTCAAAACGCAGCGTGGATGCCGGATCGAGCCCGGCATGACAGTGAATCTCAATAACGATACGTATCCGGCTTGTAAGGACCGACTTTCGGCACGCCGATGTACTCAGCCTGCTCTTCAGACAGCTCGGTCAGCACCGCGCCGACCTTCTTCAGGTGCAAGCGTGCGACCTTCTCGTCCAGATGCTTCGGCAGCACATAAACCTTGCCCACGTCGTACGAATCCTTGTGGGAGAACAGTTCGATCTGCGCGATGGTCTGGTTGGCAAACGAAGAGCTCATCACGAAGCTCGGGTGGCCCGTGCCGCAGCCGAGGTTCACAAGCCGGCCCTTGGCCAACAGAATGATGCGCTTGCCGTCCGGGAAGATCACGTGATCGACCTGCGGCTTGATCTCTTCCCACTCGTGTTTCTCGACCGAAGCGATGTCGATCTCGTTGTCGAAGTGGCCGATGTTGCAGACGATTGCCTGATCCTTCATGGCAGCCATGTGCTCATAGCGGATCACGTGCTTGTTGCCGGTGGCCGTCACGAAGATGTCGGCCTTGTCGGCAGCGTATTCCATCGTGACAACCTTGTAGCCTTCCATGGCGGCCTGCAACGCGTTGATCGGGTCGATTTCGGTGACCCAGACCTGCGCCGACAGTGCACGCAGGGCCTGCGCCGAGCCCTTGCCCACGTCGCCGTAGCCGGCTACCACTGCGACCTTGCCGGCAATCATCACATCGGTGGCGCGCTTGATGCCGTCGACCAGCGATTCGCGGCAGCCGTAGAGATTGTCGAACTTCGATTTGGTCACCGAATCGTTGACGTTGATGGCCGGGAACATGAGTTCCCCGCGCACGGCCATCTGGTACAGCCGCTTGACGCCCGTCGTGGTCTCTTCGGTCACGCCCTTGATGTGCTCGATGCGCGTCGAATACCACGTGGGGTCGACGCCAAGCTTGGCCTTGATCGCCTTGAACAACTCGGTCTCCTCTTCGCTGCCCGGATTCGCGATCAGCGCGGCGTCCTTCTCCGCGCGCGTGCCCAGGTGCAGCAGCAGTGTCGCGTCGCCGCCGTCGTCGAGGATCATGTTCGTGTACTGGGCCTCCTTGCCGTTCGGGGCCCACTCGAAGATCCGGTGGGTGTAGTCCCAGTATTCGGC
>JBKJKT010000059.1:0-22222 GCA_046597415.1 Ramlibacter sp.
CCATCGCGTTGACGGAGTCGGTGAGGTCCTTCCAGGTACCGGCCACGCCGGGCACTACGGCCTGGCCGCCCAGCTTGCCTTCGGTGCCGACCTCACGGGCCACGCGCGAAACCTCACCTGCGAAGCCATTGAGCTGATCGACCATGGTGTTGATCGTGTTCTTCAGCTCCAGAATTTCGCCGCGCACGTCTGCGGTGATCTTTTTGGAGAGGTCGCCCCGCGCCACGGCGGTCGTCACTTCGGCAATGTTGCGCACCTGACCCGTGAGGTTGGACGCCATAAAGTTCACGGAGTCGGTCAGATCCTTCCAGGTACCTGCGACACCGGGCACCTGGGCCTGACCGCCCAGTTTGCCTTCGGTGCCCACTTCCCGGGCCACCCGCGTCACTTCGGATGCGAAACCGTTCAGCTGGTCCACCATCGTGTTGATGGTTTCCTTCAGCTCCAGGATTTCGCCGCGCACGTCCACCGTGATCTTCTTTGACAAGTCGCCGTTTGCCACAGCCGTGGTCACCTCGGCGATGTTGCGAACCTGGCCGGTCAGGTTCGATGCCATCGAGTTCACGTTGTCGGTCAGATCCTTCCAGGTACCGGCTACACCGGGCACCTGCGCCTGGCCGCCGAGCTTGCCTTCGGTTCCGACTTCGCGAGCCACCCGCGTCACTTCTGATGCGAAACCGTTCAGCTGGTCCACCATCGTGTTGATGGTTTCTTTCAGGGCCAGAATTTCGCCCTTCACTTCCACCGTGATCTTGGACGACAGGTCGCCCTTGGCAATGGCCGTTGCCACGCCTGCAATGTTTCGCACCTGGCCCGTCAAGTTCGAGGCCATCGAATTGACCGAGTCGGTCAAGTCCTTCCAGGTACCAGCGATACCCGGCACCTGCGCCTGGCCGCCCAGCTTGCCTTCGGTGCCCACCTCTCGCGCCACCCGCGTCACTTCGGACGAAAAGCCGTTCAGCTGGTCCACCATCGTGTTGATGGTTTCCTTCAACTCCAGGATTTCGCCCTTGACCTCTACCGTGATCTTGCGTGAAAGGTCACCGCGTGCAACGGCTGTGGTCACTGTCGCGATGTTGCGCACTTGCGAGGTCAGGTTGTTGGCCATGGAGTTGACCGAGTCGGTCAAGTCTTTCCATGTACCCGCCACGCCCGGCACCACAGCCTGCCCACCCAGACGGCCGTCGGTGCCGACCTCGCGCGCCACCCGCGTCACTTCGGACGCGAACGAACGCAGCTGGTCCACCATGGTGTTGGTCGCTTCCTTCAACTGAAGGATCTCGCCGCGCACGTCCACCGTGATCTTCTTGGAGAGGTCGCCGTTGGCCACCGCGATCGTCACGTCGGCGATGTTGCGCACCTGCGCCGTGAGGTTGCCGGCCATCTGGTTGACCGAATCCGTCAGGTCCTTCCAGACGCCCGAGACGCCCTTCACCTTGGCCTGGCCGCCCAGCTTTCCCTCGGTGCCGACTTCGCGCGCAACCCGGGTGACTTCGGAGGTGAACACAGAGAGCTGCTCGATCATGGAATTGACCAGCTTGGCCGACCTCAGGAATTCACCCTTGAGTGGCCGTCCGTCCACCTGCAGGTCCATCGACTGGCCCAGGTCGCCCTTGGCAACAGCGCCAATCGTCCGGGCAATATCGTTGGTCGGACGCACCAGGTCGTCGATCAGCGTATTGAATGAGTCGACCTGCTCGGCCCAGCCACCGACTGCGCCCGGCGCCGACATCCGTTGTGCTAGCCGGCCTTCCTTGCCGACCGTGACCTTGAGACGCTCAGCCTCGTCGCCGATGCGCTCGGCGTTGGCAATGGCCTGGTTGAAGTACTGCGCAAGACGGGCGTCGGTGCCGATCCAGTCGTTGGGAAGTCGGGTCTTGAAGTCGCCTCCGGCAAATGCCATCATCGCCGCGAGAATTCGCCGGGATCGAGTGTCGGCGTCGAGATCCAGCATGACATCCAGCTCGTCCGGATCTGGCGATCCATCCAGGAGCTCATGTCCGTTTCCGTTTCCGTTGCCGTTGCCCTTGCCGGCAACGCGGGGAGCCGACTTGCGGGTCTTGATCGGGAGCGGCTTCGCCGCGGGCTTCTTGCGTTGAGATTCGGTCCGGTTTTCCATCATGATTTCGGTGGGTTTGCCTTGCAACACAACTCTGCCGAGTCTGCCTCTTCACCGCCCCATTTTGGTGTAGGACGGAGCTGACAGATCAGCAATCAAACCAAGGAATTTCACCAACCGTAAACGCTGCGCAGTTCAGAGTTTTTCGGTTTCGCCCTGTCGCGGCTGCCACTTCATCAGACGCTTCTCGATGCGCCCGACGATGCCATCCAGAATCAGCGCGAATGCAGTCAGCACGACGATTCCGGCGAACACGGTGTTCACATCGAAGGTGCCTTCGGCCTGCAAGATGAGATAGCCGACGCCACGCGCCGACCCGAGATATTCCCCCACGACGGCACCCACAAAAGCCAGCCCCACCGAGGTGTGGAGGCTGGAGAACACCCAGCTTGTCGCACTCGGCAGGTAAACCGTGCGCAGCAACTGCTTGCGGTTCGCCCCCAGCATGCGAGCGTTGGCGAGGACGACCGGGCTCACTTCTTTAACACCTTGGTACACATTGAAGAACACAATGAAAAAGACCAGCGTGACGGCCAGCGCCACCTTGCTCCAGATACCCAGTCCCAGCCACATGCCAAAGATCGGCGCGAGGATCACGCGCGGCATTGAATTGGCGGCCTTGATGTACGGATCGAGAATCGCGCTGGCAGTGGGCGCGAGCGCCAGCCACAATCCAAAAACCAGGCCCAGGATCGTGCCGATGAAAAACGCGAGCACCGTTTCCAGCAAGGTCACGCCCAGGTGCTGGTAGATGTCGGCGCGACCGGGCAATCCTTCGGGAAACAACGCGTTGGCCTCAATGGCATAGGGCATGAACCACGACCAGACGCGCCCGGCAACCTTGATCGGCTCACCGATGAAAAACGCGTACTGATTGTTGCGGGAGACCAGGTGCCACATCAGCATCACAAAGATGAAGAGCCCCACCTGCCAATAGCGCAGGTTCTTGGTGGAAGGCTTGAGCGCGTCGAACACCTGGGCTACGCCGCTTTCTTGAGTTGCTGCGCATAACCCTTGAGTACTTCGTCCCGAAGCACCGCCCAGATCTGCTTGTGCAATTCGATGAAGCGGGGATCGGCGCGCACTTCGGCCACGTCGCGCGGGCGCGGCAGGTCGATGGTGAATTCACCGATGGGCCGCGTCGCAGGACCTGCCGAAAGCACCACCACGCGGTCGCTCATGGCAATGGCTTCGTCCAGGTCGTGCGTGATGAAGAGAACCGCCTTCTTCTTGGCGGCCCACAGATCGAGCACTTCGTTTTCCATCAGCTGGCGGGTCTGGATATCGAGCGCGCTGAACGGCTCGTCCATCAGAACGATGTCCGGGTCGAGCGCCAGAACCTGCGCGAGCGCCGTGCGTTTGCGCATGCCTCCGGAGAGCTGGTGCGGATAGCGGTCGCCGAACTCCGCCAGGCCCACCCGCTCCAGCCAGGCCTGGGCCTGCGCGCGTGCCTCGGTGTCCGAAATGCCCCTGTATTGCAGCCCTACCATCACATTGTCGATGGCGCTGCGCCAAGGCATGAGCGCCTCGGTCTGGAACATGTAGCCTGCACGCTTGTTGATGCCGACCAGCGGCTCGCCGAACACGCGGACATCGCCCCATGAAGGCGCAAGCAGCCCCGCGCCGATATTGAGAAGCGTGGACTTCCCGCAGCCCGTTGGCCCAACTACCGAGACGAACTCGCCTGCTTCAACGCGCAGGTTGGTATCGGCCACCGCCGTGTAGCGCTGCGAAGGCGCGTCCGGCGACTGGAAGGTGACGGTGATCCGATTGAATTCGAGGGCGGGCGCTGACATGCCGTGGTCCGGACAAGCAGCCGTTATGCCTTGAACTTGTCCTTGGCGCGCCTGGCGAATTCGTTGGTGTACGTCTTTGCCAGCGCGATCTTGTCAGCCTTGATCGCCGGATCGAAACTGGCCAGTGCCTTAAGGGCCGTGCGAGTGCCCTCCTCGGTGATGACGCCATCGAGCGAAATCGCTTCGCGGACCTTGTTGAACGAGGCCAGGTAGAGGCCGCGATCACCCAGCAGATAGCTTTCGGGTACGGTCTTGATGATGTCGCTCGGCCCCGCCGTCTGCAGCCATTTCAGGCCGTGGACGATGGCATTGGTGAGCGCCTGGCATGTATTGGGATTTTTCTGCACGAACTCGGCGTGCGAGTAAAAGCAAGCGGCAGGCATCGGACCGCCAAACACATCGAGCGTGCCCTTGAGCGTGCGGGTGTCGCTGATGATCCGGATTTCGCCCTTTTGCTCGAGCATGGTCATGACCGGATCGATATTGCTCATCGCATCGATCTGCCCCGAGCGCAACGCAGCCAGCGCCCCGGCCGATGTGCCGACGCCGACAAAACTCACTTCGCTTGCATTCACGCCCGAGCGCGACAGCACGAGATTGGCCACCATGTTGGTGGACGATCCTGGCGCGCTGACACCGATTTTCTTGCCACGCAGGTCGGCCGGCGTCTTGTAGCCGGGCATGCCCTTGGTGGAAATTCCCATCGCGATCTGCGGCGCGCGGCCCATCAGGACGAACTCCTGGATGAACTGGTTCTTGGACTGCATGTTGATCGTGTGCTCGTAGGCACCGGCGACCACATCGGCCGAACCGCCGATCAGCGCCTGCAGGGAGCGCGAACCACCCGCGAAATCCGAAATCTCGACGTCCAGCCCCTCGGCCTTGAAAAACCCGAGCTGCTCGGAAATGGTCAGCGGAAGGTAGTAAAAGCCGGCCTTGCCGCCCACGGCAATCGCCACCTTTGTTTTTTCGAGTTTGGGTTGGGCGCGCAGCGCGGGCGCGGCGATCGTGGCTGCACCGAGTGCGGCGGCCGAAACGAAGGCGCGGCGCGAGATCGGTGCGCGGTCCGTGGGAGCGTTATTGGTCTTGTTCATGGTGTGGCCTTCCTGCTGACGCATTCGAGGTTAGCCACCGGGGGTGGAAATCGCATCAGGAACATCCCGTGCGGGTTTCCACGTAATCATGTTTAACTAGTAGCCGATGAACAATATTGCGATGTTCACCAGAAGTGCAATCAACCAGACCACCGAGCGGATGGTTGCAAAGCCCGCGACATACATCGCCACATAAATGATGCGGAACGTAACGAAGACAAGCGCCAGAATATCCAGCGTCGCCTGAGGCGCGCCCAACTGGTGCGCAATGATGACAGCGCCAATGAAAAACGGCAGCGCTTCGAACGTGTTCGCCTGGGCTGAATTGGCGCGGCGCTGCCAGTCGGACTGCTTTGCCAGCCACGCGCGTGGATCATCGTTGTCGTATCCGCCGACCTTGCGCGACTTGCCAAAGCCCGGCCCCTTGGCAATCCATGCGCAGATGAACGGCAGGATGGCCATGAAAAAGACGCACCAGTAGGCAATGGTGAATTTTGCAGTCAGCATGTCGGCAAGCCCTCTTCTTTTTGGTGTTTTGGATTTTCTAGCGCCGGTCTACCAACGCGTGGGCGATCGTACCCAGATCGACGTATTCAAGCTCGCTGCCGGCAGGAACGCCTCGCGCAAGGCGAGTCACGCTCAGACCCCGCTTCTTGAGTGCTTCGCCGATGACATGCGCCGTCGCCTCGCCCTCTGCGGTGAAATTGGTTGCCAGAATCACTTCCTGCACAGTGCCGCTTGTCGCACGATCAAAAAGCTTTGAAAGACCGATGTCGTTCGGGCCGATGCCGTCAAGCGGGCTCAGCTTGCCCATGAGAACGAAATACAGGCCGTTGAAGGCATTGGTTCGCTCAAGTGCGGCCTGATCCGCGGGGGTTTCGACCACGCACAGCTTGGTCGCATCCCGCCGGGGGTCCAGGCAGGTCGCGCAAACTTCGCCCTCGGTGAAGGTGTGGCAACGTTCGCAATGCCGGATGTGCGTAGATGCCTGCTGCAAGGCTTGCGCCAGTAACTGGGCACCGGCCCGGTCATGCTGCAACAGGTGAAACGCCATGCGCGAAGCTGACTTCACACCCACGCCTGGAAGGCGGCGCAGGCCCTCTATCAAGGCGTTGAGCGAGCTGTTGTCAGCCATCTGGCAGCTTGAAACCCGGGCGCGACTAGAACGGGAACTTGCCAGCCATGCCCGGCATGCCTGCGGTGATCTTGCCCAGCTTTTCTTCCGACGTTTCTGCAACCTTGCGCACTGCCGCATTGAACGCGGCAGCAACCAGGTCTTCGAGCATGTCCTTGTCGTCGGCCAGCAGGCTGGGGTCGATCTGGACGCGCTTGGTCTCGTGCTTGCAGGTCATCGTGACTTTCACGAGGCCCGCGCCGGATTCGCCGGTGACTTCGATGAAGGCGAGTTCATCCTGCGCCTTTTTCAGGTTGTCCTGCATGGCCTGCGCCTGCTTCATGAGGCCTGCGAGTTGTCCTTTGTTGAACATGGAAATCCTTTCGATGTGCTTGTGGGGGCACGTGTAGGTTGTTTGCGGCCCGCTAGGCGGGCTTGATGCTGCCAGGAACGATTTTCGCGCCGAAGTCGCGCATCATCGCCTGAACAAACGGGTCGCCGTGAATCACTTCTTCGGCGGCCTTCTGTTTTTGCTCTGCTGCGACTGTGTTGCGGCGCGCCGGGCTGTCGGTGACCGGTCCGACTTCGACACTCAGGCTGACCTCGTGCCCTGCCGCATTCAGTGCCGTCGTGAGGCGTTCGCGACTGGCCGGCTGGTTGAGCGACTCGCGCTCGACGCGCAGCATCCAGTGGCCCTCGTCTCGGGCCATCAGTTGCGACTGGAGCGCGAGCTCGCGCACGAGTGCCGTCACTGCTTCCCGCGCAATCAGGTCCCCCACGGTCGAGAACCAGAATTCGCCCTCTTCTGTCGGGGTAAATGCCGCGGGAGCGGCGGATTCGCGCGGCGTATCGGCCTGTACGCGAACAGGCACCCCAACGAGCTCGCCGAGGGGACGGCGTTGAGGCGCTGGAGGGCGCGCTGCGGGCCTGTCGTCCTGGGATGCGACAACCGGCAGCACGCGGCCGGGTGGCGCTGCGACGGGCCCTGGGACGGGCGCCCCCCGGGAGGCCGTTGTGTGCGCGGGAGGCGGCGCAGCAAGCGCAGCGGACGCAGGCACTGCCGCTGGAGGATGCGCAGGAGCAACAGGCCGTGCAGCCGGTCGCGTTTCACTCAGAGTTTTTTTTTCCCTGAGGGCGCCGCTGCCCTGCGGCTTGAATGCCAGCAGGCGCAGAAGCACCATCGTCAATGCCGAGTATTCATCGGGCGCGAGACCCAGCTCGGTGCGACCATGCAGGCACATGCTGTAGAGCAGCTGTGTCTCATCGGCTGGCATCATCGATGCGAGTCGCGCGATCTCTGCGCCTTCCGGATCGGACTCATCTGCCGAACCCGGCACCGCCTGGTTGACAGCCATTCGCTGCAGCACGGCACTCATCTCTTCGAGCGTCGACGCGGCACTCAGGCCCAGGACCCGCAATGCCTCTACTGTCTCCACGACGGTTTTGCCATCACCCTGCGCCAACGCTTCGATGATACGAACGACATGGGCGCGATCGGCGCTGCCCAGCATCTGGCGCACGGCTGCTTCTTCGAGTTTGCCCGCGCCAAAAGCAATCGCCTGATCGGTCAGTGACAGCGCATCACGCATCGACCCGCGTGCAGCGCGTGACAACAGACGAAGGGCCTGCGCATCGGCCTGGACGTTTTCTGCGGCGAGCACTTTCGTGAGGTGCCCCTGCACGGTTTCCGGCGCCATCGGACGCAGGTTGAACTGCAGGCAGCGCGACAAAATGGTGACCGGAACCTTCTGCGGATCGGTTGTGGCCAGTACGAACTTGAGGTACTCGGGCGGCTCTTCGAGCGTCTTGAGCATCGTGTTGAACGCGTGGCCGGTGAGCATGTGCACTTCGTCGATCATGAAGACCTTGAAGCGTCCTTGCACTGGCTTGTAGACCGCCCGCTCCAGCAGGGATTGCATATCGTCCACACCGCGATTGGAAGCGGCGTCGAGCTCGGTGTAATCGACGAATCGGCCCGTGTCGATGTCAACGCAAGCCTGGCACACGCCACACGGGGTCGCGGTGATGCCGCCGTTGCCATCGGGCCCCTGGCAGTTGAGCGACTTGGCCAGGATGCGCGACACGGTCGTCTTGCCGACGCCCCGGGTACCGGTGAAAAGGTAGGCGTGATGCAGGCGCTGCTGTTCGAGCGCGTTGCTCAGGGCCTGCACCACGTGCTCCTGGCCCACCATCTCCGCGAAGTTGCGCGGACGGTATTTGCGGGCGAGCACGACATAAGACATGCGGCCGATTCTACGGGGCGCGGCAGTGGGGTTTTTGCGTTGATGCGGCCCAGATTGCATCGGCCGCTCCACTACAATACGCGCTGACGGGCCTCCCCGCATGGTGAAGCGGCCAACCGGGTCAGGTGGGGAACCAAGCAGCCCTAACTGTGGAGCCAGTGCCGGGGGTAAGGCTCGTCAACCTTCTCGTTTGTTGCCTTCTACTTCCCTGCCAGAGCCAAGAGCGCTTTCGGGTTGGTCCGCGCGATAGTCAGAAGCGTCCGCGCAGCCCCACTCGGTTGCTTGCGCCCCTGCTCCCACCCCTGGAGCGTGCGAACCGACACACCAAGCAGCGTCGCAAATTGTGATTGCGACAATCCCGTTCGCTCACGCGCTTCAACCGCTGGCGAGGCAACTACCCGCGTTTTTCCTGACTTCATCTGTCGGATCGATTCCAACAACTCGGCGGCCAAATCTCGCTGGGCCTCGTACGCTGCCAACTTCGCTGCGCTCAACTGCTTAACTTTCCAGGACACGACGGATCTCCTTCAACTTCGTTCCGGTGAGGTTGTCTGTCCTTGACTTGGCGTACAGCGTCAGAAGAACGATCTCTTCTTCGACTGTTCGCGTGAAGTAGATGACTCGAACACCACCAGATTTACCAGAACCTGCGCGCCGCCACCGAACCTTGCGAATCCCGCCGGACTCAGGGACGACATCACCTGCGTCAGGTGATTTTGCAATGTAGACGGCGAACTCGCCACGCTCTTCTTCGCTCCAGTACAACGGCCATTGCTTTTGGAAAAGGAGAGTTTCGACAATTGTGAGCATTATCGCGACTATACGCCAGCGGCGCATAGTCGCCCGAGTCCAGTTGCACTTTAGGGCATCTGACCCAACCCTCATCCCGCCCCCCGCCGACCTCAACGGCAGGCGGCGTCCGACAAATTTCCCACCGTCGCGCTTCTAAAGTTCAATCACCTTACGACAGGGGTGTGTCATGAACGCAATCACTGAGCGCAAAACGGCTGATCCAGAGGTCCAGTACCGGGTCTGGCCCCGCATCGTCATTCCGCTCGTATTGCTCTTCTTTGGCACGGACGGCTTTGCCCAGGTCCAGGCCATGCCACAGCTGGAGATTTCGACCACCTCCCTCCCCCGCTTCGAAAACATCGATGGCGGCACGCGTACCTCGCGCATCGACATGAGCCTGATGCCGACGGGCCGCTCGGGCCTAGGCTTGGCGGTCGGGGTCAACGGGTCCGATAGCCCCGGCTTCGCACCGGCCGGCGTCTCGGGCTCTGCACCCAGCAGCGTCGATCTCGGGGTGAAGTGGCGCTACACCACCGAAGGCAACAACCAGGTCGATGTCGGCGCCTGGCGTCGGATCGAGCAGCCCAATGCGCTCAACATGATCCACAGCCGCGAACCGCTTTATGGCGCACGCGTGGAAATGCGCATTCAGCCCGGTCTCCAGCGCGGCCTGGTCGCCGAAAAAGGTTTCCTCGGCATGCAACTGGAAAGCGGGGCCCGCATCGGCCTGCGCCGAAGTGGTGGTAAACCGATGGTGTACTACCGCACGAAGTTTTAGGCTGCCTCGCCTTGCTGCAACCACTGCAGCGCACCCAGAGCTGCGGCACGCCCACTCGCGAAGCTGGCTGTGAGCAGATAGCCGCCCGTTGGTGCTTCCCAATCCAGCATTTCCCCAGCACAAAAAACGCCGGGCGCACTGTTGAGCATGAGCGAGGCGTCCATCGCCCCGAATGTCACGCCACCGGCCGTGCTGATCGCCTCCTGTACGGGCCTGGCCGCCACCACCGTGATGGGCAGAGACTTGATGGCAGCCGCGAGACGGACGGGATTTTGCATCTCTTCCTTGCTCAACAGTTCGTGAAGCACTGCAAGCTTGATTCCGTCCAGGCCGAGTCTTCCCTTCAGATGATTGGCAAGCGATCGGGAGCCCCGCGGATGCGCAACTTGAGCGGCGACCTGATCCGGCGTTCGGGAAGGAAGCAGGTCCAGCTCGAATGTCGCACTGCCGTTGGCGATGACTTCGTCCCTCAGTAACGCAGACGCCGCATAGATGAGGCTGCCTTCTACACCGGTAGCCGTCGCGACGAACTCGCCCTGCCGGTGAAACGCACCGACGCGGATAGCCACTGACTTAAACGGCTGGCCCTCGAATCGGGTGCGGAAATATTCGCTCCAGCCGCTCCGCACATCGAAGCCGCAATTGGCGGGCAGCAGCGGAGCAACTTCGACCCCACGCTCTTGCAGCAGTGACGCCCACGCACCGTCGGAACCGAGCTGCGGCCAGCTGGCACCGCCCAACGCGAGGATGGTCGCATCGGCCTGCACTTCCACCTCACAAGTGGGGGATGCAAAGCGCACTTGCCCGCTGTCGGTCCAGCCCGTGAACCTGTGCCGCATATGAAACTGAACGCCCGAAGCTCGCAGGCGCTGCAGCCATGCACGTAGCAGCGGCGCGGCCTTCATGTCTGTCGGAAAAACGCGGCCTGACGTGCCGACGAAGGTCGCGACGCCCAGCGCACCGGCCCATTCGCGCAGTTGCTCCGCGCCGAACGCCCGAAGCCAAGGCTCGACGTTCGCCACGCGGGTTCCATAGCGCGACAGAAAAGGCTCAAACGGTTCCGAGTGCGTGAGATTCAAACCGCCCTTGCCCGCCAGCAGGAACTTGCGTCCGACTGAGGGCATCGCGTCATACACATCCACCTTCACCCCTGTCTGGGCAAGCACTTCCGCCGCCATCAGACCCGAGGGACCACCACCAATAACCACCACCCGTGAAGTCATTGCCCAAGCCCCATCAGTTGCGGTGAAACAGCATGAACCGAACCGGCCAGGCAGTCCAGGTTTGCGGATACAGGAAGCGGATGAACTGGGCGAACACCTTCACTTGGCAAGTGCACGGACGCGCGCGAGTTTGAGTGTGACGGGGAGCTCGCCATAGGAAGCGATGCGAATCCACAGAGCGTCCGCCCTGGGCGGAGCGACCATCCGATAGCGGACGGCGAAACTTCCGCCGGGCAGGCCCTCAATCGGTGTACACGCTTCCACCCGACCCGTCGAACCCAGATCCTTGCCATTGCGCAGCCAGACCACGTTGACTTCGGCGCGAGGCTGCAGGTTGTCGCAGGTGCCCTGCACTTCAACGAGCACGGTCTGGCCGCCCCAGATCGGACTATTGCCGCTGACGATTACCTTAGGGTCAACTTGCGTTCCAATCTTGTCGGCATCCATACGCCAGAGTTCGCGGGGCCAGACGATGTCGTCGTCGAGCGCGATCAACAAATCGTCGGTCGAACGGGCCATGACCCTGCCGTGGAGCAGTGCGTACTTCAGCAATTCATCCAGTTGCTTCTTTATGGAGGCATGCGCGGTCTTGCGTGGCTTGACGACCATGTGCGTGATGCGCTGGTTGCGCATGAATTCCGCTGCCGACGCCTGGTCTGTCACCGCCATAAACGCGTCCAGCGCGCGAGGGTTGTACCAGCTTGCATACACCGGCGTTCCGTGCAGATCGGCACCGTACGGATCGACCGTATAAAGCACGCGTGCGTAGATCCCCATATCTGCGTTGGCGGCCCTTGTCAGCTCGCGCTCGGGCGCGTATCGGCCCAGATAAGCACTTCGACCCCTTGGAGTCAGCGCTGAATCGACCATGTCGGTAAGCTTTGTTTGCCAGAACACGCCAGGCATCCAGTACAGGTTCATCACGGCCGCGAAAATCAGGAGCGCCGACCACCAGTACTGCCACATGCGGGCGAGTGTCCGGTCGTCTGTCGGCAACGCGTCCCACAGGCGTGATGCTGCGAACATGCCCATCGCCATCACTGGAAAGAGATTTCGCAGATATTGCTGCGACGACAGCACAACGAGCGAATAGACCAGCACCGCACCGATCGCCACGCGCCGCTCGATGTCACCCTTCCAGATGAGCAGCATGACTGCCGCCGGCAATAGAAAATACAGGCTCAGGCCGCCGGAGAATGCGAGGGTCGTTTCAAAATGGCGTTGACCGTCAAGAAACAGGTTGGCAAACAGGCTGCCGTCGAACTTGCCTTCATAGGTCTCGTTTTTGAAGTTGAAAGTTCCGAAATAGGGCGATTTGAAGAAGGCGTTGAAAAGTGGCAGCACGGGATTGCCAGTGCGCAGCCACGAGGTGAGGTAGGGCGTGACTACTGTTGCAAGCGCCACCAGAATCACCGCGCCCATAACCGGACTGGCGCGTGCATGGCGCCAGAAGGTCGGTAGCCAGACCAGCCCCAATACCAGGCACAAAACCAGGTTGCTCGACTTGGCCGCGCCGAGCGTAGCCAGCATCAATGCCGCACCGATAGCCGGGCCCGGCGCCTGCGAATCACGCGCCAGCGCCCAGATCGCAAAGATTCCCAGCACCAGGGCGGCGGAAATACCTTCGGGGTGCAAGGCGTGATTGATCACCAGCACGAGCGGAATCGACAGGTAGCCAACCAGGCACAGCAACGCAGGCCATGGACGCACGCGTCGCAGCAGCAAGCCGGCCAGAAGCACCGCGCATGCAAGGTGGTAGCTCCCTGTCACCCACGCCTTGACGCCTTCTGAACCCTGGGAGATGACGTAGGCAATTGCATAGGCGAGATCGGACGCCAGGGGCGCGGCCGACCAGACCTGGTGTTCGACATCGAAGGCGTAGAAATGCCGCACGAGCAACTCGGTCGGCAATCGCAGGTGAAACGCAAGGTCATCCCAGGCGGCAATTGGTGTCAGCGTTCCGAGCGAGCCGTAACCCCACGCGAAGATGACGAAAAAAATCGCAACCGACACTGGAAACGATGGCTTGCCGCCGCGCCACTGTCGCCACTGCATGTGCAGATCCTGCAGCAATTTCAACAGCGCGCCGCGTTGCCAGACCACGAGCAGCAGGCAGGCCGCCGCATATGTGCTGGGATAGTGAATGGAAAATGCCAGCACGGGGCTCAACACCGCAAGCATCAGGGATAGGCCGACCAGGTAAGCCAGCACTGCACGTTCGATCGCGGTGATAGACCCCGCGCGTCCAACGATGGCTGCGCCCACTCCCATCGCACCGGCACTAAACAGGACAAAGGCCAGTGCGGCCGGGACGCCACTTGCATGGATCGCGAAGAAGATCCAGGCCACCCCCAGCAGCACTGCCAGGCGCGACACACGCACGAAAAAGGAGGCGAAGGCCAGGACGATCGCGAGCCCTACGCCGCCTGCGACCACTTGTGTATGCAGGTCCCACGCGGTGGGCAAAGGCGCGGGCCACCAGACGCCGATGCAAAAGAGGCTGGCGATGAACGCCGCGGTGGAAAGAAGTCGGGAAGCTGTGGTTGACATTGCGCTGGGGGAGCACGGATGAGTCGACCGGAGGTGCCAGTGAAAATGTGCACTGCCTCCGCGAAGGGCCGATTATGGACGAGCGGATTCTTCGAGCCCGGCGTTCAGGCGACAGTGACCATACGTCCGCTGCCCGTGAGGAACGCGCTGCCAACCACTTCGCCGGGCCTCGCCGCTTCGACGGCAGCCCGATAACGTCGCATCTGATCGACCAGCGCTTCGTCGTCCTCGGGTCTTGAATGCGTTTTGTAGTCCAGCACCCACCACTGGCCCGTGTCCCTGCGGCGCACGAGGCGGTCCAGCCGCATCGCCACGCCTGCATGCTGCATCGGAACTTCGTTGGCCTGCCAGTCAACGGCCTGCGCATCCCACGCCCAGGCGCCCTCGCCCGACAGGATCGCCCGCGCTTTGGCGCCGGCTGCCTGCGCCTGCTCCGGATTCAGGCGGAATTCGCGAGCGACGCGCCGGACTGCGCTCGGGCTGAACCCGGCGTCGCTTCCTGCCCAGCGCTCAAGCAGGCGATGGACGGCCTCGCCGAAACGAGAGGCTTCGGATGCGGGGTCGGCCTGGGGCAGCAGTTGGGCAGGTGGGGCGGCGAGCGCGGGAATGACCTTAAGCTGGAACATTGCCGGATCGCCCGATGCAGACGCATCCACCAAATCCCCCAGGGGACCGCGAACGGGCTCGGGCGCAGGTAGCTGAAGGCAATGCGGCGCAAGCCTTCGCCACCAGCTGACCTCAGGCTCCATGTAGGGCTCGACAGACGAAATGATGAGCCGCGTCATGGCACGGGTCATCGCCACATACAGGGCATTGAGTTCCTCCCGCTCCCGTTCGACGCGCTCGGCATCCAGGGCCGCCGCATTGCACGCCGGGGGACGCGATTCGCTCGCGATGAACGCAAACCGCGTAGGTGCTTCGGATTGACCGGGCCACTGCACAACGATGCCCATCGACTCCGCCCGTGGCGGCGCGCCATCGGTGTCCAGCAGAATAACAATCGGTGCCTCGAGTCCCTTGGCTCCGTGAACCGTGAGCAGTCGCACCGCCTGCGATTCCGCCAGCGGCGGTGCCTGGATTCGCCCTGACTTGAAGGCGCGGACGAACGCATAAGGCGTCGCGTAGCGACCGCCTTCGACATCGAGTGCAGCGCCAGGCAAGGCCTTGAGATTGGCGACGACGCCATCGCGCATCGCCAGTGGCGCTGCAGCCGCAAACCGCTCGATGACGTTGCCCTGCCGGTAGATCGCTTCCAGCGCATCATGCGGCGGAAGCGACTGCACCAACGCCTTCCACCCGGCCAGCCGCTCGCCCACCGCCCGTAACCCGAAGGCCACTTCGCCTTCGCGCTGCAGGATTTCAAACCAGGACGAGTCCTGCTTGTCCTCACGCGCCCGACGGCTCGCCAGTGCAAGGTCGACGAGCGTGTCATCGGGCAGGGAAAACAGCGGCGACTTGAGTGCTCGTGCCAGTGAAAGATCGTGAGTGGGCGACACCAAAGCGTCGAGCAGTGCGATCAGATCCTGCACTTCAGGTGCTTCGCACAGGTCGGTCTTCTCGGGTTGTTGCGCGGCAATGCGAAGTTTGCGCAGCTCGCCTTCCATCGTTGACAGGCGATCGCGGCGGCGTGCGAGCACCATGATGTCCCTGGGCTCAACACCAGCAGCGATCTCGCCCGCAATCCAGGCCGCGGCCTGCCGGCATTCGACTTCAGCGAGCTTTTCTTCCGGCAGGTCGCGCGGGGTGACGAGACTGTCGCGCCACACCGGGCCGGTGCTCTTCCCCTCCCCCTCCCCCTGCCCGGGTGAGGCGATCGCGCTGCGAGCCACCTGCGGCAGACAGGCCACCTGACCTGCGTCGTCCGAGCTGGTCGTGTGCGGCCGGAATCGTTCGTAGCGGCCTTCTTCCTGCGCCTGGAGCATCACGCTATTGACCACATCGATGATCGCGGGGGCATTGCGACGTGTGTGATCGCAGCTGAGTAGATCCCCCCCCAGTTCCTGGACGAACGCCTGCGCTGCAGTGAACACCTGCGGCTCGGCGCGGCGAAACCGGTAGATGCTCTGCTTGGGGTCGCCCACGATGAAGATGCCCGGCGCATCGCCGCCTGCACCGGCATAGCCACTGAGCCACGCATGCAGCGACTGCCACTGCAACGGATTGGTGTCCTGGAATTCATCAACCAGCAAATGCCCGATACGCGCATCCAGCCTTTCCTGGACCCAGCCCGAAAGCACGGGGTCAGCGAGCATCGTTCGCGCAGCCTGCTCCACATCATTCATGTCGATCCAGCCGCGCTCCCGCTTGAGCGCTCCGAATTCAGCGATAAGCAGGCGCGCCAGCCGCACCATGCGTTGCTGATGCAACCATGATTCGTGCTGGCGGCATGCCTGCGCCAATCGCATCGCCAGATCCTGTGCGGCCCGGATGAGATCCAGCCCGTCGATCTTGTCGCTGAATTTGCGAGGGTCGCCCTTTAGCGTGAGGAGCGCGCCCATGACAGCATCGAGGCTTCCCCCGGCCACCGCTTGTTCCAGTTCCCCGCCCTTGGCAGCATGCGTCGGAGCCTTCGCGCGACCCAGAGCGCGAGCCGCTGCGGCCAACTGCTCGCGAGGCGCGTCCAGACGCGAGAGCAGGTTGCACGGCTCATCGACCCCTGCAAATTCAGGGAACTGCTCGGAGAAATGCTTTACCGAGCCTCCGACAGAGCCCGCCGCATCGGCGAACGAAAACTCGACGCGCTTGGCCAATGCGGCCTCAAGTGCCTTGCGTGTCTGCGAACGGCCATGCGCTGCAATCGACGCACGAAAGTCGGCGCGCGCGGATTCATTGGCCACGATCGCAGCGTGAAAGCGCCGCCACACCAGATCGATCGCCTGCGAGTCATCTTCAAGCAGCTGATAACTCACAGGCAAGCGCATGCGATCCATCACGGCCATCGGCGCCGTGCGCAGCAATGACGCGAACCATGCGTGAAACGTCAGGATGCGAACCGGCCGGCCCGATGCCAGCACCTTCGCGTACAGGCAGGAAAGCGCATTGACTTCATCGTCACCCGGATTGGAAATTCCGCGAATCTGCAACTGGAGCTTGAGCTCCTGGGACGACGCCTGCGCAAACTCCTGGAGCCACTCGAGCAGGCGCTGGCGCATTTCTCCGGCGGCCTTGCGCGTGAATGTGATCGCAAGGATGTCCTGCGGCTGCGCTCCCGCCAGTAATGCGCGAAGGATGCGCGAAACCAGCATCCATGTCTTGCCTGCGCCTGCGCACGCTTCGACTGCAACGCTGCGGCGTGGATCGCAGGCGATCGCGTAGAAGCGCGCGGCATCCACGCTCTGACCGTTGTGCTCGTATGCCAATGCGCTCATGACCACGAGTCCTTTCGGCAAAGACCGCGCGCACCACAAAAATCGCACGTCTTCGCCTCTCCGAGGGCGGGCAACCTCTCGCCCGCAGCGATACGCCCCACATCGTGCAGGATGCCCTGGACGAGCAGGTCGCGTTCTTCAACGATTCGCTCCTGCTCGACCTTGCGTGTCTCGCCGCGCTCGCCCACCTTGATATAAGCCGCGCGCAGTGTGTCATCCGGCAAGAGGGCCGCATAAAACGCGAGCTGCGTGTCTTCGCCGGGCTTGCTGACCCGCTTGCTGCTCACGGCAGCGGCCTCGGTCTTGTAATCCAAGACCATGCGGCTGCCACCCGGCAACCTGTCGATGCGATCGATGCGGCCCACCAGCTTCACCGGCCCCAGTTCAAGCTCGTGCTTTCCTTCGGCTTCGATAAAAGTCGCGCCTTCTTCTGCTTCGTGCCGGGTCAGCCAGTCCAGATAGCCGTCCCGCACTCCGGGCCATGCGGCGGCGAAAGGAAGAAACTCACTCTCGTCGAACCGCATCTCGCGCGTGATTTTTTCAGCCGCGATATCGATCAATTGGGCACGCTGTGCACCGGCGGGCTCCCAGCTCTGTGCAAGCGTTTCGTGGAACGCGCCCAGGACCTTGTGCAGCCAGTTGCCGAAGTCGCGCTTGCCCATCTCTGTGTCGATCTCGTCGGCCTCCTGCAGTCCAAGCTGGCGCATGGCGAAGAAACGGTAGGGGCAACTGCGCAGATCGCTGTAACCGCTGGCAGAAAGTTGGGTGATGGGCAGGAGGCTGCCGGTGGGCATTGGCCTGGTTGCAGGCTGCGCCAGCGCAACGGCGACATCACGGGGATCGGGCTGCAGCTGCAACTCGAGTTCGAGCTGCAGTGCCTGCACCAGCGGGCTCGGCAGCAAAGTCTCTCCGCTCTCGTCGCTGCGGCGCCACAGCACATCGCAATGAGGTGTCTGCAGGGCATTTCGCCAGCCGGCTCGAATCTCAGCCTCCAGTGTTTCCCGCAGGGGCAGGCCCAGCACGTTGCGCTGATCGGGTGTCCAGATTCCTGCGGGTTCCGGCGATGGCATCAATCGCTTTTCATCGCAGCCTGGAACGACGAGCGCGCCGAACGGGCGGCCCAGCATCTGGCTCACGGGCAGGATGACGACTTGTTCACGCGCGGCCTGCTCGGGCTTGAAGCTCTCGGCTTCGAGCACGTCGTTCACCCAGGACATGAAATCATCAAGACTCCAGCGCCTGGCGGCCTGCGGCAGTTCAAGCAGTTCCTCCTCATCGCCTTGCGCGAGCCTTAGCACACCCACCACGCCCGCGCCAGCCGCATCGCGCACGAGCGGCGTCCACTGCCCTGAGCTCTTGAGCAGTTCGCGCGATGCGACAACCCACTGGACCACGCTCTTTTGTCCCTGCATCGTTTCGCGCCAACCCTGCACCTGGTCCAATAGCGTGGCCAGTGCGCCCTCGCCGTTCTCGTCGCCAACATCCGTGGCGCGCAGCGAACGCCATTCGCGCACGAATCCTGCGCGGCGGATGCGGCGCTCCAGCCCCAGAACTGCGTTGGCCGAAAGCGATGGAGAGTTCTTCATCCAGTCGATGACCGCGTCGGTGCTTGCGTTCCACGCGCAGGCCTTGAGCGCAAGCATCACGTCGGCAGCACGTCGCGTGGTGGAAAGCTTCCAGCCGGTCTCATCGCGAACGGCAACGCCTCGTGCGTCGAGCATGGCGTGAACCCGGCGAGTCAGGACGCGGTCCATTGCGCCAAGCGCAACCGGCACTCGCCCTGCGTTCACATGCGCGATGACACAGGATGCCGCTTGCTCGGCTTCGTTCGCGGGATCGGCCGCCTCGAAGAGCCGGATCTCTCCCGGAGGTAATTCAGCCGACAGGGGAATCGAATGCGATTTGCCCGGCACCTGGGCGGCCAGCGATTGCGCCAGCGCATCGTGCTGCAACCCTTCGACAACGACCAATAGCTCTACGTCGTCCAGCGCGCCCGGCGCGAATAGTGAGTCGGCCGCGTAGCTGGACGCCGCCGCCCATTCCAGTGCTATGCGCGCAACCGCCGCTTCAAATGCAAGCACGGGCGAATCAAGCGATGAAGCGATTGCCGCACGTGCGCTTGCCGCCCACGCATCCCGCCGCGAGGGCGGCACCGCTGCGGCCCCCGGCGCGATCTGCCACGCTGCTTCGACGAGCCGCCCGGCCAGAAGATCAGCGTGTTGTTTCAGCCCTGCTCGCTCTATCCACGCCCTGGCCGTCAGCAGGTCGCGGCCCATGTCCATCGCGATGCTGTCGGCGTGCGGCTCGAAGCTCATCGAACCGCTCCACGAGCGCGTGGTTTCGAATCGCGGCGCGAATCCATCGCCCGCCTCAAGCGTCCACGCCGTGCGTGCATGCGAAAGCACGTGCACATAAGGCATGAGCACTACCGTGTGTGCCGGGTGTGCGTCGTGCGCAGCCATGAGGTCCCGCACGCGGCCCATCAGCAGCCGCATGGCGGCAGTGGCGGCAGTGACGGGAGGGGCAACTGCTATCGCATCCATAGCATTTCAGGCGCTTGCCCGGGCCGACGTGGGGACTTGGTTTCTGTCACAATTCCATGACTGTACTTGCACCGGCGCAAGCGTCTTTCACGCGAAGCCCGGCAACAACCCCCAAGGAACAACTTATGGCCAGCGACCTCATCAAGCACGTCTCCGACGCATCGTTCGAAGCGGATGTCCTGAAGTCCGACAAGCCAGTGCTCGTCGACTACTGGGCCGAGTGGTGTGGCCCGTGCAAGGCCATCGCCCCTATCCTGGACGAGATGTCGACCAACTACGGCGACAAGCTGCAGATCGCCAAGATGAACGTGGACGAGAACCGCGACATCCCCGCGAAGTTCGGCATCCGCGGCATTCCCACCCTGATGCTGTTTGCCAACGGCGAACTCAAGGGCACGCTGGTGGGCATGAAGCCCAAGGCCGAGATCCAGGCCTTCGTCGACCAGAAACTGGCGGCCTGAATTTGAGTTGCGAGCGGGGTCCCAGGCGGGCCCCGCGTCTTTTTTTCCTGTCATAATCCGGAACAGTTCACTGTCCGCCACCCTTCAGATCCAGAAGGCGGGCAGTTCGAGATTCCCAAGTTCCCCGGTCGTGAGGCAATGCCCTTCACGCCAACCTCCCCCCAGAAAACTTCCACTCCGCAAGGAGTATTTTCAAACTCCGCAAGGAGTATTTCCATGCAGGTAATTCCATGCACTTAAACGAACTCAAGGCACTCCACGTGTCCGAGGTCCTCAAGCAGGCCGAAGAGCTCGAGATCGAAAACACCGGCCGCATGCGCAAGCAGGAGCTGATGTTTGCCATCATCAAGAAGCGCGCACGCGCCGGCGAACAGGTTTTCGCTGATGGCGTGCTGGAAATCCTGCCTGACGGTTTCGGGTTCCTGCGCAGCCCGGACACCAGCTACACGGCAAGCACCGACGACATCTACATTTCGCCGAGCCAGGTGCGCCGATTCAATCTGCACACTGGCGACATGATTGAAGGTGAAGTGCGAACGCCCAAGGACGGCGAGCGTTACTTTGCCCTCACCAAGCTCGACATGGTTAACGGCGGTCCGCCCGAGAACAACAAGCACAAGGTGATGTTCGAGAACCTGACGCCGCTGTTCCCCCGGGAACAGATGCGCCTGGAGCGCGACTCGCTGAAGGGCGAGGAAAACATCACCGGCCGCGTCATCGACATCATCGCGCCCATCGGCAAGGGCCAGCGCGCGCTGATCGTGGCGCCGCCCAAGAGCGGCAAGACGGTGATGATGCAGCACATCGCGCACGCCATCGCGGCCAACTACCCCGACAGCCACATGATGGTGCTGCTGGTGGACGAGCGGCCCGAGGAAGTGACCGAGATGCAGCGCACCGTGCGCGGCGAGGTCATCAGCTCCACCTTCGACGAGCCCGCGGCGCGCCACGTGCAGGTCGCCGAGATGGTGATCGAACGCGCCAAGCGCCTCGTCGAGATGAAGAAGGACGTGGTGATCCTGCTCGACTCGATCACCCGCCTGGCACGGGCCTACAACAACGTGCTGCCGTCGTCGGGCAAGGTGCTGACCGGCGGCATGGACTCGAACGCGCTGCAACGCCCGAAGCGCTTCTTCGGCGCGGCGCGAAATGTCGAGGAAGGCGGGTCGCTCACCATCATCGGCACCGCGCTGATCGACACCGGCAGCCGGATGGACGAGGTGATCTACGAGGAGTTCAAGGGCACCGGCAACTGCGAGATCCACCTCGACCGCCGCATGGCCGAGAAGCGCGTCTACCCGTCGATCCTGCTCAACAAGAGCGGCACCCGGCGCGAGGAATTGCTGCTCAAGCCCGAGATCCTGCAAAAGACCTGGATCCTGCGCAAACTGCTCTATCCGATGGACGAGATCGAGTCGATGGAATTCATCCTCGAGAAGATGAAGGCGAGCAAGAACAACATCGACTTCTTCGACATGATGAGGCGCGGCGGCTGACCGAGCGGCTCTCCTTATAATTTGCGGTTTCCCGCACGGGCAAGTGCGCCGCCGGTCGCGCGACGTGGCTGCCCAAACCAGAGCGAAAGGTTTCCCATGAAACAAGGTATTCACCCCGGCTATCGCGACGTTTGCTTTGTCGACTTGTCCAACGGTTTCAAGTTCGTCACGCGTTCCTGCGCGCAGAGCAAGGAAACGATCAAGATGGACGATGGCCGCGAGCTACCGCTGTTCAAGGTCGAAACCACCAGCGAATCGCATCCTTTCTATACCGGCACGCAAAAGAGCATCGACAACCTCGGCGGCCGGGTCGAGAAGTTCCGCAACAAGTTCGCCAAGCTCACACCGAAGCCGTGACCGCGGCCTGACCGCGGCGCCCCCGCCATCGACAAGGGCAGGGTTGACTATCCGAGCGTGAACCTGACGCCCTCCCCGGCCCTGGTCACGCAGAGTGCGGTGCAGCGGCTGCCGCGCCTCGCGCTGCTGCTTTTTTGCGCAGCGTATGTCTTGCCCGGCCTGTTCGGGCGCGACCCCTGGCGCCACGCCGACCAGTCCGCCTTTGGCTACATGCTGGCCATCGCCGAAGGCCGCACGCCCTGGCTCGCGCCGACGATCGGCGGGCTGGCACCGGAGAACGCCATCCTG
>JBKJKT010000071.1:0-4254 GCA_046597415.1 Ramlibacter sp.
CGGCATAAGCGTTGTCGTCGCTCACGCGAGGGCGCGAGTACGACGGCTTCACGCCCAGCCAGTCGAGCATCGCCAGCACCGTGGTGGCCTTGAGCGTTGAGCCGTTGTCGCCAAACCCCTTGCGGGCTTTCCAGCGCTGCAGGGTGCGAAGGTCAATGCCTACGCTCTCGCAGGCCATGTGCGCCGTGCCCCTGCTGCGTCGTGAGCAGCGTGAATGTCTCGGGCCAATTCCTGGCGATCTTCGAGGCCGATCATTCGTCCCCGCCTTTGCGAAAGATCGCCTCGACTTTTTTGACAAGACCCGCAAGGCAGCGGTCTCGGCCAACGCGCGGTCCTTGGCGTGCGTTCTTCGCCCTCTTGCCAGCGTACTGCGCATGCGCGAAACTGATCTAGTTCATCGCTCACGCTACTAGCGCACTCAATGACGGTGTCGGGCGCGGCCGCTGGACTTTTTTCAGACTTTCCGTAAATCTCAAGGACCGAAAAATGAAAGAAGATCTCGACCCTGGCCACATCATGCAAACCGCAACCGCGTTTTGGTCGTCCAAGGTACTGCTAACAGCAGTGGAGTTGGATTTATTCACGACGCTCGGGGATGAAGCAATGTCGGCGCCACAGCTTGGAAAGACACTTGGTCTTCACGCTCGGGGTACGTATGACTTTTTCGATGCGTTAGTGGCGTTAAAGTTCTTACAGCGAGACGGAGATGGTCCGCAGGGGCGATACAAGAACACGACACAGACCGCCGCGTTTTTAAACAAGAAAAGTCCCACTTACATCGGCGGCATGCCAGAGATGCTAAATGCACGCCTGTTTGGGTTCTGGAACAACCTCGGGACGGCATTGAAAACTGGCCAGCCACAAAACGAGCTTAAGCAAGGCGGCAAATCCATGTTTGAGGAGCTTTATTCAAACCAGGACAGATTGAGTCAGTTTCTAGATGCCATGACCGGGTTTCAGGCGGCGAACTTCGGCCTGCTGGCAGAGAAATTCGACTTTTCCAAATACAAAACTGTGTGCGATGTTGGAGGCGCGCTCGCGCTGCTTTCCCGAATCGTCGGTGCAAGTCAGCAGCATCTGACGTTCTGCAGTTTTGATCTTCCACCCGTGGCACCTCTTGCCCAAAAAAAGATTGCCGCGGCGGGCATGGAGAAACAAATCAAAACGGTCGCAGGTGATTTCTTCAAAGAAGCGTTGCCCAAAGCGGATGTCATCACCATGGGCAACATCCTGCATGACTGGAACCTCGAAAATAAGAAGGTACTTATTCAGAAGGCATACGACGCGCTTCCACAAGGCGGGGCCTTTATCGCGATAGAGAATCTGATCGATGATGCCCGGCGGGAAAATGCGTTTGGCCTGCTAATGTCGCTCAACATGCTCATTGAGTTCGGCGATGCCTTTGACTACACCGGTGCGGACTTCCGCGAATGGTGCAGCGAGGTTGGATTTAAACGTTTCGAATTTATCAGTCTTGCTGGCCCAACCAGTGCTGCTATTGCGTACAAGTAACTTCGCTCGTGGTTGGACCCACCTACGAGCTGACCGGAACTTCACTAAGTAATCCCCCTTGAGGCATTTTCGACAGATCGACCTTCAGGTGTGTGGGAATAAATTCCGTGTTCGACGGGCCGCTCGTTGGGCGCGCAACACGCGGGCAAAGCTCGATTCGCTGGCCAGGTAGACCCCTCATCGGCCAGCATGGGCACGATGCGGCCGGCGGCACAGACGCAAAGCGCGGCTCGTTGGCCACGCGCAGCAGCCGCGCGCGCTCAATCTCGCTCAGGCCATGGCTGGGTGCTGGCTGGCAGGAGAGTGCCAAACGGACAGGCACTGCGATAATTGAAAATTGCTCTGTGAACTCCAGCTCCCGAGATCGCGAGCGCCCGAATGGAAAAACAAGAATGCTGCAACGAATCAAGTATCTGGCATGCCTCATGGCCGTGCTGGCTCCCCTCGTTTCGAACGCCCAGAGCAAGAACGACTCCGCGGAAGCGCCATCACCCTCGGCGTACAAGTTCATCGTGCCGGTCGAACCGGGAGGTGGCATTGATTCGCTCGCACGTCTGGTGGCCAATATCTGGTCTGCGGAAATGTCCTTGCCGACCATCGTCATCAACAGGCCCGGTGCCAGTGGAAACATAGGAACCGTCAGCGTCGCCAAAAGCAAAGCCGACGGGCAAACGCTTTTGGTGACGGGTGTGGGGCACATCACGAGCCCGCTGCTCTTTGACAATTCCGGCTACCACCCGTTCGACCAGTTCACACCCATCGCGCGATTTGCGACGGCGCCGAGCGTCATGCTCGTCGGTGAGGCGCTGAAAGGCATGACCCTGGATCAGATCCTCGCCGATCCGCGATCCAGAAACCAGGGCTTCTCGTTTTCATCGGCAGGTTATGGCCACTCGTCTCACATTGGGGTCCACCTTTTCTCCGTTCAGACGGGTGTGAAGTGGCTCCATGTACCGTTCAAGGGCACGAGCCCTGGGCTGAGGGCACTGCTAGCTGGTGAAACACAGATCATGTTCGTGCCAGTCGCGTCGGTCGCTGCGGCATTGGCTACCAACCGCGCGCATGCGGTGGCCGTGGCTCATCACGAACGCCTGCAGCTGCTGCCCGACGTGCCCACCTTGTCCGAACTTGGCATCAGGAATGCCGAATTTTCCCAGTGGTACGGGCTGTTTGCGCCCCGCGGTACCCCGCCTTCCGTGGTGAAATCGCTTGCCGAATCGGCGACGAACGCACTCAGGAATCCCGCACTGGTCCGACAACTCAAGACCCAGGGCGTCGAGCCCGCCCCGATGCGTCAAGATGAGTTTGAACGCTTTTTGAGAGACCAGAACCGCAAACTCCAGAGGGTCCTGGATAGCCAGACAGTCGACCGCCCACACAATTAACCCACGCAATTTCGTATCCCGATGAACAACTGGTCAACCCGCTTACGTCAAACACTTGCCGACCTTCCCCAATTAACGCCGATGGATGCCATCGGCAAACTCGCGGACCTGGCGTTCGAAGTGAGCGAGGACGAAGGCAATTCTTATCTGGACAGCCATCCGGAGTGCCTGGAGTTCTACCCCATTCTCAACAAGCTCTATTACCAGCACGTCGTCGCCAACGAGACCGAGGAAGTTGCGCGCATTCTCTCCAAAGCGGACCGCCCTGGACTCACGTTCAAGGAACTGGCAGGGGAAAAAGGCATCATCGCTTACGAGAGAAATGCCGACATGTTCAACCAGGTGAACTTCAGCGGCTGCGAAACCTTCGTGATGGTGGGCTGCGGCCAACTGCCGGTGACGGCATTGCATGTACTCGACCGAACGAGCGCCCGAAACGTTGTCTGCCTCGATGTTTCCGAGAAGGCCATCGAAGTGACCGAGCAGCTCAAGGCTGCACTCGGCCTGGACCGGCTGCGGGCCCATTTGTCTGGCGGCCAGGACTATGACTTCGGCGAAGCCAGCATTATCTACATCGCGAACATGGTGCATCCGAAACTGGATGTCCTGAAGCAGGTATTACGTTCGTCGGCGCCTGACGCGCGACTGATCGTGCGCGAACCCTTCAGCGTCGGGCGGCTTTGGACAGAGCGGGTCGAACCGCAATGGGGCTCTGCGGTCAAGGTCACGGGCAAAGGGCCGGTATCAAGGCATCTTTCTCGAGACGTCTATCTCCAAAAGCTCGGCACAGCGGGGTGACCTTGAACGAACCCAAGGCTGTCTCGAAGCTGATATCGACACCCGTCGCGGTTGAACGCTTCAGCGACCTGCTGGGCATCGACAAGAATTGTTCACAGCCGAGCGTGGCGGCGACGCTGGTAGTTCCCAACCTCCGAGGGACCGGAGCCGGGGCCGGGCGGGCCAGGCTCACAGCCCTGCTCGACGACCTGCGCGTCAAACCGTCGGCCGAAGCGGCGGCAGGCGAACCACACCTTGCGCGGATCATCTGCGACGCAGCCTGCGAATTGTTGCGCGGTGCGGGCATGCCGGTTTTTTCCAAGCCGCAGTGCATCCGGCTCGACCCGCACCGATACCTGATCCGGATCCCGACTGTGACCGGTGCGCACGCTCTGACTCGATCACTGGTGACCATTCTGGTCAGTCTTGCCAATACGGCGTTGGCTGGAGATCCGGCTGAGGAAACACAGCACAACCTGCGACTGCTGCTCAAGCAGATTCGCAAGCTGGCGCCCGCGGGACGCAACACCATGCCCATCCTCGCCACCGCCCACACGAGAGACATTCCCTGGGAGCGCAT
>JBKJKT010000235.1:0-12835 GCA_046597415.1 Ramlibacter sp.
AATTGCGATTGAAATGATCCAGGTAGTCACGCGGAGGCTCAAAGAAGCGACCTCGCGAGATCGACAGGAACAACGCGCGCCACGTTGGCCTCGATTTACGCGTTGTTCAGACCTTCCTTAGTGCGAAAGCGATTGAAGGAGTTGCAAGATGGCTGAACTGAAATATCGACCCGTGCCGCATGACCATGAAGCTTTCCTCGTGAAGGCCCGTTCGCGCAAGGGGTTCTCCGCAGCGTACGAATCCCTTGAGCTTGAGTATCAGGTAGCCAGTCAGATGTTGAAGGCGCGCTCGCGTGCCGGTCTCACGCAGGATGTAGTGGCCGAAAGAATGGGAACAACCAAGAGTGCGATCTCGCGGCTTGAATCGGCAGGAAAACACGCCCCCTCGCTCGCAACGCTCAAGCGATACGCCAGCGCCGTCGGATGCGACCTTCAGGTCAAGCTGGTGCCGCGCAAATCAGCTTGATGTCGTGGGTCTGGGCTGCAATGGACCGGAGTTCAGTGTTCTGCTTGTCGCGTGCTCTCCTTTGTGTAGGTTTGCAGGATGCACGAGTGCGCAGCGTGGCGTGACCCTTGCGAGATCGCTTCCCGGAGTGACAATAGCCATGGATTTCCCCAGTTGAATGAGTTGACAGGCCGCCTATGAGCATCAGCGCCACGCAAGTTAGCCTGCGCGAGATCACATCCGAAACGGTGCGCGCGGTAGTCAAGCTTTCCGTTGCAGAGAGTCAAAGACGTTTCGTCGCCTCCAACGCAATTTCATTGGCACAGGCCCTGTTCGCTCCAGAAGCCTGGTACCGAGCCATCTACAAGGCTGAGGAGTTGGTCGGCTTTGTGATGCTCGAAGACCAGTCACTACAAACTCCTCCTCCCGAGGAGCCCGGCATAGGCGTCTGGCGATTCATGATTGACGAGAAGTATCAGGGTCAGGGCATAGGCCGTGCAGCACTCCTGCTGGTCATCGAGCACGCTCGAAGCAAAGGCACCTTCAAGACACTGGAGCTCTCATACGTCCCTGGACCGGGCTGCCCCGAGCCGTTCTATCTTGGCATTGGGTTTCAGCACACCGGAAAAGTTGATGAGGGCGAAGTTGTTCTTGAATTTCCGCTCGATCAGAATGCGACATGACCCTAACCCTTCCAGGCTGACGCTCAACAGTTCGAATCACGAAAGCCAAAAATGAAGATACGCGTCTGGTTGGCCGGCCTTGTCAGCCTTCTTGCATGTGCGCTGCCTGCCAGGGCCGTGGAATCGATCGTCGCTGAGGGGGTCGTCAATGCGCCCGTGGCGGTGGTGTGGAACGCATGGACTACCAGCGCCGGCCTGAAGTCCTGGTTGGCGCCCCAAGCCGAGATTGACTTGCGCATTGACGGACTGATGCGGTCGAATTACGACGCAAACGGATCGCTTGGCGACCCAGGAACGATTGAGAACCGAATTCTGGCGTTCGAGCCCGAGAGAATGTTATCGATCCGCGTCGCCAAGGCGCCTGAGAAGTTCCCATTCAAGGAGCAGATCAGTGACATGTGGACCGTGCTGTATTTTCAGGACACTCCCGACGGAAAGACTCTTCTACGGATTGTGGGACTGGGGTTCCGCAGCAACGAAGAATCCCAGAAGATGAAGGAGTACTTCAAGCGGGGAAACGCGTTCACCCTCACACAGTTGCAAAAGCGCTTCGCCCAGTGACACCACCACCACTCACTTGTGCGTTCGTCGGCGAAAACCACTATTTATCCATCTCGCCGCACCAATGAATACACGCAAAGCGCTCTTCCTTGCTGCATCCCACCTGGCTGTGGCTGCTACAGGCTTTGCGGCAGGCATCTACGCGTTGCCCATTCTGATTGCGCCAGCGGGTCCGACGATGGAAGAGATAAAGGCCGTCACAGCGCAGGTCATGTTTACAGGGCAGTTCAAAAGGGAACTGAAGCACAGCGACTCGCTTCACTGGGGCGAAGGCGTCGTATCCATCGCACCGACTGCCATCTCACTTGTCGGAAAGCTCGCTCCCGGGCCCGACTACAAGCTCTACCTCTCACCCGAATTTGTCGAGACCGAGGCGGGATTTCAATCGTCTCAAAAAGAGCATGGTTCGCGTAGGTGACGTCAAGACTTTCGAGAACTTTGTCGTCGTGCTCCCGAGCGGAGTCGAGCCCGCGAAGTACTCTGCAGTCGTAGTGTGGTGTGAGAGCTTCGGTCAATTCATCACCGCAGCAAAATACAGGTAGGTCGCGCCTATGTCCGGTGCACCGAGCCAGCTTCAAATCTCGCGCGCCGTGCCAGCGGACGCACCTGAGTGCATCCGTCTGCGAGGCATGACGCGTGAAAACGCCGTCCAGGAAGAACGATTGCGCGCTTACGGCATCACTTCAGAGTCGTGGGCAGAAGACATCAGAACCGGCTGCCTGCCGGGTTGGACGGCCCGCCGGGGCGAGCGACTTGTAGGCTACTGCTTTGGCGCGGCGAAGACTGGCGAAGTTGTGGTGTTGGCCCTGCTTCAACAAGAAGAACACCGGGGGCTTGGCAAGCGCCTCCTTCAGCTCGTCGTCGCAGACCTCTGGAGTCAAGGTCACACCAGGCTTTTCCTGGGTTGCGCCTCTGATCCCGATGTCCGATCGCATGGTTTCTACCGTCACCTGGGGTGGGAAAGCACGGGTAAAACTGATTTGCACGGTGACGAAGTTCTTGAACTTCGACTCGAAGCTAAAAATGCGGCGTAGCATGTCGGCGACACAGATCCACGACTGCACGAGGCTTCCTGTGTTGTGGTCCATATCTTTGCGTCAGGCCATGCAATGAACGTCACTTTCGCTCGCGGTTCCTGTTTGTGTGGCGCTGTCCGTTTTCGCGCTGAGTTGCCCTCCAAGTGGGTTGCGCACTGTCACTGCACATTCTGCCGGCGCGCTCATGGCTCGCCGTTCGTCACGTGGGCCGGGTTCCCGAGCGAACAGTTCGCGCTTGAGCCCTCGTCCCAAAGCCCGACCTGGCATGAGTCAAGCGCTGGCGCCCAACGAGGGTTCTGCGCAACGTGCGGAAGCCCCATGTTCTTTAAGTCCACGCGCTGGCCCGGTGAGATGCACGTCGCAAGGGCGCTCTTCACCGATGCCCTGGACCGGGAGCCGGCTGCACACGTCTTCTACGAGAATCATGTCTCTTGGTTCAACGTAAACGACGATCTACCAAAGAAGGTCAGTTCAAGTGCCCAGCCGTGAGTCTGTGGCAGTTCACAGCCACCACCTATTTGGTATGCCACAGCCTTTTCACTCTCCTGCGGAAGGCGGCTGCGACTGTCGCGCAGTCCGATACCGCTTGCTGACCGCCCCGCTGATTGTTCATTGCTGCCATTGCCGATGGTGTCAGCGTGAATCCGGGGCGTCGTTCGCTCTCAACGCCATGATCGAGGCTAACCGGGTCGAATCGTCTGAACGCGAGCATGTGTGGTCCGCCAGCAGCCTCGAACGCCGCAAGGCCATATTGCCGCTCATCGAAGCCTACCAAGCCACACGATGAGTGCGTCATCGCCGATTACGCGTTGCGACACGCACGCATTCCAATGAGTCCCCGAACCCGTCGCGTGCTCTAGGCCGTCCTGTATGAAGTTTTCGCCATTGCATTTGTCGGGCCCGTTCTGAGCTTCGCATTTGACAAGCCGCCTGCTTCTACGCTCGCGCTGGCCTTCGTTCTCTCCAGCATTGCCCTTGGCTGGAATTACATCTTCAATGCGATCTTCGAAAGATGGGAGTCCCGTCAGACCACGCGGGGCCGCTCGTTCGCCAGGCGTCTTTCGCATGGGATAGGTTTCGAAGGTGGCCTTGTGCTGATACTGATTCCCGTCATGGCGCTCTGGTTGAAAATTTCGCCCCTGGAAGCATTCCTGGCAAACCTGGGGCTATTGGCATTTTTCTTTTTCTATGCCATCGCCTTTACGTGGGTTTTCGACAGGATTTTTGGCCTTCCGCAGTCAGCTGCCACCCCTTCCGACAACCAGCGCGTGCCCTGACGCAGCCTGGAAGTGGTCAGTCCAGCGGCTTCTCGCCCGTTGGCTCAGGCGCTGCCTCGTCGGGCACTTTCGCAACGTCAGAGGCGTGGTGCTCCATATGCGTCTTCTTGCCCGGTTGCGGAGTCTTGTCGGCACCCGGAGCAATCTCCTCGCCGTGTTTCTTTTTCTCTTGCTGAACTTTTTTATCGTGGGCAATGTTGCGCGGGTCTGTCATGCGTGGCTTTCAGTTAATTGAAACTCATGGTGCGCCTATTCCGGTGTGCGTGGCGTAGGACAACCCGACAGATGACCATGACTGATGCTGTACGCTCATCCGGAAATTTCGAAATCCCCCAAATGTCGCATCTTCAAACGCTTCCTCCGACGCCTGTTGGGCGCTATCGCCACTACAAGGGCGGCGAGTACGAGGTCTGCGGCGTCGTTCGGCACAGCGAGACCCAAGAGCCGCTTGTGCTCTACCGGCCGCTCTACAACGACAGCGGCTGGTGGGTGAGGCCCCACGCAATGTTCTTTGAACACGGGCTGTTCGAAGGCAAGCTCCAGCCGCGTTTCGTGCTGATCGAACCCGCTTCATCATCAGAAAGCGATCAATGACGATTGAACTCCCACGCGAATTACGTCAGGAGGCGATCGCTTCCATCGAACGCTACTTCGACGAAAACATGGACGAGAAGATCGGCAACATTGCGGCCGGCGCGTTGCTCGGGTACTTCCTGGAAGAACTGGGACCGCTCGTCTACAACAAGGCAGTGGCCGACGTGCAAGAGCGCCTGCAGGTGCGCATCTCAGAGCTGGATATCGAACATCACGAAGACGAATTCCAGTACTGGCGAAAGTTTGACAAGGCCAGGGGTCGGAAGTGAAGTCTGGACGTTGACGTTCACACCCAGTTGACAATCACGAGCTGGAAATTCGCTAGTATTCGTCTTTTGCCGGGATGCCTCACAAGGGGTGCTCTGGCTATCCATCAACCCTGACCGCCCTTACCGCACGGGCTTACTTGTATGCAATCCTGAAAGAGCGCGAAGCCGCGTCTAAATAAGGTTCGAGCCAAGACCCCCAGGTTTCGCGTGCACATGCTCCACCACATCTCTTTTGGCGTGAGCGACATGAATCGCTCGGCAAAGTTTTACGATGCAGTGCTTGCCGCACTTGGCTATGAGCGCGTCTGGACCGATGCAGGTCACGGCACGTCTGGTGCCGCGGTCGGCTATGGGGATAAAAGCGAAAAGGGCGAGAAGGGCGGCGGGGACAAGTTCGCGATCAAGTTGCAGCAGGGCGCGCCGCTTGCACCAGGCCCGGGCTTTCATCTCGCGTTTGCTGCCAGGAGTCGAGGCGCCGTAGACGCTTTTCATTTTGCGGCGATGCAAAACGGCGGTGCTGACAATGGCGCGCCGGGCTTGCGTCCGAATTACGGACCTGCCTATTACGCCGCGTTTGTTGTCGATCCGGATGGTCATCACATCGAAGCGGTGATCAACACCGACTCAGCTGATCTCGAATGATGGACAAAAAGATCATGAACCGAAAACTGCGAGCCGGCCAATCCATCACACCGGAGGAGTTCGATGAACTCACCGACGAACAGCTCGAGCGGCTGGTGCCCAAGGCATACCGCGAGTTCTTTCCGGGCAAGGATGGCTGCGCCGACGGCTACTTCTACCTGCACGACGGCACCGCCTACAGCTTCTATCGCGGTGGTTTGCTCGACGAGTAACATCGCGCCCATCGATGGATGCGAGGTGCGATGTTGAATCACAGATGGGGACTGGCATGGCTGATTGCCGCGCTGATTGCCGCGCTGATGACGGCGCCTTCGATCGCGATGGCCGCAATCGACATCGCGTCGCTCTGGAACTTCGGCAACCCGGAACTCAGTGAGCAGCGGTTCCGTGCGGCGCTGGCCACCGCTTCAGGCGATGACGCGCTGATCCTGCAAACGCAGATCGCGCGAACGTATGGCTTGCGGCGCGATTTTTCGCGTGCGCAGTCGCTGTTGCGCGAAATCGAGCCGCAACTTGCAGGCGCGGGTCCAGAGGCGCGCATCCGACACGCACTGGAGATGGGTCGCACCTACTCTTCTGCGACGCACACACCCGAATCGCAGACTCCAGAAGTGCGGGACCGTGCACGCGCGGCCTTCCAACTGGCGATCGACCTGGGACTGCAGGCAAAGCGAGATGACCTGGTGATTGACGCCGTCCACATGTTCGCGTTTGTCGATACGAAACCCGAGGACCAGTTGAAGTGGGGCCAGAAGGGCCTCGATGTGGCAATGGCTTCGTCGCGACCCCAGGCGCGGGCGTGGGAGGCATCGCTGCGCAACAACATGGGATACGCGCTTTACCAGATGAGGCGGAGCGATGAAGCGCTGGAGCAATTCCAGCGCGCTGCATCCTTGCGCGAAGCATTGGGAAATCCGGACAGAACCCGGGTTGCGCACTGGATGGTGGCAATGACTCTGCGCACGCTCAGGCGGGTCGATGAAGCGCTGGCGATCCAGCTGCGGCTGGAGGCCGAAAGCCAGGCGGCGGGCAAACCTGATCCGCATGTCTTCACCGAACTCGAATTGCTTTACAGGGCTAAAGGTGATGAATCGCGCGCCGCGCTCTATGCGCAGCGGCGTGCGGTTCTCTCGAAGCAATAATCCCACCATGGAAACCAAATGGCTGGAGGACTTCGTGAGCCTCGCCGAAACCCGCAGCTTCAGCCGGTCGGCGCAGTTGCGACACGTCACGCAACCTGCGTTCTCGCGGCGTATTCAGGCGCTTGAGGCGTGGGCCGGCACCGATCTGGTCGATCGCAGCTCGTATCCGACGCGGTTGACTCCCGCCGGTGAGACGCTGTATTCGCAGTCGCTGGAAATGCTGCAGGCGCTGCAAAGCACGCGCGCCATGTTGCGCGGGCATTCGGCTGCGGGTCAGGACGTCATCGAATTCGCGGTGCCACACACCCTCGCCTTCACGTTCTTCCCCGCGTGGGTTTCGTCGCTGCGCGAGAAGTTCGGGCCGATCAAGAGTCGCCTGATTGCACTGAATGTTCACGACGCCGTGATGCGGCTGGTTGAAGGCGGTTGCGACATTCTCATTGCATATCACCACGCCTCGCAGCCCCTGCAACTGGATGCCGATCGATACGAAATGGTGACGCTCGGTCAGGAAGTGCTGTCCCCCTATTGCCGCGCCGACGCCAATGGGGAGCCCCTGTTCAGGTTGCCCGGGCGGGCGGGGCAGCCACTGCCTTATCTTGGCTACGCACCGGGCGCCTATCTGGGTCGCGTCACCGACCTGATCCTGAAGCAGTCAACCGCTCCGATTCACCTCGACCGGGTTTACGAGACCGACATGGCGGAAGGCCTGAAAGTGATGGCGGTCGAGGGGCACGGGGTGGCCTTTCTGCCGCACAGCGCTGTCAAGAAGGAACTGCGATCCAAACGTCTCGTCAACTGCGCCCCGCCAGAAATGAGGGGGCTCGAGATGACAATGGACGTCCGCGCGTATCGAGAAAAACCCGTTGGCAAGGACTCGCCCAAGGGCACGGTACAGGCGCTGTGGACTTTCCTGGTGGCCCATACGGCAACCTAGAAACAGTTATAAATTTTTTGCATAACCAGCCGCGCAAACAGCATTGGCGCGGCTTCTGAGCTTTTCGTACAGTTCGCGCCACCTTGACAACCCGGTTCCCGGTCTCTGAAAACACCTGCAAGGGTGTTACCCAGGAGGCATTGAAAGGAAGTGGGCACAAAGCGTGCTTTACGGAAAAGCCAAGGGAAATTCAGGGTATCCCCGAAGTGCGAAGTCCCTAGAATTTCGTTGTTCGATTTATAGACGTTTTCAAGTTTCACCCTAAAGCTTCACCACAGGAGATTTGCATGAAGAAGCATTTGTTGGCAGTTGCAGTCGCGGCGCTTGCCGCCGGCGGCGCATTCGCCCAGACCGATACCCTTGCCAAGGTCAAGGCATCCGGCAACGTGACGATGGGGGTGCGGGAATCTTCCGGTGCGCTGTCGTACACCACCGGTGACGGCAAGTTCGCAGGCTTTCACGTCGAAGTGTGCTCGCGCATCATTGCCGAGCTCGAAAAGGCAGCCGGCCGCAAGCTGAACGTCACCTACCAGGCGGTCACCTCCCAAAACCGAATTCCCCTGGTGCAAAACGGCACCGTGGACATCGAGTGCGGCTCGACCACCAACAATGCCACGCGTCAGAAGGACGTTTCTTTCCTGAACACGACGTACGTCGAAGAAGTTCGCATGGCCGTCAAGACCGCATCCGGCATCAATACCATTGCCCAGCTCAATGGCAAGAATGTCGCCACAACCACCGGCACGACCTCGGTGCAGCACCTGCGCAAGCACGAGCGCGCAACGGGTCTTGACTTCAAGGAAGTCTTTGGCAAGGACCACGCCGACAGCTTCCTGCTGCTGGAAACAGGCCGCGCTGACGCTTTCGTGATGGACGGTTCGATCCTGGCTGGCAACATTGCCAACGCCAAGAACCCTGCCGAATTCAAGCTGGCCGGTGAAGTGATCAGCGTCGAGCCGATCGCCATCATGATTCGCAAGGACGACGCAGCGCTCAAGAAGATCGGCAACGACACGATCACAGCCATGGTCAAGAGCGGCGAGATGGCCAAGCTCTGGGACAAGTGGTTCGTGGCTCCGATCCCGCCGAAGAACACCCGTGTGGGCCTGCCGCTGTCGGAAAGCACCAAGGCCGCGTGGGCGAACCCGAACGACAAGCCGATGGAAGACTACGCCAAGAAGTAAGCCGGCGATGATCGCTAGCAAATGAGACTGGCAAACCCCGCCGCAGCACTTGTTCCGGCGGGGTTTGTCGTTTACCGTAGGCCGTTGGAGAAGAGGCGGCGCAAGCAAATCGTGCTGGCGCTGCGGCCTGGATAACTTCCGTTTTTCACGGGGACAACAAAATGGCTTGGGATTGGCAGGTCTTCTGCAAGGAGACCACCACCGGTGACATCATCGCCGGCTGCTTCGGCAAGGGGGGTGACCAGACCTACCTGAACTGGATTTTTTCCGCATGGGGATGGACGCTCACTGTCGCCCTATTTGCGCTCGTGGTTGCGCTCGTGACCGGCCTGATCGTCGGCACGATCCGGACATTGCCAAACAGCCCCTGGCTGGTGCGAATAGGACACGCGTGGGTAGAGTTGTTTCGCAACATCCCCTTGCTGGTGCAGCTGTTTCTCTGGTACTTCGTGGTGCCGGGTATCTTCCCCGGTTTCAAGGACGTGCCGTCCATCGTGCTGGTGGTTCTGGCCCTTGGGCTTTTCACCTCCGCACGCGTTGCCGAGCAGGTGCGCGCCGGCATCCAGGCATTGCCACGCGGGCAGCGCTACGCAGGCATGGCCGTGGGCTTTTCCACATTTCAGACTTACCGGTTCGTGCTATTGCCAATGGCGCTCCGGATCGTGATTCCGCCGCTCACCAGCGAGTCGATGAACATCGTCAAGAATTCGTCGGTGGCGTTCGCCGTGTCCATCGCCGAACTGACATTTTTCGCACGTCAATCCGGTGAGGAAACATCGGCGCCCGTCGAGATGTATCTGGCAGTCACGGCGCTGTACGCGATCTCCGCTTTTGCGATCAACCGCATCATGCGAGTGATCGAGAAGAAGTCCCAGGTGCCCGGTTTCGTTGCCGCAGGCGGAATGGGAGGCCACTGAAATGCTGGGAAGCCTCGACCTCACGTTTTTCAGCTGGCAGCTGCTCGCGCCCTTCGTCATCAAGGGCTTCATCTTCTCGATTTGGCTGACCGTCGTCGCCACTATCGGCGGCATCATCTTCGGCACCATCCTGGCGCTGATGCGGATGTCCGGCAAAGCGTTCCTGGTGATTCCAGCTGCTGCCTACGTCAACACCATGCGGTCCATTCCGCTGGTGATGGTGCTGCTGTGGTTCTTCCTGCTGATTCCATTTGCAATCGGGCGGCCCATCGGCGCCGAGGTCTCGGCCATCATCACGTTCATCGCGTTCGAAGCTGCTTACTTTTCCGAGATCGTGCGTGCGGGCATTCAGTCGATTCCGCGCGGTCAGGTCAATGCGGGTTCGGCGATGGGCATGACGTATGGCCAGAACATGAAGCTCGTGATCCTGCCGCAGGCGTTTCGCAACATGCTGCCGGTGTTCCTGACGCAGACGATCATTTTGTTCCAGGACACCTCTCTGGTGTACGCGATCGGCGCTTACGACATGCTCAAGGGATTCGAAACCGCCGGCAAGAATCTCGGCCGCCCGGTTGAGGCCTACCTGCTCGCCGCAGTGCTCTATTTCGTGATGTGCATGGGCCTGTCGTGGCTCGTTCGCCGCATTCAGCTCAAGGTGCAGATCATTCGTTGAAAAATATGGCCCCCACGCTTGTCAGTTACGTGTACTCGCTGCCCCTCGATGGGGCGTGCCTTTCTAGAGGCGGCTCGTCGAAAGTCTTCAAATCATGATCGAAATCAAAAATATCTCCAAGTGGTATGGCCCGGTACAGGTGCTCACCGATTGCTCCGTCAAGATCAACAAGGGCGATGTGGTCGTGGTTTGCGGCCCGTCGGGCTCTGGCAAGTCCACACTGATCAAGACCGTCAACGCCCTCGAGCCCGTGCAAAAGGGCGAGATCATCGTGGACGGCATTTCCGTCACCGATCCCAAGACCGACCTGCCCAAGGTTCGCAGCCGGGTCGGCATGGTGTTCCAGCACTTCGAGCTCTTTCCGCATCTCTCGGTCACTGAAAACCTCACGATCGCGCAGATCAAGGTGCTTGGCCGAAGTGTTGATGAAGCCAAGGCGCGGGGCCTCAAGATGCTCGACCGGGTGGGTCTCATGGCGCACAAGGACAAGTTTCCCGGCCAGCTTTCGGGTGGCCAGCAGCAACGTGTGGCGATTGCGCGAGCATTGTCGATGGATCCCATCGTGATGCTGTTCGACGAACCCACTTCGGCGCTCGATCCCGAGATGGTCGGCGAAGTGCTGGACGTGATGGTCACGCTTGCCAAGGAAGGCATGACGATGATGGTCGTGACGCACGAGATGGGGTTTGCCCGCAAGGTCGCCAATCGCGTGATCTTCATCGATGTCGGCGGCAGGATTCTAGAAGACTGCTCCAAAGAAGAGTTCTTCACGCACCCGGAAAACCGGCAGGACCGCACCAAGGATTTCCTGAACAAGATCCTGGGGCACTGAAGCGGCTGAAGCGGCTGCCACGTCTGGGAGAATCGCTCCCATGACGAACGAAATCACGATTACCCGTCCGGACGACTGGCACCTGCACGTGCGTGACGGCGAGCCGATGAAGACAGTGGTGCCGCATTCTGCGGCGCAATTTGGCCGCGCCATCATCATGCCGAACCTTCGCCCGCCGATCACCACTGCGGCGATGGCCATGGCATACCGCGAACGCATCCTCACGGCGGTGCCGGAAGGCATGAGCTTCGAACCGCTGATGACGCTGTACCTCACCGACAATCTCGCGCCCGATGAGATCCTGCGGGCAAAAGAAGCGGGCGTCGTTGCACTCAAGCTCTACCCTGCAGGCGCAACCACCAACAGCGATGCCGGCGTCACGGACATTCGCAAGACCTACGCGACGCTCGAAGCAATGCAGCGCGAGGGACTCCTTTTGCTGGTGCACGGCGAAGTCACATCGCCTGATGTGGACCTGTTCGATCGCGAGGCTTTGTTCATCGACACCCAGCTGATCCCGCTTCGGCGCGACTTTCCCGAATTGAAGATCGTGATGGAGCACATCACGACAAAAGACGCGGCGCAATATCTGCACGAAAGCGACCGGTTCACCGCAGCGACCATCACGCCGCAGCATCTGCTGTACAACCGCAACGCCATCTTTACGGGCGGTGTGCGACCCCACTATTACTGCCTGCCGGTGCTCAAGCGCGAGGTGCACCGTGTTGCACTGGTTGAAGCCGCCACCAGCGGCAGCCCGAAGTTTTTCCTGGGCACCGACAGCGCGCCGCACCCCGCGCATCTGAAGGAACACGCCTCCGGCTGCGCGGGTTGCTACACGGCCAATGCCGCCATGGAGCTTTATGCCGAGGCGTTCGACAACGCGGGTGCGCTCGACAGGCTAGAAGGCTTCGCCAGTTTCCACGGCCCCGCCTTTTACGGATTGCCTCGCAACACCGGCACGATCACCCTGAAACGCGAGACCTGGACGCCGCCTGAAAGCTATCCGTTTGGGCAAGCGCAGCTTAAGCCTTTGCGCTCCGGCGATGCGCTTCAGTGGCGCTTCATCGCCCAGTCGGATGAGAGTTAGCTGAGGCAAGCAATTGCGTCGGCTCAACGCGAACATCGACTGGACGAGGCCGTGGTTCCAGCCGTACCGGGAGCAGGGCGACCGCGTGCTGCGGCGCTGGGGCGACAGCACTCACTTGTACGAGGCGCTGGCAGCGCAAACCCGTGCACCTTTGGCCTTCGTGTCGCAAGATGAATTGCTGCCCGGCGAGCCGTATGAATCCTTCATCCTGCGTACGCGCCGATGCCCGACGCGCGACAACCTGCACGACTTTTTCAACGGCCTCGTATGGCTCACGTTTCCACTTTCGAAATCGCGCCTGAACCAGCTGCAATCAGCTCAGATCGAAACGGGCGCGCTGAACCGGCGGGGACCGGTGCGCGACGCGATCACGGTCTTCGACGAGAACGGCGCGCTGCTGCAGGCCCCTGAACCCATCTGGGATGCGCTCATCTCGCGAGACTGGCGGCGGCTTTTCGTGGATTTGCGGCCGCTCTGGGAGGAAGCGAGTGTCATTGTGTTGGGTCACGCCTTGCTGGAAAAGCTGACGACGCCGCGCAAGGCGCTCACCGC
>JBKJKT010000197.1:0-14929 GCA_046597415.1 Ramlibacter sp.
AAAGTTTCCATGCCAACCAGGGGCCGCACGAATGTCATTTCTTCGGTCTTGATGACAGGCGTTTGAAGCAGTTCAAACCGGCGCGGTGCGGCCGGCACAGGCCACACCGGATCAACCTCGATCAATCCGAAGTGCGCCAGAAAGCGCAACGTCACGTCAACTGCCGTGGCGGCGGACGCCTGCAGGAAATGCTGTCCACATTCGACCACCAGTGCTGCCCCCGGATCGGCAGGGTCGCCGTGGCGTCCCTGCTGGATCAACGGCACACCCGTGGTCATTCCGGAGGGCATGACGAGATGGATCGCAGGCGATCCCACCGCGGTTGCAACGCGTGCATTGCGCTCGAATCCCGGATATACCCAGAACGGCCCCACCACACTTGCTGTCGAATGGATGTCCAGCACGTGATCTGCCGCATCGACCACGGGCCGCAATGCGCGTGCGCGACGAATTTCGGGGCTGTCCTCATCCCCGTCGAGCCACTCAGTCGACCAGATGCGGTTGAGGTTATGCACCAGCATGCGGCTCGCAAATGGATTGCCGGGATCGAAGGAGTTGTAGGCATCGACGTTGGCAAAGCTGACGGTAAGCGTGCCGCGCTTCGGTCGAATGGCGCAGTCGAGAAGGTGCGTTGCGGCGACCATGCCGCAGAACTCGTTGCCGTGCGTCAACGCGTTGACCAGGACATGAGGCCCGGGCACGCCCGATTCGAAGCGGTGCACGTAATCCACCCCGATGTTTCCGGCGCGATAGGCCGCCAGGTCACGCGGCATGAGTTCGAAGATAGCGGATTGCAGGCTCACGGATGCTCCCTTTGTGTGTACCGGATCGTAGCGCCTGCATTAATATCGCGCCTGCACCCCATCCATTGAACACGAGGAGGCGAATATGGCCAAAGGCGATCAGCGTAGCGAGAAGATGTCCAAGAAGCCGAAGAAAGACAATTCGGCGCCCAAGCCAGCCACATCGGACCGTCCGATGCCGCCCGTCACCGCGGTCATTCCCCGCGGAAAGATCAAGACCAAGTAAACCCGCCGCGCACCAGATTGACTGGCCTGCAGGCGGTTTAGGTGCGTCAGCTCGTAATGTTCCCGATCATGTCAACGATGAGCTTGCTGCCACTTGCAATCAGCAGAATGTCGTCGGCAGCGCGAACGTACTCGTAGCCTTTGGGTGCCGGTGGCAGGGTGGCAACGACGGGAGCGGGAACCTCATAGACCTTCACCGCCGGCTGCAATGCCTGGCCCACCGCCCAGTAACGTTGATCCCAGGGCGACGCGCAAGACTTGCCCTTCAAAGTCAGACCCTCGGGGCACTGCGGAGCCTTGGCGTACTTCTGCGAGAACACCTTGCGCGCCGCCGCCTTCTCCTGGTCACTAAAGAACTTGCCGATCTTGACGCCATAGCCTGCCGGCGCCGCTTGAGCACTGGCAGGCGCTTGCGCAAAAACGGCGCCGGACACGAACACCGACGCCGCAACGGCAATCACCTTGAGGTTTCTGAGAGTGGACTGCATGGAATGAACTCCGCATTTGTGTGCTACCCACACACTCTCCACTTTCAGCAGCGCTGCCCCTGTAGGACTTGGTCCACCGTCACCGCCCGCTGTTTCGGCGCAATTGGCGAAGGCGCGTTTTTTGTCACGCCTTGCCTGGTCAATTAACGCAGGAGGCCCTGAATAATGTCCACGACCAGGTTGTTCTGCTGCTGCACCAGCACGATATCGTTGCCGACGCGTGCGTAACGGTAACCGTAAGGCGCTGCAGGCAACTGTGTGATGACGGGTTGCGGCACTGAATACACCGTCACACCACGGGGAATCGGCTGTCCGACTTGCCAGTTGCGTACCTGACCGGGGGGCATGCAGCCATTGTCCTTCTTGGCCAGGCCTGGAGGGCAACGACGACCATCGCTGTACTGCTGCGCGTAATAGCGGCGAGCGTTATCGCGCTGGACATCGTTGAAATAAGCGCCGTGCTTGATTTCTTCGCGCTCACGCTTGGCCGCTTGCTTCTGGGATTTTTCGTAATCCTTGCGTGCGTGCTTGTCCGCCTTGGCCTGGTGCTTTTCAGCCTTGGCCTCGTATTTCTGGGATTTGTCGTTGCCCCTGCCCTTGCCTTGATCGTCGCCCTTGTCCTTGGCGAACACTGGAGCCGAGATCAGCAAGGATGCGAGGGTGATCGCAATGGACCGGGAAATGAGGGATGCGCGAGGGGTCATGTGAAGCTCCGGGGTTGAGTTATGTTTACTCAACGCCTAGCCTCATGTTCTCGGTGACGAGCCTATGTAGGACTGAGCCGCGACATACGGCGCATCATGGCCCAACCTCTGCCTTAACGCTGCGGCGGACCGCTACGGCCTGCAATATGGCGGAATGTGATGCGACCCTTGGTTAGGTCATAAGGCGACATTTCGAGTGAAACGTTATCGCCTGCAATGATGCGGATGTGGTGCTTGCGCATTTTTCCGCCGGTGTATGCAATCACCTGGTGACCGTTTTCAAGCGTCACGCGAAAACGGGAGTCGGGTAGCACTTCGTTCACGTGCCCCTTCATCTCAATCAATTCTTCCTTGGCCATCTGGTATCTCCTGATTCGGTTGTACGCGCAGCTGATCCCCTTGCGTGGCCCCAATCGTGGCGGGCCGGGACGGCGTCTGGAGAAATCCGGTTTGGCAGACCGGAAATGGGCTTTGGGATGCCTGGAGAGACGCGAGCGCGAAACGTCTTTCGCGGGTTCGATCGCCTGCGCAATCGTATGACCTCTATTGTACGCGCGGTGCGCCCCGCCCGCAGCACCCGCCGGTAGCGCCTCAGACGGCCGCGAGTGCGGGTGCTACGGCAGCCGTGCCCAGGCCGAGCCGGTCAGGAGACACGTACTGCTGCCGGTAAATCTCGAACGGCATGGTATCGCCTGCTTCAATGGCTTTCTGGTCCTGGATCGACTGCGCGCTCAGAGCGGCAAAACGGCTTTGCTGAGTTCCACTGAACGGCAGGGCCAGCAGTTTTTCCTTCGTGAGCAGCGACCGGGTGCGGGCGAACCCGGTAAACGAGTTGTCGAACTCGTTTTTCATCACCTCCAGCACGCGCGCCGAAGGCAGCAGGTCAGCATTGTCGACAAGCGCGTTGGCAGCACGCAACGCGTCGCTGTAGTCGGTGGTGCGATGCGTCGCATCGAGCGATGCCGCGACCGGAACGAACGCCTCCAGCAACTCGGCCGCCCAATCCGCCAGTTCGACCTCGCCCTCGCCGCGCTCCAGCTTCAGGCCCGGTTCACGACCAAAGGCCGCCGTGCGATGCTGGTTGCGCCCGAGCGCCGCGATTTCCTGCGGACTGTCTGCAGGGCTGTCTGAAAGCAGGCAGTGCAAAAGGAAAATGTCCAGCAGACGGATTTGCTGCCCTGTGATGCCAATTGGCACGAACGGATTCAGGTCGAGCAGGCGCACCTCGACGTATTCGACGCCGCGTTCGCGCAAGGCGTGCAACGGGCGCTCACCCGGAAAGATCACTCGCTTGGGTCGTATCGTTCCGTAGAATTCATTTTCGATTTGCAGCAGGCTGGTCGCAAGCTGGTTGTAGTCGCCACCCGGATTCACGATGCCGACCGCTTCATAGGCAGGATACGGGCGGGTCAAGGCTTCATGCAGCGAGGCTGCATAACCGTCAAGTCCGTTGTAGCTGACCGCAAGGCTGGCTTGCGCTTCGCTCTGGTAGCCGAGCTTCCCCATGCGCAACGAGGTGCCGTAAGGCATGTACATGGTCCCGCTGGAAAGCTGCTGCAGTTCGTGATTGCGGCCTGCGACAAAACTCGAGCACACCGCAGGCGATGCGCCGAACAGATATAGCAGCAGGAAAGCGTGCCGGCGAAAGTTGCGAATGAGCGCGAAGTACTGTTCACTGGTGACATCGGGCATGGACCAGTTGTAGTGAATGCCTGAAATCGTCTGCATGCGGCGGCCATAACGATGCGCCAGGCCCATGCGGTACACGCTCTTGGCGCGGCCCACATTCGACGGGCCGTAACGCCCGATCGGGATCGTCTCGTCGGCCGGCAGATTACAAGGCATGCTTGAGACCCACATCATCTCGTCGCCGAGCGACCGGTACGTGAACTGGTGCACCTGCATGAGCTCTTCGAGGCAACTCTCGGGTGAGGCATGTACGCCGGTAATCAGTTCGAGCTGAGCTTCGCTGTAGTCGGTTGTGATATGCGGATGCGTGAGGGCCGAACCCAGCGACTGCGGGTGTGGCGTCATGGCGAGCGAACCGTCAGCCCCAGCGCGCAGGCTTTCCTTTTCGATACCACGCCGGATTCCCTTGAGCCGATCGGGCGCAAGGACGGCGAGACGCGCCTGCAGGGTGTTCATGGGGAAGATGGGTTGATGTCTTTTGGTTACGGCCCGGAAGGTAGCACGGCCAGCAAATTTGTGCTTTTCGCAGGCCAAGGCGATTCTGCTAGGCAGCAGCCTCTACGAATTTGACCTGAATTAGGGCGTGTCCACTAGCTCGCCCTGCGCAAAATGAAAACGTACCCATCACAGATTTTCGTCACGCCTGGAGCTAAACACATGACAACCGCAAAGACCACCATCGCAGCCAAGACCATCGTCACCAATGTCGGCACCACCGCCCATCAAGGCGTGGGCCTCTATCGCAAGGGTGGCAAGCGGCTGGCCACGGTCCTGGGCAAGCGCTGGGATACGGCCTTCAAGGATGCAAGCCCGAAGCTGTCCGCAGAAACGCGCAAGAACGCCGCCCATGCCCAGAAAGTGGTCGGCAGCTACTATTCGCGCGGTCTGGCACTTTCTGCCGATGGGGCTGAAGTCGTGATCGACACCCTGATCGGGGCAACCATTTCCGCAATCGACCGCGCGGCGACCCTCAAGCGGACATACGCACGCAAAACGGCCTGAAGCGACGGGGGTGGCAGAATCCGCTCACCCCTTCAAAATAACAACGAGGAGCTTCCCCATGGCCGTGACTGTCAACATCGACCTGGGCTACGAATTCGAGGTGAATGCCAAGGCCGCCGACGTCTTTGCAGTCCTGTCGGACGTCCCCACTTCGGTTTCGCACTTTCCCAAGGTGGACAAGCTCACTGACATGGGCGACGGCGTCTACAAATGGGAGATGGAGAAGGTCGGCACCGCGCAGGTCAACATCCAGACCATCTACGCCAGCAAGTACAAGAGCGACAAGGCCAAGGGCACGGTCATCTGGACGCCCGTGAAGGGAATTGGCAATGCCCTTGTCGGCGGCCACTGGAAGATCAGGGACAACAAGAAGTCCACCGCCATCGAACTCAAGATCGAAGGCGAGATCGAACTACCGCTACCGGGCCTCATGAAGATGGTTGTGGCGCCTGTTGTCGCGGGCGAGTTCGAGAAGCTCGTCGATAAATACATTGCCAACCTGATCAAGGCCTTCGGCGGCGAGGTCTAGACACCTAGTCTTTTGCCAGCAGCTTGACCAACCAGTCGTTCAGTTGCTGCACTTCTTCCATGCACACCGAGTGGGCCATCGGGTACTCGTGCCATTCGACCGGATAGCCCAAGGCCGTGAGCATGTCGCGTGAAGCACGGCCTCGCTCGGGAATCACGACATTGTCGTACTGGCCATGCGCCAGGAATATCGGCGTGACGGCATTTGCATCGCTGCGCTCCGACGCAGTCGTCGATGCAAGTGGAAGGTAACCCGACATGCCGACGATTCCGGCCAGTCGCTCCTTGTGGCGCAATCCGGCCAGGAGCGCCATTGCGCACCCCTGCGAGAAACCTGCCAACACGATACGGTTGGCGGGCGTGCCGCGCGACTTTTCGGCTTGAAGCAGTGCCTCGATCTGCCCGATCGAACGCCTCAGCCCGGCATCGTCCTCACGCTTCACCAGATCGGCGCCCAGGATGTCGTACCAGGCCCGCATGCGCATCCCATTGTTGATCGTCACAGGCATGACAGGAGCGTGCGGAAATACGAAGCGCACCGGCCCCACTGCGGAAAGGTCGAGTTCGCGCGCTATCGGGACGAAGTCGTTTCCATCTGCACCCAGACCGTGCAGGATGATCACGCAAGCCGTCGGGGCAGGTCCGGTTTCGTGCTCAATGATTTCCAGGGCGTCCATTTTGTGTTTCCTTGACAACTACAGGCAGCTTTATACAAGGCTCGGCGTCACGCCGAGAGGCTGACAAAGCGGCTGGCCTTATGTCCTACAAGGGACTTCCTGTACACGCCGCACACTGAACGGAACAACACTGAAAGGATCAAGGCATGCAGGTTCAGGTAAATACCAGTAACGGGATCGAGAACACGGAGACGCTTGAGCGGTGGGCCGACGAGTACCTCCAGGGTACGCTGGCTCGCTTCAAGCAGGAAATTTCACGGGTCGAGGTCCAGGTCAGCCGGGAAAATGCAAAGGGCGGCGCCGACATCCGCTGCATGATGGAAGCTCGCCTCAATGGACACGATCCGCTGGCAGTCAATCACCACGCGCCAACGCAGGACGAGGCGTTTCGCGGCGCGGCGCAACGCCTGACGCACGCACTCGACCACGCGCTGGGCAAGCTCGACCGACATCAACACCGGGATCGCGAGACCATTCGCAGGGAGCCGGCTCCGGAGAGTCCCCTGGGTTGATCAAACCTGCAGAAACGAAGGGGTTGCGCCATGCGAAAAGTCAACACAACCCTTCGGGGGGCGCGTATATTGGGCTGGCGCTGCGGTGATTCCACGGCGGCGTCCCGATAACTCAACCCTAATTCCAAGGAGCCTGAAGATGAGTTCAATGAAGAAAGCAACCTGCCGCGCACTGGTCATTTCGCTGCTAGCCCTGTCCTTCCAGACGGGTGCAAGCGCCGGCATGATTGGCGCCGACAGGGCCGCCGCCCAGTCGGATCGCGCGACAGTCCTGAGCGTGCTGAGCCGCGCCGAGACAGCTTCGCAGTTGCAATCGCAGGGCATCGATCCACAGATGGCACGCGAACGCGTCGCAGCCATGACCGACCAGGAAGTACAGGCTCTGGCGCAAGACATCCACACCGCCCCAGCCGGCGCAGGCGCTAGCTGGATTGCAGTCGTGGTGATTGTTGGGCTGGTCTGGTACTTTGCCTTCCGCAGGTAATTTGAACAACCGCCCCGCCGTCGGTTCGCAGTACACAGCCCGCCTATGCGCGGGCTTTTTCTACTGCGCTGCATTGATGGTGCTTTCCGGCTGCGCCCAGATGGTGCCTCAAACCGTTGCCCTGCGAACCGCCTGGCCGGAAGGTGTCGCTCGCACGGTCGAATTGGAGCAGGTGCCGTTTTTCCCGCAGGACGAATTTCAATGTGGTCCCGCCGCCCTGGCGACCGTCCTGAATTACACGGGTGTGCAAATCACACCCGATGAACTTGCAAAGAATGTGTACCTGCCATCCCGACAGGGCAGCTTGCAGGTCGAGATGCTCGCCGCGCCCCGGCGTCATGGCCGCATCTCGTACCAGCTGCGTCCTCAATATGAAGATGTGCTGCGCGAGGTGGCAGCGGGCAATCCGGTGATCGTGCTGCAGGACGTGAACCCAATGATCACGCAATGGCATTACGCTGTGCTTAACGGTTTTGACTATCCCTCAGGCACGCTTTACCTGCGCTCAGGTGAGAAGCGACGCCTTGAGATGCCGTTTACTGCATTTGAGCGCGAGTGGATGGCGAGCAATCGCTGGGCCATGGTGGCGGTAGGCCCCGACAAGATTCCTGCTACGGCGACTGAAGATGCGTGGATGAACGCAGTGCTGGCGATGACCCGGATCGCCACACCCGAGGCCGCGACGACCGCGTATGCCACGACCCTTGCTCGTTGGCCGAACAATCTCGCTGCTGCGATCGGACTGGCGAACCAGCATCACCTTGCGGGCAATCATGGTCTTGCAGTCACAACGTTGCGCGCTGCACAGCAGCGCCACCCAGACTCGGTGATCGTGCTGAATAACCTTGCACAGGCCCTGTCTGATGAGGGGCGTCACTCGGAGGCACTATCGCAAATCGACAAGGCGCTTGGCATGCCGAGCCCGTTTGATTCCGATGTACGCTCAACCAGACAACTGATCGTTGACCGCATCGCCAGACAGCAAAAAGCCGGCAGCCGCCAATAGGAAGCTTCCGGCTTTCAAGTGAACCGCTTTCGCGGGAACGCTTCGCCTTAGTTTCGGTCGGCCCTGGGCATCGGCGCTTGCGCGACAGGTGCAGGCTCGGGTGCAGCGCCCATGGTCGTGGTTTCAACGACTGCGACTTGTTGAACGGGTTCAGGTGCTGGAGCAGCAGGGGCAGCAGCAGGAACAACAGGAGCAACATATGCAACTTCTGCTTCACGCTGGATCGTTGCCGTGCGGACCTCGCCCAGCTGGGTCAGGACGCCAGTCTCACCCATGGGAGTCACATGGGTGCTTTGCTGGCCTGCCGCAATGGCGTGGTGAGGAAGCAATGGGTTGGGCGGCTGACCCTGTGCAATGGCGACACCGAGAACGGCGACGGTCGAAACGCCGGCAACCAGGCCCGCCAGTTTGGAAAATTTGCTCATTTTTAGCTCCTTCGAGTTTTCACTTGGGTTAAAAGTTAGTGGTGGCCAGCTCGTTGCCAGCTGCATTCAGATTAGTCGCTGGTCGTTTAGGAGCCGTCAGGGCGTTGCCCCACTGCCTGTCGGACGATGGCTGCGCTCGTTGACGAGTTCAGGCTTACGCCGGACCCGCAGAGCTTGGCTCGCTTTTCTGCGCACAAGTCGCCCCGGCGCTGGCGAATGCTCAAGCGTGCTGTTAGCCTTTGCCCAATGGAAATCAATCTCGAAAGCTCCCTGGACCCGCTGCGCGCCGCCGCCACCGTTGTGATGGTGCGCGACGGCAGTCATGGCCTTGAGGTGTTCCTGGTGAAACGCCACGGTCTTTCGGAAGTGCTGGGTGGGGCCTATGTATTTCCCGGTGGCAAGGTCGATAGTGACGACTCGCACATCGACTCGCGCTCTCTCCTTGACCGGCCCGCCGATGCATTGCACAACGCACTGAACGAATCGCAACTCGATGCTCATGAAGCGGCAGCACTTTATTTCGCGGCCCTGCGTGAGGCTTTCGAAGAGACCGGCGTGCTTTTCGCGGGCGAAGCGGATGCTTCAACCCAGCAGCAGGCTTGGGAGCTCCTGCGGGAAGGGCGCGGCTTTGAGGAAGTGATTGCGCTGATGCGCCTGCAGTTGCGGGCATCGGCGCTCAGGCCCTGGTCCCGCTGGATCACGCCTGTGGTGGGCGGCGTCATTCGCAAACGGTTCGACACCCGATTTTTTCTTGCGCGCATGCCTGCAGGGCAAGTTGCCCGACACGACAACCACGAAGCGATCGACAGTGTCTGGCTGTCACCTCGCGATGCGCTGCGGCAATACTGGGAGCGCGCCATCGAGTTGGCTCCGCCGCAAATCATGAGCCTGGTGCACCTGGCGCGCCATACCAGTGCCGAAAGTGCGCTGGCGGAGGCCGCCTGCCGCCATCCTCCTCTCATCCAGCCGGAGCCACTCGCAGAACATATGACGCCTGGCGATCGGGTCATCTGTTACCCCGGAGACAGCTCGCATTCAATGCGCGATCGCGCACTGCCCGGCCCGACCCGTCTTTACTACCGGGGAAAGAGATTCGAGCCTGCAACCGGGTTCGATGAGTTCTTCACCTAACGCTTTGCGGCAGCGACCTACATTGCGTAGAGAACGCGTCTGGCCCTGGAAAATCAAGTGGGGTCCACACTTGATCTCAGCAGCCGGGCCCGCGCCTTAACGACAGGTATCGTGTACTCGCCTTTGTAAGCGAGCCGCAAGAACATTGTCCAGCGAGCCCGGCCGCGCTTTATTTTCAAACGGCCGTGACCGGCGAAAAAAAACCGGGCCTGACAGGCTGTGTAAATAGTCTGACCGATGGCTCTAAACAGAGTGCCCCGCGAAAGCGGGGCATTTTTGTTGGGACGGAGGAAGAAAGGGCCTCAGCCCTGCAGTGCACTGCGCATCCAGGCTGAACCTTTGATGTTGAAGGCTCGTTTGAGGTTGTAGGCCATCACAGCGATAGTCAATTCGCTTCTTGCACCGTCCAGGCCCCGCATCAACAGCCGCGCGTTACCTAGCATCCGGTGCTTCAGGTCAGCAAACGGGTGTTCCACAGTCTGCTTTCGCAGCCGCATCATCTGTGGATGCTGCGCCATGCGTCGAGCATTCGCCACTAAGGCCTCTTCATACAGGTGGCGGCTCACGAAACGCTGGGCCGCCACCGTGCATTTCGGTTTTTGTTCACAGGCGCCGCAATCGTGTGGGTCTGCGGCATAGATGACCATCCTGTCTCGGCGTTGCAGCTGCTTGCGCTTGAGCGTCTTGCCCTGCGGGCAGGTGAAGCTATCAGCGTGGGCATCGTAGGTGAAGGCGCTGCGTTCAAACAGTGTGCCGTCGCCTTGGTTGTTCACGGCTCGGTTGACGGCAACGAAGGTGGTGATGCCTTGCTCATCTAACTTGGCAATTTGCTCGCCATTCGCATAACCTGCATCGGCTACCGCAGTCACCGGCTCACCCAAGGCGCGGCTGGCCGCTTGCGCCATCGGCTGGAGCTGGCGCTGGTCATTTGCTTCGTTTGTGATCTCGTGCGCCACGATCATGTGGCTCTCGCTCTCCACGGCCGTTTGCAGGTTGTACGACGGCAGCCTGCTGCCCGCTTGCACCATCACCTGTGCTTGTGGCTCGCCCCGTACAGCCGTCTGCCCGCTTCCTTGCTCCAGCCGCTCAAGGTTGGCCTGCACCTGGGCTTGCTGACCCTGCAACCGCTGCAGCGCGCGACGTACGTCCTGCGCACGCGCATCGCCACTACTGTCTTGGCGATCTTGTGCATCCAGTATCTGCAGGTACTGCTCGATCTGCTGTGCGTTGCGCCGAGCCTGCTCGCCGAGCTCCTGCTTGTTCATCACCGCCTTGCGAGAGGCTACTGCGCGAATCTTGCTTCCATCGATGGCAACCGTGCTGCCCGGGATCAGGCGCTGCACGCGCGCAAACTGCACGAACACCGCGCACGCCGCTACGAGCGCATGCGTATTGGTGCGGCGAAACTCCGCGATGGTCTTGTGGTCGGGCACCAACCGGCCAAGCAACCACAGGCACTCCACATTGCGCCGGCACTCGCGCTCCAAAGCTCGCGAGGAGCGCACCGCGCTCAAGTAGCCCCAGATATACAACTTGAGCAAATCGGCCGGATCGTAGGGCGGTGCACCTATCACCTGCGCCTGCGCCTTGCCGAACCCCAGGGCCTTCAGATCCAACGATCCGACCCATGCATCGACCACGCGAACCAGCGAATCCTCGCTCACCAATTCATCCAGCATCACCGGAAACAGCGCCGCCTGCTGGCGGCTCTCCCCTCTTCGGTGTCCCATCGGCCCCTCCAATGAAAATGCCCACCAAACAACGTCTGGTGGGCATTTGCCGATGACTCAAAGCTGGACTATTTACACAGCCTGCTGAGCCCGGTTTTTTGCTGCGGATCCGATCAGTTGCGATCGGCCCGTGCGGTACGCATCGTCCCGCTGGATCCCGACGTGGTGTCGGTGCTGGTCGCTCCCATCGTGGAAGAACCCGTTCTGCTTCCCGACGTCGTGCCCGAGTTCATGCCCGAGGTTGTCCCCGAGGTCGTGCCGGTGTTGCCCATCGAACTGTTGGAAGTCGAACCCGTCATAGGCGTCGTGCTTGATTGCGTCGCGGTGCCAGAGCCCGCAGGTGTTCCCGTAGTGCCCATGGGCGTCGACTGGGTACTCTGCTGGCCGGCGCCACTTGGCGCATTCTTGACGTCCGTATTGGGAGGCGTGCCCTGAGCAATGGCTGCGCCTGCTGCAATCAACGCAGATGCGGTGATGATGCTTTTGAATGTGATGGTCATGAGAAATCCTCGAGTGTGGAAAGTGAATGAATGGCAGCGCGCCGCCGGGAAAGTCCACACTAGAGGGGTGCCCAACGACGCCGCGTCATCACATATCGAGAACAGTTGTAAGACACCATCAGTCGAGCATCCGCGCTACATCGAATCGGCGACCGCATCAAGCGAGCGAGCTTCTGGGAGCACGTAAACCACGGCTCGTCTGTGGCCCAGGACCCGGGCCACAACCCGGGTATAGAACGGCACCGGCACAACCACGCACCCCAGTGACGCGCGGTTGTCTTGCACAGTGGGGGTTGCGAGGCGACGGGCCCGGTCGGCCTTCGATGCGCCAGCGCGAAGCCTGTGAATCGCGAATGCGCTGTCGTAGTCAACCCAGACAATCGCTTCGCCGCTCAGGTTGACGCCAGGGGAGGAAACGAACCTTCCGGCCGGGGTCGTGCGCTGATGCCGAGGCACATGCCCCAGCGTCGTGTTCCGTCCAACATCAGGATCGACAGTGTCGCCCCTGGTTTGCCCGAGCAGAGCGGCAGAGCTTCCGACATGACGTCCACGCGCATCAAAGACATGCAGCCGTCCGGCCTTCTTGTCGACGACCGCAAACGGCATGCTGCGATGATCTGCCGACCGCTTGATCCACTGAACCGCGGCACTTGCGTCCGCAGAAAGTGGCTGGGCCGCAACCACAGTTCCACATGAGAATGTCGCGAACGCAGCAATACAAAGCGTCCAGTCCGTCCATGCCATCGGTGTCCCCTGTTGTGCTTGAACTCAACAGGAAACATGCTAGCAACAGATGAGCGATCTGCGAGACTTTGTAACGGTAACAGTGGGGCGAAAAACCTCAGCGACTAGCGGTGCGCAATGGTGTCGAGGTATCACGGAACCCCGCAAACGTCTTTTCAAGCGGGCGCGTTTCCGGCAGGACATAAACAATGGTCTGCCCCGCCTTCACCGTGGGCTGCAGCACGGTTTCGTAGAACGTTTTGGGCAAATTGATGCAGCCGAACGAGATGCGGTTGTCTTCGGCCGTCTGAGACGCGAGGCGCTCCAGGCGCCGTTCTGACTGGTTGTTGGCGCGCACCCGATGCATTGATACAGCGGCGTCGTAGTCGACCCAGACGATGTCTTCACCGTTGGTATTCATCCCCAGTTCGGCCACGTAGCGACCGGCGGGGGTTGTCTTTTCTTCAGGCTGGACTTGCGAGAGCGGCTTGTCACCGATGCCCGGGACCGAATCATCGCCGAGCGCCGAACCCAGCAGGGCCGGGGTGTTGTGCTTCATGCGGCCGTTTGCGTCGAAGACATAAACGCGTGCGTCCTTCTTGTCGACGATGACGAAAGAATGCTTCTGGTTGTCAGACGCCTGGACGATCCAGTTGGCCATGCGGCGTGCGTCGCCAGAGGGCTTGTGCGAGCCGAAATCAGCGGTAACTACTCGGCCCGGCGCGACAGGTGGTGACTGGGGCGTGGTCGAAGATCCGACAGGTGGAGCCGGCTCGGCAGCCTGTGATTCGACAGCTGGGTCTGCCGATGCAGGTGCAACCTGCGGCAGTGTTACGGGCGGCTGCGTTGGTGCCGGCATGGTCGCCGGCGCAACTGCGACAGCCGGCCGGGGCACAGCGGTTGCAGGTGCACGCGGCCGCAGCCATGGCAGTGCAAAGACGAGTACCAGCCCGCCGAGCAACGCGCCCTTCCACAGCGAGTCCAGAAAATCCGAACGCGGTTTCTTCCCGGCAATTTGCCCGTCGCCTGCCACGGTGCGCTCTTCCATCGGTCTTATTGGCGCGATGCGATCGCGTCGTCCTGACCCCAGCGTTCAATCTGCAGCGCCGGATTGGCACACTCCCAGCCGAGCGCGTAGTCGTCATCGGCAACGCTGAACGAATTCAGATGTGCGACGTCCAGGTTGGGGATCGAATTGTCGGCGGTAGTCGGCTCAGAAGTCATGGAACCCTCCAGAAAGTGTGCCATCAGCACAGGTCACATCTTCTGGGGATCAGCTCGGCAGCGGGTTCGGCTTAGCGCTCGACAAGGCGTAGGAAGGTGCCTACTATTTTCCCACCCTGGAGCCCAAACGCCACAGCGACGTCACCTCGCGACTGCGCGCCGCGTGCAGCGGGTCACCCGGATCGGTTGCCTTCGGGTGGAGCGGATGCGTATCGAGCCTGCCGATCACACGCAGCCCGGCCGCCTCGATCCATGACGCAAGCTCGTCCGCAGCGCGCAGGCCCAGATGTTCTGCGAGATCCGACATGACGAGCCAGCCTTCGCCGCCAGGCGTGAGATGCAGCGCCAGACCGTCCAGAAACCCGCGCAACATGCGACTGTCGTCGTCGTACACCGCATGTTCGAGGGGCGACGTGGGGCGGGCCGGCAACCATGGTGGATTGCAGACGATGAGTGGCGCCTGACCCGACGGAAACAAATCTGTCTCAAGCACTTCCACGACGGACGCGAGACCCAGGCGCTGGATGTTGTCGCGCGCGCACGCCAGCGCCCGCGGCGCAAGCTCGGTTGCGATCACGCGCTTGACGCCTCGGCGCGCGAGGATTGCGGCTAACACGCCGGTGCCGGTGCCAATGTCGAATGCGAGGTCGAGCGAAGGCAGCGGCGCGTTTGCCACCAGATCGAGGTACTCGCCGCGCACCGGAGAGAAAACGCCGTAATGCGCATGAATCCGGTTGGAGGGCGGCGTTCCAAGAGCAGGAACCGCTACGCCCTTCTTACGCCATTCGTGGGCGCCGACGAGCCCGAGCAACTCGCGCAACGACGTGACACATACCTGACCGTCGGGTGGCCCCCAAGCCTCCAGGCACGCCTGCCGCAAGTCAGGCGCACGGCGCAGCGGAATCGAATAATCGGCGGCAAGCGGCACCAGCACACTGGCAAGCAGACGAGATCGATGGCCCTGGGCCTGGCGATGGATATTGAACGCCTCCTGCATCGTGGCAGGAGCCGGCTTGTTGCGCGGCTTCCTGTCCGCGCGCCGGCTCATCGCCTGCACCAGGTTGCGCGCATTCTGGAA
>JBKJKT010000215.1:0-10405 GCA_046597415.1 Ramlibacter sp.
AGCGCCGTGCCGGGTGCTGTAGAAGTGGTCATGCTGGAAGTTCCTTTCATATATGCGTTGCAATATTAGCACTCGATTAGAGAGAGTGCTAAGTGTGAAGTTCAATGCTTAGGCGGGGGTTAGCAAGGCTGCTGCCGCGCCGGTCGAGCAAAGAAAAGCCCACTAAAAAGAATACCCCGTGAGGGTTATCCCGCGTGTGGGACGGCAACCAATTCGGCCCGAACTGCGCTACGATACTAGTACCAAATTACTAATACAGGTCCAGCCGGCTCACCAACGAATGCCAAGCTTTAGAAATAGCCTGCTCAGGACGAACAGGGGACCCACCCGCAGGTACTGAAGGTCTTCGACGAACGAAGGCTTCTTGCCCTCGATCTTGTGCCCGATGTGGGATGGCAACGAAGTGGATGGTCTCGTTACGCGGATTCTGGTGGCTCTGCCCGTAGTGCGCCAGCAACTGATCAACCTTGCGAGTGGGTTCTGTCATTGCAAGAGCGCAAGGGCGAACTCGCGTGCGTTAAAGGTTTCGAGGTCTTCCAGCGTCTCGCCGACGCCGATGAAGTACACGGGCACGGGCTTTTCCTGGGCGATGGCTGCAAGGACGCCGCCTTTAGCTGTGCCGTCGAGTTTGGTGATGATGAGGCCCGTGAGTCCCAGCGCCTCGTCGAACGAGCGCACCTGCGCCAGTGCGTTCTGGCCGGTGTTGCCATCAATCACCAGTAGCACTTCATGAGGCGCAGTGGCGTCGGCCTTTTGCACGACACGCTTGATCTTGCGCAGCTCTTCCATCAGGTGCAACTGCGTAGGCAGTCGGCCTGCGGTATCGACCAGCACGACATCCTTGCCACGCGCTTTGCCGGCAGTGACGGCATCGAACGTCACCGCAGCAGGATCGCCACCCGCCTGGCTCACGATTTCGACGGTGTTGCGGTCGGCCCAGACGGCCAGTTGTTCGCGTGCGGCTGCACGGAAGGTGTCGGCTGCGGCGAGCAGCACCGACGCACCGCCACTGGCTAGGTGTTTGGTGAGCTTGCCGATGGATGTTGTCTTGCCTGCGCCGTTCACGCCCGCGACCATGATGATGGTGGGCTTGAATTCGCCGATGACCAGAGGTTTTTCCAGGGGCTTCAACAGCTGCGTGAGCGAATCGATCAGGATGTTCTTGACCTGCACCGGCCGGGTGGCACCGCTGGCCTGCACGCGTCGCTTGACCTCATCGAGCAGGTGCTGCGTGGCCTTGACGCCGGTATCGGCCATCAGAAGTGCAGATTCCAGCTCTTCGTAGAGCTGGTCGTCGATCTGGCCGCCCGTGAAGACCTCCGCGATGCCGCTGGAGGTCTTGCGCAGGCCCGCGCTCAGTTTATCTACCCATCGCTGGCGTTCCGGGGCGATCGGCGCCGGGACCGGAATCTGCATCGGCTGCACCAGCGCGCTGCCGATGAGTCCGCCACCGGACGGGTAACTCGGGGGCGGCGTGCTGGGAGCAGGCGGAGAAAAAGCCGCAGGGGGCTGCGTGGCGGCCGGCGTTGGTGCTGGCGTCGGTGCGGGTGTGACTGCAGGCTTTTTTCGAAAGAAACTGAACATTGATAAGGTTTCTAGAATCACAGGATTCTATGAAACACACCGTGCAGCGCGCCCTCTGTGGCCTTTCCCTTCTTTTGCCTCTTGCCTTCGCGTCACCGGCGCTCGCGCAAGTCTCCCCATCACCATCACCATCTCCCCCGCGCACCGAGCAGTTCAAGCTTGACAACGGCTTCACGCTGATCGTCAAGCCGGACAAACGGGCCCCGACTGCTGTCCACATGGTTTGGCTTCGCGCGGGTTCGATGGATGAGGTTGACGGCTCGAGCGGTCTGGCGCATGTGCTCGAACACATGCTCTTCAAAGGCACCAAGGAACTCAAGCCCAATGAGTTTTCCAAACGTGTTGCTGCGCTGGGCGGTCGCGAGAACGCGTTCACGATGCGCGACGCCACCGGCTACTTCCAGCAGATCCCGGCGAACAAGCTTGAAGAGGTGATGAAGCTGGAGGCCGACCGGTTCGCCAACAACCAGTGGCCCGACGAGGAGTTCAAGCGCGAACTTGAAGTGGTGAAGGAAGAGCGCCGCATGCGCACGGAAGACCAGCCGCGCTCGCTGATGTGGGAGGCGCTCAACGCGACGGTCTTTCAGGCGTCGCCCTATCGCAGGCCGATCGTGGGCTGGATGAGCGATCTCGACGCGATGACCGCGCAGGACGCTCGCGACTTTTACAAGCGCTGGTATGTGCCGGGCAATGCGGTGATCATCGTCGCGGGCGACGTTGATCCGGCGCAGGTGCGCCGTCTCGCCCAGAAATACTACGGCGGCATCCCCGCGCGTCCCGTGCCGGTCAGCAAGCCGCGCATCGAGCCGGAGCAGGTCGGCGTGCGCCGCCTGGAGTTCAAGGCACCGGCGGATCAGGCGTATGTGGCTCTCGCGTTCAAGGTGCCGCAACTCACGTCATTCGATGCGACTGCCGAAAACGACGATGCGCTGGCACTCACCGTGTTGTCCGCGGTGCTCGATGGCTACCCGGGCGCACGCCTGGACCGGGCCTTGACGCAGGGACCCGACCGGGTGGCCGACAGCGTTGGCGCAGGCAACGGTTTGTGGGGCAGGGGTCCGCAGCTGTTCACGCTCGACGGAGTGCCCGCACCGGGCAAGACCCCCGAGCAAGTCGAGGCGGCCCTGCGCGCAGAAGTCGCCAAGGTCGCTCGCGACGGCATCAGCGAAGCGGAACTCAGTCGCGTCAAGACCCAGTGGATTGCTGCAGAGGTTTACAAGCGCGATTCGGTAATGAACCAGGCGAGGGAACTGGGCAGCTACTGGATCCAGAAATTGCCGCTGGATGCCGACGAGCGCCTGATCCAGCGCCTTCGCGCGATCACTGCCGCGCAGGTCAAGGCCGTGGCGGCGAACTATTTCGGCGACGATCAGCTCACTGTTGGCATCCTGCGGCCACAGCCGGTCGATCCCAACCGCAAGCCGCGCACGCCTCCCTCGGGCCTTCGCCACTAGAACGGGCTGCTATTCATGCGCAAAACATTTTTCCAATTTCGAGTGGTCGTGAAGTCCGCTTCGGCAACGCTTCTCGTTGCAGCTTCGACCTTTGCCTCGCAGGCGTGGGCAGCAATACCCATCCAGCACTGGGTGCAGCCCAGCGGCGCCAAGGTCTATCTCGTCGAGAGTCCGGGCTTGCCGATGGTGGACGTGCGCCTCGAATTCGATGCGGGGTCCAGGCGCGAACCTGCCGAAAAGGCGGGACTGGCCGGCATCATGGCCAGCATGGCGTCCAAGGGCATCGCCGGGCGCGGCAACGAGCCGGCGCTGGATGAAAACCAGCTGGGCGAGGCGTGGGCCGATCTAGGCGCGGGTTTCGGTGCGAGCGCGGGCTCTGATAGGTTGAGTTTTTCGCTGCGCACGCTGACCTACCCGGAGATCCTTCCGAAGGCGGTTGCATTGGCGGCGCGTCAGATGGGCGAACCGTCATTTCCGGATGCCATCTGGCAACGCGATCGCCAGCGAATGGCTGCATCGATCCGTGAAGCCAATACCAAGCCGGCAACGCTTGCGGATCGCGCGTTCAATGCTGCCGTTTACGGCACCCATCCCTACGGCCACGACACGACCGAAGCAACGCTTGCAAAAATCAGCGTCGAGGACATGAGACAGATGTACGGGCTGGTGCAGCCGTGTCGTGCGAAGGTGAGCGTTGTGGGCGCCGTCAATCGCGCACAGGCTGATTCCATCGTGACTTCGTTGCTCGCCCGCCTGCCAGCAGCAGGACGTTGCGATCCGTTGCCGGCGGTAGCTGAGGTCCAGCCGCTCACGGCTCCTGTTGTGCGTGACGTACCGTTTTCGTCGGCACAGGCGCATGTGCTGATCGGCCAGCCCGGCTACAAGCGCAATGATCCCGATCACTTCGCCATCGTGCTTGGCAACTATGTGCTCGGCGGCGGCGGCCTGGTTTCGCGACTGGCCGATGAGGTGCGCGAAAAACGCGGTCTGAGCTACAGCGTTTACAGCTACTTCGCGCCTGGCCTGCATGCTGGCGCCTTTACCGTCGGACTGCAAACGCGTCCGGACCAGGCTGCGCAAGCTGTCAAGGTGGCACAGGATGCAGTTGCCAAATTCATCACCGAAGGTCCTACACCCGAAGAAATGAAGGCAGCCAAAGACAACCTGATCGGCGGATTTCCGCTGCTCATCGACAGCAACCGCAAGCTGCTGGACAACATTGCCAATATCGCCTGGAATGACTTGCCGCTGGACTATCTCGACACCTGGACTGCCAACATGCAACGCATCACCGCCGCTGACATCAAGGCAGCCTTCGCCCGCAAGTTGCAGCCCCAGCGCATGGTGACGGTCACGGTGGGTGCAGCCGTGGCGCCGCGCTGATTTGGGACTTCGGATGAGGCTAAAGGATAGAAATTCCTGATTTCTGCAATTTTCAGCTCCGGCACCCTGTCAACGTTGACAGGGGTTGGCAACACGAGAGGTTTTAGGCCGTCGAAAATTCGTTCATCGCTGTCACACGATCGGTGCCATTTAAAGCAGTGCCGGGTTCAGGTTAGTAGGTGCTCTAATAAATTAAAAAGATCGGGAAATGCCGGGGTCGCTTCATGCGGCCCCGGCATTTTGTTTTGCGCGCAGGTTTGGGCTTAAGCTGGACGCCATGAAAAAGCAGGGCGTCCCTCCTCACGAAATCCGCATCATCGGTGGCCAATGGAAGCGCACCCGCCTGGCAGTGCTCGACAAACCGGGGCTGCGGCCCACCCCAGATCGCGTCCGGGAAACACTTTTCAACTGGCTGGGCCAGGACCTCACTGGATGGCACTGCATCGACGCATTCGCAGGCACCGGCGCTCTCGGTTTTGAAGCAGCGTCGCGCGGTGCGGTGGATGTGCTGCTCGTAGAGCAGGACCCGCAACTGGTGGCGCAGCTTCGCGCACTGCAAACGAAGCTTGAGGCCACCGCCGTGCACATCGAGCGCGGCAACGGGCTTTCGGTACTGGGGCGGCTTGCACCATCGTCGATGGACCTGATCTTTCTCGATCCGCCTTTTGAATCCGACCTCTGGAGCAAGGCGCTCAAGCCTGCTGCCAGTGCAATCAGGCCGGACGGCGCCATTTACCTGGAAGCATCCACTGCCTGGAATGACGCACGACTTGAGCCCCTGGGCTTGACGCAAGTGCGCCATATGAAGGCCGGCGCGGTGCACGCACACCTGCTGCGGCGCGCGTCATAATGCACTGCAACAAATTGCGTGAACGCCCGCTCTGGAGACAACCATGGCCACCAACGTAATCGCCATCTATCCCGGGACTTTCGACCCCATGACGTTGGGCCATGAGGATGTCATCCGGCGTGCCATCCAGCTTTTCGACAAGGTGATCGTCGCCGTCGCGGCCGGGCATCACAAGAAGGCCATGTTCACCCTGCAGGAACGCATCGAGATGGCCAAGGTCGTCGCTGAGCCCTACGAGCAGGTCACCGTGGAGAGTTTTTCGGGCCTGCTGCGCGATTTCGTCGTGGCGCGAGGCGGCAAGGCGATGGTGCGGGGTCTGAGGGCGGTGACCGACTTCGATTACGAATTCCAGCTCGCGGGCATGAACCGAAGCCTGATGCCTGAGGTGGAGACGGTGTTCCTCACGCCGAGCGATAAGTTTCAGTTCATCAGCAGCACCTTTGTGCGCGAAATTGCGGTACTCGGGGGCGAGGTTGACAAGTTCGTTTCTGCTTCGGTGCAGCAGCGCCTGACTGAAAAAGTCAGGAGCCTGGGTCGAGACTAATCCCGGGACCCGGTCCAGCAAGCCAGGCTTTCCAGCCATTGCGCCAGCGTGGCATTCACAAACTCTGGCTGCTCCATCGTCAGCATGTGTCCACATTGCGGCACGATCACCAGCTGCGCGCCGGGCACCAGCGCTGCAATTTCTTGCGAGTAAACAAGTGGTGCCAGCCGGTCCGTGTCGCCGCACATCACAAGGGTCGGGCAACGCACGCGCGGCAAATCGTTTCTGGCGTCCGGGCGTGCGATCACCGCGCGGTTTTGCGCGATGAGCTGGGACGCGCCTGCGCGATAGATGAACTCCAGATAGGCCTTCACCAGCGTTTGGTCGCGCGCCTGGTCGGGGTGGAAGGCCATTTCGACATTGGGCTCGATCACGTCGGCCAGGCGCCCTTGCCCAAAAAGAATGATTGCGGCTTCGCGCAGTTGCCGCATGTCGGGCGTTTCAGGATGGGCGGTGGTGCCAAGCAGGGCGAGTCCCGAGACTCGATCCGGCGCCTGACGCGCGGCCTCCATCGCAAGCATGCCGCCCATGGATGCGCCGCACAAAACCAGATCGCCGACGTGTTCTGAAAGCAGCGCTGACGTCATCTCCCCGATGCTGTTGTGCCGCGCGTGGACATCCGTGACGACCGGACGCCATTTCGCCAGCGCCTCAAGCTGCGGGCGCCACATCTGGGCGTCGCCCGCAAGTCCGGGAAGAAAAACCAGCGTCGTCACGGGGCCCTGGCCTTTGAAGCGCTTGACGTGCGCCTCAACGCATCACGGTAGACACGGATGAAGAGGTCTCGTTGTGCATGACTGCCGCCGATCCGGGCGAGTTGGGGCAGGGCAATGCCAAGTTCATCCGCAGCTTCCTGCCAGTTGCCTCTTGCGTGCGCAAGCATGCCACGACTGGCAGGCACGCAAACCTGTTGCCACGCGCGCGATGCGTGGGCGGGCGCGCTGGCCGCGTGGGCCTCGATCCCGCGCATCAGGGCGTCGGCGCGCGCAGATAGCCCTGCACGCGCGAGCCCGTACAGGTACTGCATGTCCAGAAACGGCAGCACATGATCGAGCTGCCTGGCCGCCAGATAGCGCCCCACATCCTGCCAGCGGTCGCCCACATCGACGCCCACCAGTTCGAGCCGTGCGAGCAATGACACCGCATTGATCTGATCCTGCGAGTAATCCTTGGTCACGCCCCAGATCCGCTGGTCATATAGCGCGAGCACTTCGTCAGGCCGGCTCATCTCGATCGCGAACAGTGCCTGGTGCCACCAGTTGTGCGTGACCATGAAAGAGTTCAGCCCCGTCCAGGTGTCGCTCACGTCGGCAAGAAACGCGTGGCCTTCGTCGATACGGCCTTGCGTCAGCATGACATGCGCCAGTGCGTGATGAGCCCAGGGTTCTTTCCGGCACATGGCGATCGCCTTGCGAGCTTCGACTTCCGCCTCGGCAAGACCGTGGCATTGTTCCCAGGCGAATGCGGCCATGCCGTGCGTGTAGCAACTATCGCCCGCTTCCCGCAGCGCAGGCTGCACCAGACGAAGCATGCCCGGTGAATCGCCTGCGTTGAACAGGTGATAGTGACCCAGCTTGAGCGATGCCAGGTCGCGCGGGTGCTCGCTGGCCTGTTCTTCGTGCAGCTGGATGGCGCGAGGGATGTCACCATTGACCCATGCATCGATGGCCGCAACGAACCGTGCTTCGCGAGGTGTGCAGTTCAACTGGGCTTGCAGTGCGCGATCGAGGTACGGCCTGGCGTTGAACGGCGCATCGCGGCTCTCGGCGAACATGTGCACCGCGGCTGCATAAGCCTGAACGATCGCGCTGTGATCCGTGGTCGCCGCGTCCAGAATGTTGACCGCACGTGCTTCGCTGGCGATAAAGCCCACGGCGAAATCGTTGACCGCCGCCAGCGCGCTCTCGCTTTCCAGCGTGACGGCATTGCCCAGACTGTCGGTCTGCATGGTCAGACACCCCAATCAATCCAGGTGGCGCAGCGCTTCGGAAGGCGGTTCGGGCCACGGGCGTTGCGCGTCCCGGATCAGCTCGAACGCACGCGACACCTGAAGCACGCCGAGATCGTCGAATCGCCTGCCCGCGATCTGCAAGCCGATCGGCAGTCCGGTGCTGGTGTAGCCGCAGTTGACGGACGAGGCCGGCTGTTCTGACATGTTGAATGGAACCGTGAAGCCGATGTGCTCCAGCGGGCGCAGCGGATCGTTGGTAGGCGAAGGTAGTTCAGCCGCAAACGCGGGCACCGGCGAAGTCGGCGAGATGACGTAATCGAATGCGTTGCAGGCGGTGACCGTTGCGACGCGCGTTGCATGGAACTGGCTGAACGCCTTGTACACCGCCTCGCCGCTCATGCCGATGGCGCTGTCGCCCCAGTGCTGGATGTAGGGCAGAACAGCAGCCTTCCGGTGCGCCGGCAGGGCATTCATGTCGATGTGCGAACGCATGCGCCAGAAGTGATCCACGCCGTCGAGCATCGCCTGTGACATGAAAGGTTTCATCGGCGCGACGACGGCGCCTGCTCGTTCGAAAAGACGCGCCGCGTGCTCGACGGCGGCACGCACTTGCGGCTCGACTGTCAGGCCGCAACCTGCCTCGAGCAGCAGCCCGATGCGCAGTCCCTTGAGTTTTTCAGCGCCCCGATCGAAATCGCACCAGGCGATGTCCTGGTGCGGCAGGTTCATGCTGTCTCGTGCGTCGGGCTGCGCCAGCACCTGCATGAACCATGCGGAATCGGCGACGCTACGGGTCATGGGGCCGGCTGCGCGTCCCATGTAGGGTGGATCGATAGGAACACGGCCCAGGCTGGGCTTGAGGGTGAAGATGCCACACCAGCCGGCCGGCAACCGGAGTGAACCCCCGATGTCAGTGCCGATATGCAATGGCCCGTAGCCGGCAGCCGCCGCTGCCCCGGCACCCGCGCTCGACCCGCCAGGTGTGCAGCGCAGATCCCAGGGGTTGCGTGCCAGTTTGTGAAAGCTCGAAAGGCCCGAAGAAAGCATTCCGTAGTCGGGCATCGTAGTCTTGGCGATGATGACCCCGCCCGCCTCCCGCACCCGGGCCGCAGGCGGCGCGTCGGCGGCTGCAGGTACCAGGTCGACTGCCGCAGTGCCCAGTGGCGTGGGGTCGCCTTGGGTTGCGATGTTGTCCTTGATGGTGACGGGCACACCGTCAAGCAGTCCCAAAGGCGAGCCAGATTGCCATCGCGCTTCGCTTGCGCGCGCCTGCTCCAGTGCAAGCTCGGGGCGCAGCAGGTAAAGGGCATGGATGTGCTGCTCCCAGCGCTCGATATGACCGAGCACCGACTGCGTCACCTCCACCGGCGAGAAGTCGCGCCGACGATAACCGGCGATCAGGTCTGCGGCCGAAAGCTCATGCAAGGCCTGCGTGTACTGCTCCGACATCAGGTACTTCGCTTAACCCGCGCGATCAGGACCAGGACAGCGCCGACAGGTCGTTCACAAAAATCGGCATGTCTTTCCACAAGCCCTTGACGCCCTTGTTCGCAATCGTCACCCACTGCGGCTGGTAGAGGAACGCATGGACGCTGTCTTCGGCGAGCAGGCGCTGCGCGTCGCCCAGCAGTTTTGCGCGATCGGCCGGGCGGGCGGTCGTCTTGATCTTCGTGTACAGCTCATCGAACTTGGTGGACTTGTAGCCCCAGTAGTAGTCGGGCTTGGCGAAGTTGCCCAGATCGAACGGTTCGACGTGCGAAATGATCGTCATGTCGTAGTTGTGACCGCCGCCGTAGGTGTTCGACAGCCACTGGGCCCATTCCACGTTCTGCAGTTTGGCGGTAATGCCTACCTTGGACAACTGCGAGGCGATGACTTCGCCGCCTTGACGCGCATACGGCGGCGGGGGCAGGGTGATCGTGAGTTCGAGCGGGCCGTTGATGCCGGCTTCTTTCAGGAGCGCCCTGGCCTTGTCGGGGTTGTAGGCATTCACGCCGGTTGTATCGACATAGCCGAACCCACCCGGAACGTAGTGACTGCCGATGGGCGCACCGAAACCATCAGCCGCACCCTGGATCACTGCCTTGCGGTCGATGGCCATTGCGATGGCCCGGCGAACACGCACGTCGTCGAGCGGCTTCTTTCTGTTGTTGATCGCCAGGATGGTCTTGGCACGCGAGCCACTCACCACCACCTGGAACTTCGGGTTGCTCTGGAACTGCTGGATGCCTCGTGCAGTGACGCGCTGGAAGGCGTCGACGTCGCCAGCAAGCAATGCAGCCATCTGCGCAGCCGGATCGGGGATGAAACGGAACGTCGCCTTCTTCAGCTTCACGGCGCTGGCGTTGCGGTAGCCGTCCCACTTCGTCAGCACGATCGACGAGCCCTTGACCCAGTTCTCAAGCCTGAAGGGACCGGTGCCGTTGGGCCTGGTGGCATTCGTATCGACACTCTTGGGCTCGACGATGATCGCGGTGCCCTGGCCCATCAGGAACGGGAAGTCGGGATCGATTTCTGACGTGAGCAGCACGACGGTGCTGTCGTCGATCACCTGGGTGCGCAGGTTGGCGAAGGTGCGCTTGTCCTTGTTGGTGCTCTTTTCGCCGCCGGCGCGGTCGAACGAGAACTTCACGGCCTGG
>JBKJKT010000270.1:0-71342 GCA_046597415.1 Ramlibacter sp.
CTGCAAGGATTCGACCGCACCGGCCACGCCGGCGACATCGGCCGAGCCGGCTGCAGCGGCGGAAAAGACCACACCAGTGTCGATCGACGCGATCAAGTCCGGCGCCACGGGCTTCACTGTCGGCTCGTCGATGAGCACCCGTACCGTGTACGTGTTCTTCGATCCGCAGTGCCCGCATTGCGCTGCTTTGTGGAACTCCGCCAAGCCGCTGCGATCGCAAGCGAAGTTCGTCTGGATTCCTGTGGCCATCATGAACAAGTCGAGCACCACGCAAGGGGCCACAATCCTTGCCGCCAAGGACCCGGTCGCCGCGATGGATGAGCATGAGCAGTCGCTGCTCGCCAAGGGCGGCGGCATTTCGGCGGCCAGTGGTACGGATGCGCAGCAGGCCCAGGTCAAGAAGAACACCGACCTGATGAATCGGTTCGGTTTTGCGTCAATTCCGACCCTGGTGGCGCTACACGCTCAAACCGGTGCGATCGTGAAGAACGAAGGCGCGTTGCCCACGCCCGCGCTGGCCGCATTTATCGGTGTTGCTGCGCCTACTCAGTAAGCGCTGCTCCGGGCCGGGGGCCTTGAGAAATTTTCAGACCGACACCACGTAGTTGAGCGTCATGCGCCCGCCATCGATGACCAGTATTTCGCCGGTCACATAGCTGGAGGCATCGCTGGCCAGGTAGGCCACGGCGTCCGCAACCTCGCTCGGGTCGCCAAATCGCTTCATGGGTGTGCGGCTCATGACCCGCTTCTTCGCGTCTTCGCTGGTCAGCACCGCCTTGACAGCCAGCTCGGTAGCAATCGTGCCCGGCGCGACTGCGTTGACGCGAATGCCGTAGTCGGCAAGCGAAAGTGACATCACCCGGGTCAACTGGTTGATGCCGCCCTTGCTCACGTTGTAGCTGGCGATGTTGGGGATGGCCAGAACGCCGTTGACCGAACTCATGTTGACGATGGAGCCGCCACCGGATTTCGACATTTCCCTGGCGCACGCCTGGCCGACCAGGAAGGCACCTTTGAGGTTCACCCGCAGCACGGCATCGAAGTCCGCCTCGGTGATTTCCAGAAAATCGGCTGCCTTGAAGATACCGGCGTTGTTCACCAGCACGTCGATGCGGCCGTGAGCCGCGACGGTTGCGACCACCATCGCATCGACCTGGGCCTTGTCGCCCACATCGCAGTGGATGTAGAGCCCGCCCAGTTCGTCGGCGAGTGCCTGGCCCTGCACGTCGTCCATGTCGACGATGACCACCTTGGCCGCCTCACGCGCAAAACGGCGCGCGCAGGCGGCACCTATGCCTTGCGCGCCGCCCGTGACGACGCAGACGCGGCCAGACAGGCCGAACTGGATAGCGGGATTGGAGTTGTGTGCGGTGTTCATGTGCGCATGGTACCCGCCCACGCGGAAGCGAAGTCCAGCGCGGTACGCCGGACTTCATCCACGGTCGTGCCGGGCTTGTAGAGTGCTGAACCGATGCCGAATCCGTTCGCGCCTGCATCGCGGTAGGTCCGCATGTTTCCCGCATGAATGCCGCCAACAGGAAACAGGCGGGCATGAGATGGCAGCACGGCACGCAATGCCTTGACGGCTGCGGGCGAAATCATCTCTGCCGGAAAAAGTTTCAGGCCCGACGCACCGGCTGCCAGTGCGGCGAAGGCTTCCGTGGCGGTAGCAACACCGGGCAGGCACACCATGCCCAGCCCCACGGCTTCGCGCACCACATCGGCATTGAAGTTGGGGGACACCACGAGTCTTGCCCCTGCGGCGTGCACATCACGGACCTGTGCGACATCGAGAACGGTGCCTGCGCCAACCAGAGCTTCCGGGCAGGCCCTGGCGATTGCGTCGATGCTGTCGAGCGGACCGGGCGAATTGAGCGGCACTTCGATGATGTGCCAGCCGCTATCGACAAGCGTTTCACCCACGGCGATGGCTTGCGCCGGGGTGATCCCGCGAAGGATGGCAACAAGAGGAAGGGCGGACACCGCAGCCTGGAATTTCTGTTCGATAGTCATGTGCTTTTTCCGTATCAGTGCATTGTTCGTGCGATGGCAGCGAGGCCGCGCCAGGTAGCTTGCGGACCTGGGCTGCGCGTCGTCATTCCAAGCCACTGCAGCGCCACGCCGTAGCGCAGGGCCAGTGCATCGTTTCCGACGATGATGACCGGATCGCAAGCGCCGGTGGGGCGGCAGCGCAACTCCTCGCCGATGACGATGCCAGAGAGATAACTGGGCATGACATGCGAGGGCATGCGGTCAAACAGCGAAAGCGTCCTGGCGCTGAAGGCCGCCTGCAGCAGGTTGCCGCATGCGAACGCGTGCTCCAGCCCGGCGCGAAATGCCGGCTCGTCGAATGGGGCGTCTCCAGCGGGCATCGTGCGCGCCAGAATCGAGTGGTGCGCGAGCAGCGCGTAGGTCTCGCCGGTCATGAAGGTCGAAAAGCTTTCGATCTTGCCTGCCGTGGCGCGCACCCATTTGCTGTGCGTGCCGGGCAGGACGAGCAGCGCCGATTCAAGAGCCAGTGCTTCCAGTGCACCGAACACCTGCGTCTCTTCGCCACGCATGACATCGGGCACGCCGTGATGCTCGCAACTGAGGCCGGGAACAATCGCAACGCTTGCCGGGACCACCCAGCACAGCTGGCTGGCGATGTCGTCAAAGCCGGCGGGGCATGCCGCGTACGGGGCTTCCATCCATCCCTGTTTGCTTCCGGCCATGCCGCAAATGAGCGTGAGCGCATCAGGGGGCCATCCACTGCACGCAAGCGCGAGCACCGTTGCAAAGTCACCAGACCTGACCGCCAGGATGCCTTGTGCGGATGAACGTTCTTCTATCGCCTGCCCCAGTTCATCTAGCAATGCAACTCGTAGTGAAGACGTTCCCCAGTCAACGGCGATGAGCGGACGCTTCATGATTTCCGGATTGATTGTTCATGCAAGGCATAGCGTAGCGTGGATGCGGGAGCTTCGCGAAGACGCGCGCACGCCGCCGGTTGTCACGACGCGGCGTGCCTGACCGGGCGTTACTGCATATGCCCGGACAGCAAGACCTGTTGACCTTGCACGTGCTGCACTGCCTGGAGCAACGCCCGTGCAACCTTGGCTGATTCGATCGACTTGTAATTGTCCGGAATGATCGATGCCAGCAAGCGGCTGAGGTTCATCGCCAACTTCTCGCCACTGCGAACCGGTTGACCCAGCGCCGTTCGGTCGCCTGCAAGAATTGAAGGTCGTGCGATGACCAGTGTGTCGAACCCGAGTCTGGAGAGCGCTTCCTCGATCTCGCCCTTCACGCGGTTGTAGAAGACGCGGGACCTGGGATCGGCGCCCATGGCACTGACCACGCCGAGCCGCGTCGCTCCCGCAAATCTGGCCGCCTTCGCCACCGCCAGAACGGCGTCGAAGTCGATGGCGCGAAACGCGTCCTGGCTTCCTGCGACCTTGATGGTCGTGCCCAAAGCGATAAAGGCCTCGCCGACGCTGGGTAGCGCAGGCAAGGCCTTCGAAAAATCCACCCGATGCTGGACCAACTTCGGGTGAGTGAGTGCCATAGCGCGGCGGCCCAGGCTATGGACCTCCGCTACCGAATCATCGGCCAAAAGTCCTTGAAGGATTTCCCGGCCCACGAGCCCCGTAGCCCCCGCCACCAGAACGGTTCGACCGCCCACCGCCGCCCCCACCGCCGCCGCCACGTCGGCCGCGACCGCCCATGCTGTCGACGCTGGTGCGCAAGGGATCGGGTTGTCCATCGGTGTGTGTGACGGTTGCGTCCCGTTGAACGAACGGGCTGGAGATATTGTGCGCTCCATCGCGGGGCTGGTTCTCCAGGTCATGACGGGGCGGACGTGCTCCGCCGTTGCCACCGCCATTGCCGTTTGCATGGCGCGGCGCCTGGCCATTGCCATATCCGCCACCACTACCACCACCACCGCCGCCGCCATTGCCACCACGTCCTTGAGCGGAACGAGGCGCCTGGGCGCGCTGACCTTGCGGCTGTGCACTACCACCACCGCTGCGGCCCCGGCCACCGCCGGTGCCTGCACTGTTGCCCGCACCACCGCCAGAGCCGCCACCGGCAGCCCTGCGACCACCGCCGCGCTCTGCGTCAGCGGCCTTGTTGTCGCGGATGCGTTGCATCATTTCCTGGCGCGCTGCCTTGGCAGCGGCTGCCATCACATCGCGGCCAGGCGGCTTGCCGAGCCCGCCCCAGATCGTCTGGCGACCCATGGCAATCGGCTCGGCGCGCTCGCTGGCTTCGGGTGCGAAGCCCTCGATCACGATCGACGGAATGCGCTGCTTGGTGAAGCGCTCTATTTCCTGCATGAAGCCTTCTTCATCCAGGCAGACCAAACTGACAGCGGCGCCGTCATTGCCCGCGCGGCCCGTGCGGCCGATGCGGTGAACATAGTCTTCAGGCACGTTCGGGATTTCGAAGTTCACGACGTGCGGCAACTCGTCGATGTCGATGCCGCGCGCGGCAATGTCGGTTGCAACCAGCGCGCGAATGTCGCCGCTCTTGAACCCGCCCAGGGCCTGCGTGCGTGCGGACTGGCTCTTGTTGCCGTGCAGCGCCATCGCGTTGATGCCGTTCTTGGTCAGGAATTCGGCGACGCTGTTGGCGCCAAACTTCGTGCGGGTGAACACCAGCACCTGGCTCCAGTTGTGCTCGTTGATGATGTGCGCGAGCAACTGCTTTTTCTTGGCGCGGCTCACGGGATGCACGTTCTGCGTAATTCGCTGAACCGTGGTGTTGCGCGGCGTCACCTGGATGCTTTGCGGGTTCTTCAATAGGCCATTGGCCAGATCGCGGATTTCGTCGCTGAACGTTGCCGAAAACAACAAGCTCTGCTTTTCCCTGGGCATGAGCGCAAGGATCTTCTTCACGTCGGGCAGAAAGCCCATGTCGAGCATCCGGTCGGCTTCGTCGAGCACCAGGATCTGCACGGTGGAAAGGTCGAGCATGCCCTGCTGCTGCAGGTCGAGCAGGCGGCCAGGCGTGGCGACGAGGATGTCGACGCCTGACTTGAGCTTGCTGATCTGCGGGTTCATGCCGACGCCGCCGAAGATCACGGTGGATGTGAGCTGGAGGTACTTGCCGTAGGTGCGGATCGATTCTTCGACCTGAGCAGCCAGTTCGCGGGTGGGTGTGAGAACCAGGGCGCGGATCCCATAGCCGCCGAACTTGTTTTTGGTACTGCGGCTCATGGTGAGCTTGTGCAGGACGGGGAGAGTGAAAGCCGCGGTCTTGCCGGTGCCGGTCTGTGCGCCGCCCAGAAGGTCATGGCCCTCAAGGACGGCCGGGATGGCCTGCGCCTGGATGGGCGTAGGGGTTTCGTAGCCTTGCTCACGCACGGCTTTGAGAATGGCAGGTGCCAGGTTCAGTTCGTCAAAAGTCATTGGAATGCGCCATCCGTGGCGCTTGGGAATCGGCCTGTACGGTGCGATGCACCGAGCCAGTCAAAGGCAGATGGAGGTTCAGGGTTGGGAGCCGCGAGACCGGAAGGTCTTGCATATTCCCCAGCAGAGATGCTGAGGTTGCGGGCAACTGGAGTCCGCAACAGCTGCGATTGTCTCATGAAGTTCACTCAAACGTCTCGCTGGTGCCACGGCCCCCAAGGGAAAAGACTGGCGCGACCGAACCCAGCAGACACATAATTGGTTTGAATTACCGCGAATGCCCATGGCCAGCCTGCTGAAAGTACGACTCGGCGTTTCCGATGACCCCACAGCTTTCCAGCCGTCGCTCAACGACTGCCTGGAGGCCCTGTTGCAGCAGTCCGACCTGCTGGTCACCGACATGCTCAACGGCCTCGTTGCAGCGACCTCGCCCAACAGCCCCCGTCGAATCGCCAGTTTCCAGCAACCCAGCACCAAGGTGGCCATCCAGGGGCTGTCCGCCCAGTCAAAAGCAGTTCTGGCAACCTATAAGCAGGAGCTCACGCGCCTGGTTTACGAAGGTGGGGGCAAGGAACAGGTGCACGCCGAGCTTCTGAGGTTCGAGGATCTGCGGCTTTTCGAAGATTCCGAGCTCGACACCAGCATCGAAGTCGCGCGTGCGCAGCAGGAAGTTTCACTGGCCGTCGATGACGTCCTGCCCGGACTGGATGGACTCATGAGCACGCTGCTGGGCTGGCGCACCATCCAGCCGGGTCTCAATCCCCTGCGTCCGGATGTGTTTGTGCGGGCGCTGCAGACCACGCTGGCCGTGCACGTGCCCGACGACCATGTGCGCGAAGCCCTGATCGCACCTGCGGCGGGGCTGCTCGGATCCAACCTTCGCAAGCTCTATCGCGAATTGACTGACTGGCTTCGATCCTCTGGCGTCGAGCCGGCCGTGCCGGTCGGCGGCAGGGTGAGCAAGACATCAGGCGCCTCCGGCGCGCCTGTCGCCGATTCACTGGCCAAGACGCTGCTCACGCTCGACAAGCTGCGCAAATTGCTGGCCGGGGACTTCGATTCGCAGGCCGCCGGGCCCCGCGACTTCCTGCACACCATGCCGGCGTCGATGTCGATGCTTCAGGACATGAAGCAGGTCGATGTGCTGGTGCAAAAGCTCGAAAAACGCATCAAGATTCCGGCGCCGGCGCCCGTCGACATGCTGATCGAGGCCGAGGCTCCCCAAGCCGCACAGCCGCATCTGGGGCATCAGCTGGGCGAGGAAGTCGTGCGCCTGATGTTCGACAACCTGTCCGTGGACAAGCGCTTGCTGCCGCAGTTCAAGATGCAGCTCAAGTCCATAGAGCCGGCCGTGCTCAAGCTCGCCGAGGGCGACTCGCGATTTTTCAGTGATCGCACGCATCCGGCGCGGCAGTTTCTGGACCGCATCACCCAGCGCAGCCTCGCGTTCCAGGATGAGAAGGACCCCGGCTGGGGGCGCTTCCTCGCGACCGTTGAAGACTCGACGCGATGGCTGGGCAGCAAGGTCGTCGATGCGGACACGTTCGGCGAGCTGATGGATCACCTGCAGGATCAGTGGTCCGAGCACGATCATGTTCTCAAGCATCGCCGCGAAGAAGCGGCCCGGGCTTTGCTCCATGCTGAGCAGCGCAATCTGCTCGCGCAGAAACTCGCCGCCGGATTTGCTGATCAGTTCGAGGGACTGGAAATCCCGGATTTTGTTTCCGATTTCCTGCGTAATTCGTGGTCGCAGGTGGTTGCCGAGGCCCAGCTCAGTTGCGCCGACGGATCGGACGATCCCTATGGCTACCGCACGATGGTCGATGACCTGGTGTGGAGCGTGCAGCGCAGTACTGCAACGCGCGGACGTGCGCGTCGCCTCGTCCAGATGATCCCCGGCCTGCTATCCAAGCTGCGGGAGGGGCTGGACCGAATTGCATACCCGCCTGAACTCACGGCTCGCTTTTTCAACAACCTGATCGTGATTCATCGCGCAGCGGTGCACGAGGGGCGCGATGAGGTCAGTCAGGCAGCAGCAGAGGCGGCAGAGGCCGAGCAGTCGAAGTTCAAAGAGGATCTCGCTGCTGTCGATGCGATCTGGCTGGACAACCAGGAATCGGTTGACTCGGGGTTCATGGACAGCGACGCACTTTCGCCTGAACACGTGGCTAGCCCGGAGGCGATGCTGGAGCAGCCCAGTGCGCCTGCGCGGGCCGGTGAAATGAAGACAGGCTCCTGGGTCGAGCTCATGGTCAAGAACGAGTGGGTTCGGGCCCAGCTCACCTGGTCGAGTCCGCACGGCACCCTGTTCATGTTCACGTCGATCGCCGGCACCGCGCACTCCATGTCGCGGCGCTCCATGGACCGGCTGCGCGCGCAGGGAATGATCAAGGTCATCGCTGAGCGCAACGTCGTGGATGAAGCGCTGGACCAGGTCGCCAAGACGGCGCTGAAGAACAGCCTGGATACCAAGGGCTAGCGGCATCGGTTGTCCCGGTCCGACCCAGCAGGGGGTCCACCGGCGATAATCACGGGTTATACCCGCACAAGCAGAAATAATGGCCCAGTACGTCTTTACCATGAACCGCGTCGGCAAGATCGTGCCGCCGAAACGTCACATCCTCAAAGACATCTCCCTGTCTTTCTTTCCCGGCGCCAAGATCGGCATGCTCGGTCTGAACGGCTCTGGCAAGTCCACGCTGCTGAAGATCATGGCGGGCGTTGACAAGGAATACGAGGGCGAGGCGACCCCAATGCCGGGCCTGAACATCGGCTATCTGCCCCAGGAGCCCAAGCTCAACTCCGAGCACACCGTTCGCGAGAGCGTGGAAGAGGCGATGGGTGAGGTGTTCGCGGCCAAGGCCAAGCTCGACGATGTGTACGCTGCCTACGCCGAGCCGGATGCCGACTTCGATGCGCTCGCTGCCGAACAGGCGCGGCTCGAAGCCATCATCGCCACGGCTGGGACCGACTCCGAACACCAGCTCGAAATTGCAGCAGATGCCCTGCGCCTGCCACCGTGGGACGCGAAGATCGGGGTGCTTTCCGGAGGCGAGAAGCGCCGTGTCGCCCTGTGCAGATTGCTCCTGTCCAAGCCCGACATGCTGCTGCTCGATGAGCCAACCAATCACCTGGATGCTGAATCGGTCGAATGGCTCGAAGTATTTCTGACACGCTTTTCCGGCACTGTGGTCGCCATTACCCACGATCGCTACTTCCTGGACAATGCCGCGCAATGGATTCTCGAGCTCGATCGGGGCAACGGCATTCCATGGAAGGGCAACTACAGCACCTGGCTCGAGCAAAAGGGCGAGCGCCTGGCGCAGGAGCAAAAGGGCGAGGAAGCCCATGCCAAGGCCCTGAAGAAAGAGCTCGAGTGGTCGCGCCAGAACCCCAAGGCACGTCAGGCCAAGAGCAAGTCGCGCCTAGCGCGCTTCGAGGAGCTGTCCGACGTCGAATACCAGAAACGCAACGAGACGCAGGAGATCTTCATCCCCGTCGCCGAGCGTCTCGGCCAGCAGGTCATCGAATTCCACAACGTCACCAAATCGTTTGGCGATCGCGTGCTGATCGACAACCTGAGCTTCACCGTTCCGCCCGGCGCCATCGTCGGCATCATCGGCCCCAACGGCGCTGGTAAATCAACGCTGTTCAAGTTGATTGCCGGCAAGGAGCAGCCCGATAGCGGAAGCGTGGTGATCGGTTCGACCGTCAGGATGGCATTCGTCGACCAGCATCGGGATGAACTGGCCAATCAGAAGACTGTCTGGGAAGACATTTCAGGCGGGCTCGACATTTTGACGGTGGGCAAGTTCCAGATGGCAAGCCGTGCCTACGCGGGCCGCTTCAACTTCAACGGTGGCGATCAGCAAAAACGCGTGGGCACGCTGTCCGGTGGTGAGCGTGGCCGATTGCATTTGGCCAAGACGCTGATTGCGGGCGGCAACGTACTGCTGCTGGATGAGCCGTCAAACGATCTCGACGTGGAAACGCTGCGGGCCCTGGAAGATGCCCTGCTCGAATTTGCAGGCAGTGTCATGGTCATCAGCCACGACCGGTGGTTCCTCGACCGGATTGCCACGCACATCCTGGCTGCCGAGGGCGACAGTCAGTGGACGTTCTTCAACGGCAACTATCAGGAGTACGAGGCCGACAAGGTCAGGCGCCTTGGCGAAGAGGGCGCACGGCCCCATCGAATGCGTTACAAGGCGCTGAAGTAACCAGGACTAGGCTGTGATGCTCGTCTGCATCTGGTTGAGCTCTTTTTCCAGCTCGGCCAAGCCGCCGTCGAGCGCATCGTCTGCTTCTGCCGGCAGCGTGCCTTCAGGTGATAGTTTGTCGGTCATTTCCGGCAAGATTTCCGCGAAGCCACGGGCAACTTCGTCTTCAGGAACGCCGAGCTGACGCGAGAGTCTTGAAAGCTCATCCATGCCGACGACGTCATTGATCGCTGCCTCATCCACATCAGTGTTCGCATCGGTCGAAACCCAGGACTGGGCCTGATTGCCGTAACCTTTTTGTTTAAAGCGATCGAGCACCGCGCCGACACCGCCGTTGCGCTGTACCCACTGCATTGCAAAGGGGAGCAGCATTGCCAGCAGCATTCCCTTGTTACCCCCCAACGCGCCGCCGGGGCTGCCGATCGGTCGGCCGCGGCCCAGCATGCCGCCGAGCAAGTCTCCCAGTCCGCCGCCGCCGGCCGCACCAGCGTAGGGGCCTGCTTTGGCACGTCCGCGCATGGCTTTTGCAAAAACGCCGGCAAGAATGGATCCGAGAATGGGATTGGCCATGTGGTAACTCCTGTGTATTGCTCTTGCGGGGCAGCTTAAACTGGACTGGCAAGCCGGCTGCGTAGGCCCTGACCGATCATGGACGCGGGCTTATCGCCTGCAAGGGTCAACACTACGGGCAAGCTCAAGCGCAAAAATCTCACGGCAGACGCAGATGCCGCAAGCATCGCAAACAACAGCACATCAGGCGCTTTTCCGGGCCTGCGTGAAGGACGCGGCCCAGCAGGGAAGGGCACTCATGCATCGGCTGGTCGCGCAAGCGGGCCACTCGCTGACGCGTGCCAGTGGGTTTGGCCTGGACGACCGGGAACGCAATCTTCTACTGGAGGCGTCACGGTGCCTCACCGCACTGGAGTCGCAGCTGTGCGACTCTTACCCGCAAGCACTGCTGTCTGAATTTGCACATGCCATTGCCGGTGATGCGCGCAAGACCGCCACGCTGAGCTTCGATTCGCTGGAACTCATGGGTGACGAGCAGATGCAGGAAAGCGTCGACCAAATGCGGCTCCAGCAGGCCGTGGCTTCACATGTCGAGGTTGAGCTTGTGGAACTCAATATGCTGTTATGCGCCGTGCAGGGCCTCAAGACCATGCCGTCTGACCGGAGCCCGTTACGCCCCGAGGTTTATGTGCGCAGCCTGAGAAAAATCGTCAAGGGGAGCCCTGTCCCGGCGGCGGTTCAGAACCGCTTGATCCATCACATGGGCGATGCGCTCGGCATCGAGCTTGCGCGTGTGTACAAGGATTTGGCGGGCAACCTGCTACTGCAGGGAGTGACCCCCGCCGGGTTCAATACTGCGCCGATGCGTGAAACCGGATCGGGCCGTGATCCAGGAGATGAGCAAGATCTTGCGGCCAGCACGCTGCTCAACCTCAAAGAGCTTCGCCGGCTGCTGAGCGGCGAATTCGATGCGCCCGCACACGCGCCCGTCGTGGGGTCCGCGCGAGCCCCCGAGTTCTCCGCGACGATGCCGGCCGCCTTGGAAACCCTGCAGGAGATGAAGCAGGTCGATCAGGTGATGGCGCGCATCAAAAAACGTCAGGCTATGGGTGAAGTGGTCGATGTCACCGGCGAAACATCGGAGCGCGAAAGCCTGCGCGCAAAGGCGCGAAAGCCGGGTCAGGCGCTGGCCCTGGAAGTCGTGGATCTGATGATCGAAAAGATCGCAAGCGACCCGCGCCTGTTGCCGCCCGTTCAACAAACCGTCCGGGAACTCGAGCCGGCCCTGCTTCGACTGGCGATGGACGATCCGCGGTTTTTCAGTGACCGCAAACATCCGGCGAGACGTCTGCTGGAGCAGATGACGCAGCGCAGCCTGGCCTGGGAGGCTATCGAAGCGCCAGGATTCAACGCCTTCATCGAGCCGTTGCAGCAGGCCGTTGAAGTTTTGCTCTCGACCCGGATTCCCGGCGCAGAACCTTTCGAATTTGCATTGACCACCCTGGAGGAAGCCTGGGGCGAAGCCCAGCAGCGCGACCGCCATCACCGGGAAAAGGCGGTTCGCGCCCTGCTCCAGGCCGAACAGCGAAACCTGCTGGCGGAGCGCGTCGCCAAAGAGCTGCGCGCTCGGGCCGATGTGCAGGGCGCGCCGCGTGAAATCAGTGCATTCCTTGCGGGCCCCTGGTCCCAGGTGATTGCACAGGCCCGTCTGGGTGAGGGCGCTGACGCAGAGGATCCACAAGGATTCGCGGCCATGGTGGCGGACGTGGTGTGGAGCGCGCAGGCTCGCATGACGCCCTCCAATGCCGCGAGGCTTGCCACGTTCGGGCCCATGCTCATCGACAAGTTGAAGCTTGGCCTGGCCACCATTGAGTACCCGTTACCCGCGACACAGCGATTCGTGGACCAATTGACAGGGATGCACGAGCAGACGATCAGGACTGCGGGTGCAGGCGATGAGGATGCCGACCCAAGGCCGGCTGCGCTATCGACCAGCATGACGCGGGCGGAACTCGAAGCCATGATGGGAGATGGCGATGAGACGGACGGCGAAGGTCACGGCTCATGGCTTGCGCCGACCGAGGTGCAGCATTCAGGATTCGTCGACACCAACCAGTCCGTGTCGCCCAAGCAGGTGTTTCAGCACACGCAACCCGGATTCGGCGACATGCTGCCCGGCATCCCAGCCAGGACGCAACCGGGTGCGGAGCCCGAACTTCCGTCCACGAGCCTGCTGGTGGGTGCGTGGGTCGAGATGGCGATCGAAGGCGGCTGGGGCCGCTATCAGGTCACGTGGGCAAGCCCGCACCGCACGCTGTTCATGTTCACCAGCGCATCGGGCAAGCAGCACTCGATGACCCGAAGGCTGCTCGGCAAGATGCTCAAGGGCGGCAGTTTACGTCTCATTTCCGATCAGACCGTGGTCGATGGCGCGCTCGATGCCGTGGCCGACGAGGCGCTGCGAAACAGTCTCGATCTCAAGCTCTGAGCGCGTCCCTTTTCCCCTACACTGGACTTCCCGCGTGATCCCGCGCGGTGCAAGTGCTGCGACCTTACCCGGCTGCGCAGTGCAGTCATGAAACCCCGCGGGCGACACAATCGCGCGCGAAAGGACACGGATGAACCAGCCACAGGCATTGCGCTTGCACGTGCCGGAGCCCACTGGGCGCCCCGGGTGCGAGACCGATTTTTCCTATCTCCGTGTGTCGCCCGCAGGCGCCGTACGCAGGCCGCCCGTCGACACGGTGCCCCAGGAGACCAGCGACCTCACCTTCCAGCTCATACGCGTGCTCGATCACGATGGCGCAGCCGTCGGGCCGTGGGCACCCCAGGTCGATCCTGCAGTCTTGCGCAAGGGACTGCGCGCCATGATGAAGACCCGTACGTTCGACGCGCGGATGCTGATTGCGCAGCGCCAGAAAAAGCTCTCGTTCTACATGCAGAGCCTGGGCGAGGAAGCCATCGGCTCTGCCCACGCGCTGGCGCTGGTCGATGGCGACATGTGCTTTCCCACCTACCGGCAGCAGAGCCTGCTGCTCTCGCGCGACGATGTGCCGATGTGGGAGCTGATGTGCCAGCTGATGAGCAACGAGCGCGATCCGATGAAGGGCCGCCAGTTGCCGGTCATGTACTCGTACAAGCGTGCCGGCTTCTTCACGATCTCGGGCAACCTCGCGACCCAGTACATACAGGCCGTGGGATGGGCGATGGCATCGGCCATCAAGGGTGACACGAAGATCGCGTCCGCCTGGATCGGTGACGGCGCGACTGCTGAAGCTGACTTCCACACGGCGCTGACATTCGCGCACGTCTATCGCGCACCTGTGATCCTGAACGTCGTGAACAACCAGTGGGCCATCTCGACCTTTCAGGCGATCGCCGGCGGCGAATCGACAACTTTTGCGGCACGCGGTGTCGGCTCGGGCATCGCTTCGCTGCGGGTCGATGGCAACGACTTCCTGGCCGTTTACGCCGCGTCGCAGTGGGCCGCCGAACGCGCACGCAGCAACCTCGGCCCGACACTGATCGAGTGGGTGACATATCGGGCCGGCCCGCACTCGACGTCCGACGATCCGACCAAGTACCGCCCGGCCGATGACTACGCGCGGTTCCCTCTGGGCGACCCCATTGCGCGACTGAAGCAGCACCTGATCCGCATCGGCGAATGGTCCGATGCGCAGCACGATCAGGTGCAAAAGGAACTCGAAGCCGAAGTGGCTGCGGCGCAGAAGGAAGCCGAACGCTACGGCACCCTGCTCGACCACCGCATGCCGAGCGCAGCGGGCATCTTCGAGGACGTGTATGAAACCATGCCTGCGCATTTGCGCCGGCAACGCCAGGAAATGGGTATATGACCATGCTGACCAAGACCCGTGAAGAGACGGCGACGCAAGTGCCATCCGTTCCTGAGGCGCCTGCGAAAACGGTGCCGATGACGATGATCCAGGCACTGCGTTCCGCGATGGATGTGATGATGGAACGAGACCCCAACGTCGTCGTGTTCGGACAGGACGTCGGCTACTTCGGTGGCGTGTTCCGCGTGACCGAGGGCCTGCAGGCCAAGTACGGCAAGTCGCGCTGCTTCGATGCGCCGATCTCCGAAGGCGGCATTGTCGGCTGCGCCGTGGGCATGGGAGCGTATGGCCTTCGACCCGTCGTCGAAATCCAGTTTGCCGATTACTTCTATCCCGCATCGGACCAGATCGTTTCCGAGGCGGCTCGCCTTCGCTACCGCTCGGCGGGCGACTTCACCGCTCCGATCACGATTCGCATGCCGTGTGGCGGCGGCATTTATGGCGGGCAGACGCACAGTCAGAGTCCGGAAGCGTTGTTCACGCATGTCTGCGGAATCCGCACCGTGATGCCGAGCAATCCGTACGACGCCAAGGGCCTGCTGATTTCGTCGATCGAGAACAACGATCCGGTGATCTTTCTGGAGCCCAAGCGTCTCTACAACGGGCCTTTCGACGGTCATCACGACCGGCCGGTGGTGCCGTGGTCCAGGCACGAGATGGGCAATGTGCCCGAGAGTTACTACACCGTGCCGCTGGAGTCGGCCAAGGTTTTCAAGTCCGGAAAGGACGTAACCGTCATTGCCTACGGCACGATGGTGTGGGTGTCTGAATGCGCCGCACGCGAGACGGGCATCGACGCCGAGATCATCGACCTGCGCTCCATCTGGCCGATGGACCTGGAGACGATTGTGGAGTCGGTGAAGAAGACGCGCCGCTGCGTTGTCGTGCATGAGGCCACGCGCACCAGCGGCTTTGGCGCCGAACTGGTGGCGCTGGTGCAGGAGCACTGCTTCTATCACCTGGAAGCACCGATCGAGCGCGTCGCGGGATACGACACGCCGTATCCGCATGCGCAGGAGTGGGCTTACTTTCCGGGGCCGGAGCGCGTTGGCGCGGCTCTCAAGCGCGCGATGGAGACGGGACGATGAGCCCCCACGTTCACTATCGTTCACTGCCCCCCGAGGGGGCGCATGCCTCCCTAGGGGCGGCCCGTCGGGAGGATATGAGCCCCCACGTTCACTATCGTTCCCGGAAGGCATGACATGGGCTCGCACATCGTAAGAACGCCGGATATCGGCGAGGGCATTGCAGAAGTCGAACTCGTCGCGTGGCACGTCAAGGTCGGGGACATGGTCCAGGAAGACCAGGTGTTGGCCGACGTGATGACAGACAAGGCGACCGTGGAAATTCCTTCGCCGGTGGTTGGCAAGGTTGTGGCGCTCGGCGCGGAAGTCGGCAAGCTGATTTCGGTGGGCGCGGAGTTGATTCGCATCGAAGTCGAAGGCACAGGCAATGTGAAAGGGGCTGTTGCGCCCTCGTCCCTGAGGGTGGAGGGCGCGGATGTGGGGGAAGGGCAAGCGGTTTCGGCAACAACGCAGGCGCCGATGCGCGAGCCCCGACCAGAATCGAAACCCGAATCCATCACGCTCAAAGCCGAACCACAGAAACGGGAAAGCAAACCCGCCGCGCCCCAGCCCCCCACCCGCCCCGCGGGCGACAAACCGCTCGCATCCCCCGCTGTGCGGCATCGCGCATGGGAACTCGGCATCGAACTGCGCTTTGTTCACGGTAGTGGCCCCGCAGGCCGCATCGTGCACGAAGATCTCGACGTCTACCTCGCCTCGCGCGGGCAGCCTGCAAGCTCTGCTCGCGGCAGCGCGATGTATGCCGAGCGACACGATGAAGAGCAGATTGCTGTTATCGGACTGCGCCGCAAGATCGCGCAGAAGATGCAGGAAGCCAAGCGACGCATTCCGCACTTCAGCTACGTCGAGGAAATCGACGTGACCGAACTGGAGGACCTGCGCGCCAAGCTCAACGCGAAGTACGCATCTTCAAGGGGCAAGCTCACGATGCTGCCACTTCTTGCACGCGCCCTCGTGCTTGCGGTGCGCGATTTTCCGCAAATGAATGCTCGCTTTGACGACGACGCGGGCGTGGTCACACGCTACGGTGGTGTGCACCTGGGCATCGCGGCGCAAACCGAAGCGGGCCTGATGGTGCCGGTGCTGCGGCACGCCGAGTCGCACGACCTGTGGTCCACCTCGGTAGAGATCGCGAGACTCGCCGAAGGTGCCCGAACCGGCAAGGCCGCACGTGACGAACTCTCGGGATCGACCATCACGATATCGAGCCTCGGTGCCCTGGGCGGCATCGTCACGACCCCCGTCATCAACTACCCCGAGGTCGCGATCATCGGAGTCAACCGCGTCGTTGAGCGTCCGATGATGCGAGGCGGCCTGGTGGTTGCGCGCAAGATGATGAACCTCTCGTCGTCGTTCGATCATCGCGTGGTCGATGGCCTGCACGCAGCCGAATTCATCCAGGCGATACGGGCCACGCTTGAAGCACCTGCGATGCTGTTGGTGGAGTGAACGCATGAAGACCCTTCACACCAAACTCATCATCATTGGCGGCGGTCCCGGTGGCTATGTCGCGGGGATTCGCGCCGGGCAGCTCGGCGTGCAAACGATCCTTGTCGAAGGCGAATCGCTGGGCGGCACCTGCCTGAACATCGGCTGTATTCCGTCCAAGGCGCTGATCCACGCGGCAGAAGAATTCGAGAAAGCGCGTCACTGGAGCGGCGGCCAGTCAGCGATGGGTATCGAGGTGCAGGCCCCCACGATTGACATTGCCCGCACCGTCTCGTGGAAGGACGGAATCGTCACGCGCCTTACGGGGGGTGTCGGCGGGCTGCTTCGCAAGAACGGCGTGCAGGTCGTGAAGGGCTGGGCCACCATCGTCGATGGCAAGACAGTCGACGTGGCGACCCAGGAGGGCGAGCCGGTTCGTATCGAGTGCGAGCACCTGTTGTTGGCGACCGGATCGGTGCCTGTGGAACTGGCGTCGATGCCGTTCGGCGGCGCTGTCACTTCATCGACGCAAGCGCTTGCGCCCGAGAAGTTGCCCAGACGGCTTGTCGTGGTCGGCGCTGGCTACATCGGGCTCGAACTGGGCCTGGCGTACCGCAAGCTGGGTGTCGAAGTTGCGGTGGTTGAAGCGACCGGGCGAATCCTGCCGGCGTACGACGAGGCATTGACCCGACCGGTGATGGCGTCGCTCAAGCGGCTGGGCGTGGTGTTGCATCTGGGCTGCAGCGTGCAGGGGCTGCATGAGAGCGATGCGGGCAGCGGTGTCCGTGTGCGTAGCGCACATGCCGATGAATTCGTGTTACCCGCTGATCGTGTGCTCGTGGCTGTGGGTCGCAAGCCGCGCACCGACGGTTTCGGACTTGAGTCGCTGCAGCTCGACATGTCGGGCCGTGCTGTGAAGATCGACGGGCAGTGCCGCACGTCGATGCGCAATGTCTGGGCGATTGGCGATGTGGCGGGTGAACCGATGCTCGCGCATCGCGCGATGGCTCAAGGCGAGATGGTGGCCGAGATTGTCTCGGGCAAGAATCGCCGTTTCGAGCCCGCAGCCATTGCTGCTGTGTGCTTTACCGATCCGGAAGTCGTGGTCGTCGGCCTGACGCCAGATGAAGCGCAGAAGTCGGGTATGGATTGCATCGACGCGTCGTTCCCGTTGTCTGCGAATGGCCGCGCAATGACCCTGGAAGCCACCGATGGTTTCGTGCGCGTCGTGGCGCGGCGGGACAACCATCTCATCGTCGGATGGCAGGCAACCGGCAAAGGCGTGTCGGAGCTATCGACTGCGTTCTCGCAGTCGATGGAGATGGGCGCGCGACTGGAAGATATCGGCGGGACCATCCACGCGCATCCGACGCTGGGTGAGGCTGTGCAGGAAGCGGCATTACGTGCATTGGGACATGCACTGCATATTTAATTGGCATACTTAATTGGTGGGCATACTTAATTGGGGTCAGATTCCAATTAAATCGATCTCAAAGATCGCGCGCCGCCGGAAAGTACAGCCCACCAGCGGTGATACCCGTCGCCGCGCGAACTGCACGAACGACGGCCATTGCAGTGACTTCCGCAGCCATCGTCCCAAGCACCATCATCCCGGGGTTTTTCCCGACTTTGCCAGTGCCGAGTGCGAAAAGCGTGTCGCCATCGGACATCGTATGAACCGGGTTGATGCTGCGGGCCAGGCCGTCATGCGCCATCGTGGCCAGACGTGACGCTTGCGCCTTGCTGATGACGGCGTCCGTGGCGATCACGCCGATGGTGGTGTTCGAACCCGCAAGCAAGGGCTTGGGCGGTTCACCGCGAAGCAGCGCCCGTCGCGTGTCGAGCAACGCTTTGCCGTCTGCAGTGCGTGCGCCTGCGACCACCTGCATCGTTGCCGGATCCACCACATCGCCCAGCGCATTGCACGCAATCAGCGCTGCCACTGTCACACCATCGATCGTGAGCGATGCGGTGCCGATGCCGCCTTTCATCGCGCGGTCGATGCCGAAAATCTTGCCCACCACTGCGCCGGTGCCCGCGCCCACGTTGCCTTCGGCAGGGGCTGATGTGGAGGCTGCCTGGCAAGCCGCATAGCCAGCCGCTGCATCGGGCCGTATCGTCCAGTCGCCAACCAGCAGGTCGAACAGCACGGCTGCAGGTACGAGCGGCAAAAGTGCAGGCCCGATGGGGTAGCCGACGCCTCGCTCTTCCAGCCATTTCACCGCGCCGCTTGCTGCGTCGAGGCCCCACGCACTGCCACCCGCCAGCACGATGGCGTGAATGCTCTCGACCAGATTGGTTGGAGCAAGCAAGTCTGTCTCGCGCGTACCCGGCGCCGCGCCGCGCACATCGACACCGGCAACGGCGCCCTCTCGCGCAATGATCACGGTGCAACCGGTGGGTCTGCGGGGGTCTGTGAAGTGGCCGACTTCGATGCCGCCTACATCGGTGATCGAACCTTCAGATGGATGGACTGCTGGGCTGGACATGAGTGCAATGGTAGCCGCCGCAGGACGCGTCCTACAGAGACCTGTGCGGTTTGCCTGACATTGGTTTGCTGACCTTGTTCTTACAGTGGTGGGTGACACGACAGCGTCGCTGTTGAATTGTTTTGCTATCGAGCTATTAAAAGAGGAAATCCCATGAATCTAGAAGCCACCGACAACATGACCACGAACATGAACGGATCCAACACCACCTCGGCTGAAAGCAAGGTCCATCGCGTCGCCCAGAAGGCCCACGAGACGGTCGATACCCTTGAGCGCTCGCTTGCCACCGGAAGCGAGAAGGTTGTCCACTGGCACCAGGAATACAGCGAAGCTGCGCGCGAACAAGTGCGCTCCAATCCCCTGGCTGTGGTTGCAGGCGCATTCGTCCTGGGCTACATGTTGGCCAAGGTCACGCGCTAGGCCCCTGAGAAAAAAATGAAGCAGGCAACGTCGGTTGCCCGGCTTCACACTGGAGCTGCGCGAGCGGTCGGCGGCCTGTGCGTCTCGAACCAGAGTGTTGCGAGTGCGAGCAGCGCAAATGGAACACCAACCCAGGCAAGCCTGGCGAACCCGGTTCCGGCGACCACCGCGCCACTGAACACGGCACCCAACGCGGTGCCTACATAAAGCATGGATCCGTTCAGGCTCATGAGAATGGGCGCTTGTTGCGGAGCGTGCGTCGCCAGCAAGACCTGTTGGGGCGACATCATTCCAAATCCCGCGACACCCCAAACCATCAGCACCAGCACCGTGAGTAGCGGGTAGCCCTGCGTGAGTGGCACCAGCACCATCATCAACGCCAGCACGGACAGTTGCGCCCGGAGCGTTCGAACGGGCCCGAACCTGTCGCCCGACCAGCCTCCGACGATAGTGCCGACAACACCCGACAGACCGAACATCACCAGCCCAGACAACTGCGCGGGCGTGAGCGGATTCAAGGCGAGCAGCACAGGGCCGATATAGGAAAAAACGCTGAAGATCGCGATGAAGTAAAGCAGCGTCCGCGTCCACACACGGATCACCGGCCACTGACGTCCCACGCTCGCCATCCCCTTGAAGCTCGCGCCCGGCGAAGCGATATGCGACGGCAGCAACAGTGTCAGCACAACTGCCATTGAAAGAGCACCGCCGGCGACAAGCCACACAGGCACCTGCCACCCGAACCGCAAGCCCAGCCACGCGCCGAACGAAACGCCGATGGCGTAGCTCAGGCTCATGCCCAGAAAGGTAAGGGAAAGCGCTCGCCCGCGTCGTTCGGGAGCGACCAGCGAGACCGCAACGGCCGCTGCCATTGCCGTGAACGAAGAGCCGACGCCCATCAGAACCCGTCCTGCAATCAGCACCGCGTAAGAGGATGCAGAGGCAGTAAGTGCCGCCCCGAGTCCGAAGATGCCAAGGGCCAGCAGCAGTGCGCGCTTGCGCGGCCACTTGCCGGTCGCGATCAGGACCGGTCCTATGAAAGCCGAAGTCAGTGCGTAAGCCGTCATCACCTGCCCGGCTGCGGCCACGCTGATCTGCAGCGACGTGGCGACAGGCTGCAGGATTCCCGAGAGCACGAAAGCCCCGGTGCCGATCACCAGGTTGGTGAGGGCAAAGAGATAAAGGATCGCCGGCATTTGCCGGGTTAACGCACGTTCACCGGACGCGGTAGCGGCATGCTGCGAGCCTGCATCACCGCCCGCAGCCGATCCGGGTAGTCGGTGATGATGCCGTCCACGCCCCAGGCGATGAATCGTTCCATGTCTGCCGGCGTGTTGATCGTCCACGGGATGACCTTGAGGCCCAGCGCTTGCGCTTCTTTCACCAGCGGCTCGGTCAGCGCGCCACCGTTGGGTGCCCACACGGCGCCACCTGCCGCCTTGACCAGGCGCGGCGGTGTGCCGTGGTCGGCGATCCTGAAACCGGCCGTCCAGGTGCCGTCTCGAGTGTTGTCGGTGTTGGGTGTCTGAACGGTCAGATAGACCGTCGGGATGGATGGCTCGAGCTTTTGCACCAGTTGCAGAGTGCGCCAGTCAAAGCTCTGGATCGTCACGCGGCGAGCCATCCCTGCATCGCTGACGACCTTGAGCAGAGCGCGAGTCATTGCATCTTCACTGACGGTGTCGTCGGGCTGGCTCGGGTTGATCTTGGTTTCGATATTGAAGCGAACGTCGTTGGCGCCGAGTGCCTTTACGCGGTCAAAGAGCGATTGCAAGGTCGGCACGCGTGTGCCGTCGCGTGCCTGCTGGGTGTTGAACGTCTTTGCGTAGGGCGAGTCGGGTTTGATGCGCCCCACGTCAAAGCTCTGCAACTGCGCGAGCGTGAGGCTCTTCAGCTGCGGTCCCCGGGATCCCTCCAGCCACTCGCCTTTCGCATCGCGCGCAATGTGCGGATTGAGGTAGGGATCGTGCGTGATGACGACGACACCGTCGGCGGTCACACCAATATCGAGCTCCAGCGTATCGACGCCGAGTTCCAGCGCGCGCTCGAAGGCGGGCAGGGTGTTCTCCGGCGCCAGACCGCGAGCGCCGCGGTGGCCTTGCAGGTCGAAAGCGAAGGCAGGCGCCGCAAGGAGGAGCGCGATCAGGAATCTGGCAGTTGGGTGCATGCCTGCATTTTGCCCATGAGTCTTAGTCCATGCGCGCGCCGGACTTCTTGACGGCATCAGCCCAGCGCGGCATTTCGGCATTCAGGAATTTCAGGAATTCGTCCGCGCCCAGGAAGGACGGATCGGCCCCTTGAGCCACCATGCGGTTGCGGATGTCTGGTGTGGCCATCACCTGCCGGAATGCTTCGCTCAATTTCGCGGTCACGTCTTTTGGCAGGCCTGCCGGCGCCAGAAACCCGTAGAAGCCGACGACTTCGAATCCCTTGATTCCGCTCTCGATGACGGTAGGTGTGTCGGGCAATGCAGGATTGCGTTCGCGGCTGGTCACGGCCAGCGCCCTGACCTTGCCCTGCTTGTGATATGCCGCGGCCTGAGGGATCGACTCAGCCATGAATTGGACCTGGCCGCCCATCAGGTCGGTGAATGCCGGTGCGCTTCCGCGGTACGGGATGTGGACCATGAACAAGCCCGTCTCGCTCTTGAACATCTCGGGCACCAGATGACTGATGCCGCCGTTGCCCGCCGAGCCGTAATTCACCTGGCCTGGACGCGTGCGCGCGTAGTCCATGAATTCCTTGAGGTTGTTGGCCGGCACTTTCGGATTGACCAACAGGGCGAGGGGTTGCATCGCGGTGCGCGCGATCGGCGTGAAGTCGCGAGTTGTCTGGTAGGGCAGCTTGCTGTAAAGCGCAGGGTTGATCACCATCACGCCGGTATTGGCGAGCATGAGCGTATAGCCGTCAGGTGGGGCCTTCATGACATCCTGAGCGCCGACGGTGCCACCAGCGCCGGACTTGTAGTCGATGACGATGGGCTGTCCGAGGACGGCCTGCAGGCGCTCGGTCAGCAGCCGCGCGTGCTGGTCGAGCGGGCCGCCTGCGGGAAAACCGATGACCAGGCGAATCGGTTTCTCTGGATATGCAGCCATAGCTGCCGAAGGAATCACCAGCGCGATTGTTGCAAGCAGAGTGGCGACGATTGGGTGTGAACGTTTCATGGTTCTTCCATCATAGACAAGCCGTTTGGACAGGAACGATTTTGCCTTCGCGGCCACGAAGTCCCTCGCAAGCTCATTTCGAGCAAGCTCAGCCAATTCGTTATGACCGCAGCAAAACCCCTCTCGACCACTGCCCGATCGGCATCCTCCCGCCGTCTGGGCAATGAACAGGTTGCACCCCCTGAAGAGCCGCAGGCCCGCCCACGAACGCGGGACGAACTGGTCGCCGCGCTGGAGGATCTCTATCGGGAAAGCCGGGAGTTCTCGGAGACTCTTGAACCCATCATTCAGAGATACATCGAGTGGATCCAGGACGATGCCGAGGTGAACGAAGAAGACCAGGGCGAGGAAGAGGTCGACATTCCGCAGGAGATTTACGGGCCTTACGACGAAGCCGCACCCGCGATCGTTCGGATGCTTGCGGATCACGCGGCCCTGGTCGCGCAGTGGGATGCGGCAGGCATGCCGGATGAATTACCTCATCACGGCCTGCCCGCCGGGAGTCATCTGGCGATTCAATTCCAGGCGCAGCGGCCGGAGCCACCGGCTGTTCACAGGGCGCGCCTGATCGGGCAATTCACCGTGCTTGAGGCCCGCGCGCAGACCCATATGGCGCAAGGTCGGCGGCTGGATGAACTGACAGGTCCCGATGACCCCAGCGACGAACTGATCGACGGCCTGCTCGCTCTGGAGCGCTCATACAGCGAGCTCTTCCATCACAGGCTTGCGTTGCTGCGCGAGTGGGATGGCGCTGGCTTTGGACAGGCAGTTCCGCCTCATGGGCTGGAGCCGGTGGCCGGATTTCACTTCGAGAGTTTTGAGGCGCTCGACCAGCAACGGCTGACGGCGATCCGCGCCTTCGCTGATCGGTAAACGGGCGGCAGTCGTCCGCTACGCGACACCTGCTAGGGCCATACCCTGATGCACTTGGGCAGCCCTGTGGCATAGGCTGGGCGGCTATGCGTTCCCATCAGAAGTACTGGCCCCGGCGCCTGCCGTTCGCCCTCACGCTCCCCGCCACATCGTTGTGGGACAACCTTGAAACCAGCGCCCGGCGATATCCGGACAAGCCGGCCCTGGTGTTCTTCGGCCGCGCGCTCAGTTACCGCGAACTCGTAGCGCAAGCAGAAAAGTTGGCCGCGCGATTGCACCAGATCGGCGTGCGAAAGGGCGACCGCGTGATGATCCTCATGCAAAACTGCCCGCAGCTGGTCATCGCGCATTTCGCCATCCTGCGCGCCAACGCAGTGGTGGTTCCGGTCAATCCGATGAACCGCGCCGAAGAGATCAAGCACTACATCACCGACCCGGATGCGAAGGTCGCCATCACGACCGCTGACCTTGCGCCGGAAGTGGCGAAGGCCAGCGCCGGGCTGCCCGCGCACGAGCAGCTTTCGCACATCATCGCGAGCCACTTCACTGACGCGTTCGATCCTGAATCGGCGGACGCGCAGCAGATGCCCGATGCATGGCGACCCTGGCTCATGACCCGTCATGAGATTCCCAGACTGGAAGGCTGTACCGTGGTGTCGTGGCAGGACGCCCTGGACAACACACTCGCGGTTCCGCCCCTGGAAGTGGGGCCTGCCGACCTCGCAGTGCTTCCGTACACCAGCGGCACCACGGGTCTGCCCAAGGGCTGCATGCACAGGCACAGCAGCATCATGCATAACGCCATGGCGAGCGGCTACTGGGGCAACATGACGCCCGAGACCGTATCGCTGCTGGTGGTGCCCATGTTTCACATCACCGGCATGGTGAGCGTTCTGCACGCCAACATTTTCGCGGGCGCGACCCTGATCGTGATGCCGCGCTGGGATCGCGAAGTTGCGGGCAGGCTGATTTCGAATTGGCAGGTGACGTCCTGGACCAATATCCCCACGATGGTCATCGACCTGATGGCGTCGCCCAACTTTGATGGTTTTGATCTCTCGACGCTGGTGCATATCGGCGGGGGTGGTGCGGCCATGCCGCAGGCGGTGGCGCAGCGATTGCTGGAGCAGTTCGACCTGCGCTACATCGAAGGCTACGGTCTCACCGAGACCGCCGCGCCGTCTCATTCCAATCCGCCTGACAACCCCAAACAGCAGTGCCTGGGCATTCCGTTTCTGAGTTGCGATTCGCGCGTTGTCGATCCGGAAACATTGCGCGAGATGCCGCAGGGCGAGCAGGGCGAAATCGTCATGCACGGCCCCATGGTTTTTGCGGGGTACTGGAAGCGGCCCGATGCGACCGAGGCGGTCTTCACCGAGATCGATGGCAAGACATTCTTTCGATCCGGCGACCTGGGCCATGTCGACGAAGACGGCTACTTCTTCATCACCGACCGGCTCAAGCGGATGATCAATGCTTCCGGATTCAAGGTGTGGCCCGCCGAAGTGGAAGCATTGATGTTTCGCCACCCGGCGATCCAGGAGGCCTGCGTCATCTCGGCGCAGGATGCGTATCGTGGCGAGACGGTCAAGGCGGTCGTTGTGCTGCGGCCCAGTCACAGGGGCCAGGTGACGCAGGAAGATATTGCGCTCTGGTGCCGTGAAAACATGGCTGTGTACAAGGCCCCACGCATCATCGAATTCGCAGATGTACTACCAAAGAGCGGCAGCGGCAAGGTGATGTGGCGGACGTTGCAGGAGTCGCAATCGCAGTCGCGTGCCGGTTGACGCCGCGCCGGTGCGGCGTAAACTTTAATGATGAGCACGCCACCCGCAGCCAGCACCGACTGGCAGGAAAAAATCGATCTCGACGAACCTGCCCGCTATGAGGGCTACGCCAGGCAATTCGCGGAAATCCAGAAGCGAAAGTCAGAGCGTTGGGGGGTGGGTCGGGCGTTGCATCGCAAGCAGATCACGGCCGCGCATGGAACGCTCGAAGTGCTCAACGGACTGCCCGAGTTCGCCCGGCACGGTCTGTTTGCCGCGCCCCGTGATTACGACGTCTGGGTGCGCCTGTCCAACGGCGGCTTTGACCGGGCGCGCGACTCCGCACCCGACGTTCGGGGCTTTTCGATTCGCGTCCTCGGCGCTAAAGGAAAGTCGGCCCTGGGCAACGGACCGGCGAAGTGCCAGGATTTCACGCTCATCAACCATGAAGCGTTTGCGTTTGCAGGCAGCGAGGAATTCGTTGGGTTTGCGGTTGCGGCTTCGCAGGGCAGTGCGGCCCTTTTCAAATATGTTTTCAGCCGATATGGCCTGCTGGGCGGCCCGCGCCAGCTCGCCCAAATGATCAGGGTTGCCGGCAAGCCCTTCAGTGGTTTTGCTACTGAGACCCTGTTCAGCACGGTGCCCATGGCCAACGGCCCGTACGCCGTGCGCGTGCGGCTCGTTCCGGCAGCAGCCAACGGTTTGCCATCGAAAGACGCGAGCAAGGACTGGTCCGCTGATTTCAGCGGCAGACTGGCCCGGACTGCGTTGCACTGGGACTTCCAGCTGCAATATTTCGCGAATGAGACGTTGACCCCGATCGAGGATGCCTCAGTGAACTGGCAAACGCCGTACACCACCGTGGCGCGCCTCATGTTGCCCCGCCAGGACACCGCCTCGCCGCAGGGGTTGGCGCTTGCGCAGGAGGTCGAGCAAACCGTTTTCGATCCCTGGGAAGCGTTGGCCGACCACCGCCCCCTCGGCGACGTGCAGCGGGCGCGCAGGGCCGTGTATTTCGAGAGCCAAAAGGGCCGCGCTGTTACCTGAGTGGGACAGGAGACTTGTCTCTACGCGGTTGTCGGAGATTGACTACACGCGCAGCTAGTCCAAAGCCCTACATTTGGTCAACAAAAGCGACCACCGACCACTGATGATCCAGAGTACCTACACGGCTTCCCCGCCCACGCAGCCCCGGGCGTCCACCGGCGTCACGGGGCTTGACGACATCCTGGGCGGCGGTTTGCCACTCAACCACCTCTATCTGGTGGAAGGCACTCCCGGCGCCGGCAAGACCACGCTGGGCTTGCAGTTCCTGCGTCGTGGCGTCCAGGATGGCGAGCGCGGCCTCTACATCACGCTGTCAGAGACTGCGGACGAACTCCAGACGGTGGCGGCCTCGCATGGCTGGTCCCTGGAAGGTGTGGAAATTTTCGAGCTCGTGTCGATGGAAGGGCTGAGCCCCGACGCGGAGCAATCCATCCTGCATCCTTCGGAAGTCGAACTGGGTGAGACCACGCGTGGCGTCATGGCCGCCGTGGCGCGTCTCAAACCCCGACGGGTTGTGTTCGACAGTCTTTCAGAAATGCGAATGCTCGCGCAGAACCCGCTGCGGTATCGCCGCCAGGTGCTCGCGCTCAAGAGTTTTTTTGCGGCCCATGACTGCACGGTCCTCATGCTCGACGACCGCAGTGCTTCGCAGGATGACCTTCAGTTGCACAGCATTGCGCACGGCGTTGTTTCGCTGGAGCAGACGGTGGACCAGTACGGCCCGGAGCGGCGGCACCTGCGGGTACTCAAGATGCGGGGCATTTCATTTCGCGGCGGCGAACATGATTTCAATCTGATGATGGGCGGTCTGTGCGTTTATCCACGACTGGTCGCGGCAGAACATCGCCGCAGCTTTGAAGCCTTCATCGCACCGAGCGGCAACCCAGACCTCGACAGCCTGCTCGGCGGAGGTCTGTCGCGGGGCAGCAATACCCTGTTCACCGGCCCGTCGGGAGTCGGGAAAACGACGACTGCCGTTGCCTGCGTCAAGGCCGCGCTCGACCGCGGCGAGCGTGCGGCGTACTACCTCTTCGACGAAGGCCTGGGCACGCTGCTTGAGCGATCGCGCGCGCTCGGCCTGGGGATTGATCAATACCTGGAAAACGGACAGCTCGAGATTCATCCCCTCGATCCGGCGGAAGTGTCGCCGGGTCGGTTTGCCAACATGGTCCAGTGTTCGGTTGAAGAACGCGGGGCCCAGACCATCGTCATCGACAGCCTTAACGCATACATGCAGGCCATGTCGGGTGAAAAACACCTTCTGCTGCAGATGCACGAGCTATTGACCTACCTGAATCAGCAGCAGATCGTCACCATCGTGATACTCGGCCAGCACGGATTGGTCGGGGATGTGCGCTCCGATGTTGACGTGAGCTACCTGAGCGACGGCCTGGTGCTGTTCAGGTACTTCGAATCTCGCGGCTCTCTGCTCAAAGCTGTTTCGGTGGTCAAGAGCCGCACCAGCAACCACGAGCGGACCATCCGCGAATTCCGGCTCGGGTCGCAGGGCCTTCAATTGGGAGAAGCATTGATCGATTTCGAAGGCGTCCTTTCGGGCGTGCCGTCGTACAAGGGTCCCATCCCCATGCTCGGCGACAGACCGGCAGCTGTAGCACTGCAATCCTGATGGAACTTCGAATCCTTGTTCACGCCCCACTTGGCCGTGATGCGTCCGTCATCCAGAGCGTGGTGGGAAGCCGCCACAGGGTTTCCATATGCCCCGATGCTGCGCGCCTCGTGCGCGAACTTGACGCCGGCGCCGCTGCGGCGATCCTGACCGAAGAAGCGCTGCGAGACGAGCTGGTTTTCAATAGCGTCTCCCAATGGTTGACGGGCCAGGCATCCTGGTCCGATTTTCCGTTTATCGTCCTGGCCGCGCCGCGCTCCAGCGGGCGCACCGCACAGGCCATTGCCAGTCTGCATAGCCTGGGCAACGTGATCCTGCTTGAGCGTCCACTCAACGCACAGACACTTGCCAGCGCCGCCGACGCCGCTGTGCGGCAGCGCAAGCGCCAGTACGCCACCCGCCTTCATCTGGACGAACTCGGGCGTACCCGTACAGAAGTTGAGCGGCTCAATGCCGAGCTCGAAGGGCGGATCGAAGATCGAACACGCGAATTGGCCGGCGCCAACAATCGTTTGATGAAAGAAATTTCGGAGCGCGAGAAGGCGCAGACGGCGCTGATCCAGGCCCAGAAGATGGAAGCCATCGGGCGGCTCACGGGCGGCATTGCGCACGACTTCAACAACCTGCTGCATGTTGTGAACATGAACCTGGAGCTGGTGACCCTCTATGCCAAGGAAGAGAAGGTCAAGCCGGTGGTCGAGCGTGCCAAGAGCGCAGCCAAGCGCGGCAGCAAGTTGACCGGGCAACTGCTTTCCTTTGCGCGCAGTCAGTCGCTGTCACCGCGTCTCACGCACGTCAACAAGTTGCTTCTGGGAATCAAGGACTTGCTGGAGATTTCTGCCGGATCGGCCCTCGAGGTGGAACTCGACTTGTGCGACGACCGTGCGGCCGTCGTGGTCGATCCGAGCCAGCTCGAGATGGCTGTACTGAATCTGGCCGTCAATTCGCGCGATGCGATGCCTGAGGGCGGCAAGCTCAAGATATCGACCTGCGCCAAAAGCTTCGTGCTCGACGAGCAGCAGGTCAAGGCGGGTGATTATGTCGTCGTCACCGTGAGTGACAGCGGCACAGGCATCGCGCCGCAGCTACTGGGCAAGGTGTTCGATCCGTTCTTCACGACCAAGCCGACGGGCAGCGGGACTGGTCTCGGGCTCAGCCAGGTGTATGGATTTGCGCGGCAATCGGGCGGTCACGCCTTCATTCGAAGCGAACTCGGAGCCGGAACCACCGTTGAAATGGTGTTTCCCGCCGCCAGCGATGACGAAGTGACGATGGGTGAAGTGGTGGCCGTGCCGCAGATGCCCGAACGCGCCAACATGCACCACATTCTTGTGGTCGAGGATGACGAAGACGTGCGCAATGTGATCGTCGAGTCGCTCGGTCTCATTGGGTATGCGGTATCCGAGGCACCCAATGGCACCGAGGGGCTCGCCGCGCTGGCAAAGTCCAGGCCAGATGTGCTGGTCGTGGATTACGCGATGCCTGACATCACTGGTGCCGAAGTCATCTCGCGAGCCCGCGAAATGTACAGCGATCTGCCTGTAATTCTTGCGACCGGCTATGCCGACATGGCAGCCGTTGAGCGACTTGCGGGCAAGCCCGCGATTCTTCGCAAGCCCTTCGACATCAATTCTCTGGGAACCGCCGTGGCTCTGGCGCTCGAGGGCGTGAAGGAGCGGACTGCTGCGTGAGCGGCGGCGTTGCAATGTCATTGCCGGACGAGCTCCTGGATTGCCTGGTGATCGGGGGCGGCGTTGCGGGCCTGACAGCCGCGATGTATCTGGCGCGATTCAGGCGGCGGGTGCTCGTGGTCGATGCAGGGCGCAGTCGTCTGTGGATGATTCCCAAGTCCCGCAATGTGCTGGGATTTCCCGATGGCGTCACCGGCTCCGATCTGCTCGAACGGCTGCAAGCTCACGCGGCGCGTTTTGATGTGCAGCAGGTGCAGGGACGCATCGACAGGCTGGAGCGCGAAGGCGATGGCTTTGTTGCGCACTCGGGTGATCAGGTGTTTCGCGCACGCAAGGTCATCCTGGCCACCGGCGCCTGGGACATCGTTCCCGAGATCGACAATCTGGAGCCTTCGCTCCAGTCGGGCCAGGTTCGGTTTTGTCCGGTGTGCGATGGCTTTGAAACGCAGGGCCAGCGCGTTGCGGTCATGGGGCGTGAAGTACACGGCCTGCGCGAAGCAGCCTTCGTTTCCGGGTTCGGCAATCAGGTGACCTGGCTATCGATGGGTTCCCTGCAGGCGGTGCCGCCCGCCGAACTCGCGCGCCTGCACGAGCTCGAAGTCGATATCGTCGACAGCCCGCCACGCGCGATTGCAGGCACACCGGGGCAGGGTGTGCGCGTTGAAACGGATGACGGCGAGAGCCTTGAATTTGACGTGCTCTATCCGGCGCTCGGCCTCATTCACGCGTCGGAGCTTGCGACCGCACTGGGTGCCAGGACGCAGGAAGACGGCCAACTCGATGTCGATGAGCACTACCAGACCTGCGTGCCGGGCCTGTATGCGGCAGGCGATGTGGTGGCCGGACTGAACCAGATCAGTGTGGCGGCAGGACAGGCCGCGATCGCCGCGACCGACGTGCACAATCGCCTGTAAATGGCGACCGAAATTCCTGATCCCTACGGCCGTCCGCAAGGCGGATGGCGGCTTCGCGCCTATCGCGTCATTTACGAGAGCGACACGCCCGCGGGGCGGCTGTTCGACAAGGTCATCGTCGCAGCAATCCTGCTCAGCGTGGCCGTGGTAATCGCCGATAGCGTGCCGGCCCTGAATGCTCGGCACCTTCAGTTGTTCACAGCGGTGGAGTGGGGGTTCACGATCCTGTTCACGCTCGAATATCTGGCGCGGCTCCTTACAGTGGACAGGCCGCTGCGTTATGCGCGCAGCTTCTTCGGCATCGTGGACCTGATCGCGGTCATGCCGACCTACCTGGCGCTTTTCATCCCCGAGTTGCATGCGCTGATTGACGTGCGAATCCTGCGGTTGCTGCGTGTATTCCGGATATTCCGGCTGACGGAGTACATCTCCGACTACCAGGTGATGACCGAGGCACTGGTGGCAAGCCGCCGCAAGATCCTGGTGTTCCTGTCGGCGGTGCTGATGGTGGTCCTGATAATGGGCACGCTACTTTATGTGGTGGAGGGGCCAGAGCATGGGTTCAAGGACATACCCACTTCCATGTACTGGGCCATCACGACCATCACCACAGTCGGTTTCGGCGACATCACACCCAAGACCGACCTGGGACGGTTGATCGCGTCTGTGATGATGCTGATTGGCTGGGGAACGCTCGCCGTGCCGACAGGCATCGTGACTGCCGAGATGACCGTGCGCAGGCATTCGCGTCCGCTCAGCCTGGCGCGAGCCTGCGAGGGGTGCGGCGCTGTGGGTTACGGCCCCGAGGCGAAGTTCTGCCAGCAGTGCGGCGCGGCCCTGCCTCCGGTACCTCCTGTGCCTCCTGTACCTCCTGTGCCTTGATCGCAATCAGGGGCGTTCAGCTCGAAGCCGAAACAGTTTTCTTCTCGATCCAGGTGCCAGACTCCTGGACGAACGTCGTCCGGGAAGTGACGAAGAATTCCTTGGCGTCGATATCCCAGCTATACCGTTCGATTTCCACACTGGAGCGGTCGACGTGGATGGCGTTGAATGAATTCGTTTCGCCGCGGCCCCGAGTGGAAGTCGCCGTACCGGCCTGAATCGTCAGCGCCGAATAGCCGTTCAGCGCGTAACGGTCGGCGGTGTTGCCTGCGTGGCTGACATGCATGTGCCCGGATAGCAGCAGATCCGCGCCGCATTTTGAAAATGCCTCCATCGCCATCTCTGCGCGCCAGATCAGGTCGTCGTTGTCCTTGTCGTCTGGCAGGTCGAACGGGTGATGGGTGACAACGATCTTGGTCATGCGCTCGTCGAGTTGCCCGAATCGCTCGCGCAGCAGTTCAACCTGTTCTTCATTGATGCGCCCATCCTTGAAGGTAAAGGAACGCGCGGTGTTGACGCCGGCCACCGCGATCTCGTCGTCGGCATAAAAAGGCGACAGGTCATCGGTGATGTAGGCCTTGTAGTTCTTCAGCGGATTCACAAAGCGGCGCAACACGTTGTAAAGCGGGACATCGTGATTGCCGGGCACCACGAGGAGCGGCTGCGGCAGGGAGTCGAGATAGGCGCGCGCTTCTTCGAACTGGGCGCTTTTCGCGCGCTGTGTCAGATCACCCGAGATGACGAGCAGGTCTGGCGCGATGCTCTCCAGCCTTGCGCGCAACGGGTCGAGCAGCTCGGCGTCGATGTGGCCGAAATGCAGGTCGGAGAGGTGGGCGAGGGTTCTCATTGTTGCTGTCCTTGAAGTGGCGCTATATCTAAATCGGCAGGGGATCCATTAACGGTTGCAGTTTCAGTTGCCGGCACGATCACGCGAAGCGCGCCGGGCCGGATGCGAAATTGCAGGGGTGTCTGCATCAGCGTCACCTCGCCATCGGTGGCTACGCGCATGTGATGCCCCGGTGCGTCGACGGCAAGCGTCGTGGCCGTCACCATGTCGAAGTCGCGCGCCTGCCGCAATCGGTGCACCAGGGCGCGAATCGCGAGTCCGAGCAGGCCGAACCGGCCCATGCGCTGTGTGACATAAAGGCTCAGTACGCCTTCGTCCAGTCGGGCGCGCTCGCCGATTTCAAAGCCTTCCATCGTGTATTTGTTGTTTCCGATGAAGACGAACGCGCTGCGACGTGTAATCGGCTTGCCGTCCACATCGATTCGCAGGTGGAGTACCGGGTACCGGCGCGCTGCACTGAGCGATGCGAACAGCAGCGCGGTCCACTTGCCGCGTCCCAGCCTGCTGCGTTGACCCTCGCGGTCACGCACGATGTCTGGATAGAGGCCCAGGCTGGCGTTGTTGATGAAGGTTCGACCATTCACATCACCGATGTCCACCTGCATTTCGCGGCCCCTGGCCATCGCTTCGATAGCGGCATCGAGTTCGAGGGGAATGCCCAGGTCACGGGCGAAGTGGTTGAGTGTCCCCATCGGGACAACACCCATGACGCAATGGGTTCCAGCAACTTTCGAGGCGATGGCGCTCACGGTTCCGTCGCCGCCGGCGGCCACGACGATCAACACCCCTCGCGCCACGGCATCCTCGGCTGCCTGCACGATGTCCTGCCCGGATTGCACGAGCCGGACGTCCGCGTTGAGGCCGAACTTCTGGAACGTCTGCCTGACGGTCAAGGACCAGTCGTCCGTGCAACCTTGCCCGGCGCAGGCATTGGCGATGACGGTGACACCGCGCATGGTGCTGGCAGGCGTTGGGTCGGGTGGGTGGCGCATCGATCTACACAATGGCCGGGTTCAGTCAGGCCGTGTGTCGGCGGAAGTCCGCAACCGGTTGCCCGGTTCGGCCTACAGCTGGGCAGGGATCCGGTGGCGCCTGATGCGTTACCAGATCAACCACTGCCGCGTTAGATTTCACGCGCTGCGCCGGTGGCCTCTGGCCCGTCGGTCGACTGCACCTGCACATGCGCCTCGTCAATTGCCGTCCAGCGGGCATTGACGACGATGCGGGGCTTGTTGTGTACGGGAGGCAGGGTCATGGGATGATTATGCGAGCCCGAGAAAATTCCAGCACCGAAAGGATGACCATGTTCGAGACCTGCATCGCGGGAAGCCTGCCCAAGCCGGCGTGGCTCGCCGAAACACAAAAGCTCTGGCCCCAATGGAAGTCGCAAGGCGACGAGTTGCGGCAATCGAAGGCCGACGCAACGCTCCTGTGGATCAAGGCCCAGGAAGACGCGGGCCTGGACATCGTGGGTGACGGCGAGCAATCCCGCCAGCACTTCGTGCACGGCTTCCTCGAGCAGGTCGAAGGCATCGACTTCGATCACAAGGTGAAGATGGGCATTCGCGACAACCGCTACGACGCGATGGTGCCGCAGGTCGTCGCACCCCTGAAACTCAAGGGCCGGGTGCATGCTTTCGAAGCGCAGCTGGCTCGCGCCCACACCACACGCAAACTGAAGTTCACCATGCCGGGCCCGATGACGATCGTGGACACCGTGGCCGACAACTACTACGGCGACAAGGTGAAGCTGGCCTTCGCGTTCGCAGAGCTACTCAATCAGGAAGCGCTTGCGTTGCAGGCCGACGGCGTGGACATCATCCAGTTCGACGAGCCCGCCTTCAATGTGTACATGAAGGACGCAGCCGATTGGGGTGTGAAAGCGCTCGAGCGCGCAGCGCAGGGGCTGACCTGCACGACGGCGGTGCACATCTGCTACGGCTACGGCATTCAGGCCAACAACGACTGGAAAAAGACGCTGGGCGAGGAATGGAAGCAGTACGAACAAGTTTTTCCCGCGCTCGCGAAAAGCTCTATCAAGCAAGTAAGTCTTGAGTGCTATCACTCGCATGTGCCGCCCCACATGATGAAGCTGCTGGAGGGCAAGGATGTGATGGTTGGTGTGATCGACGTGGCAAGCGATGAGATCGAAACTGCTGAACAGGTCGCCGACACGATTGGCACCGCACTGCAGTTCGTTGCGAAAGACAGGCTCTTTCCGTGCACCAACTGCGGCCTCGCACCCATGAGCCGCGAGGTCGCGCTGGGCAAGCTCAAGGCATTGAGCGAAGGCGCGGCGTTGGCCCGCCGAAGGTACGGCTGATGGCACGCCTGAATCGCAACGCGCTTGCCAACATGCGCGGCATCCTGCAGTCGAACATCGAGAAGGGGCGCATTCCCGGGGCGATTGCGGTGGTGGCGCTGGGTGGGCATGTGGAGATGTTCGATGCGCTCGGCGCACGAGACCCGGCTTCCGGTGCGCCCATGCAGGAAGACGCAATCTTTCGCATGTACTCGATGACCAAGCCCCTGGTGTCACTAGCTGCAGTGATGCTGATGGAGCAGGGACGCCTGCAGCCGGTGGACCCTGTGTCGATGTACCTGCCGGAATTCGCCGGACAGAAGGTGGCGGTGGAAGAGGGCGGGGAAGTCGTGCGTCTGATTGCGCAGGTGCGCGAAGCAACGGTGCATGACCTGCTGCGCCATACAGCCGGTTTCACCTATGAATTTCTGGGTGGCAGCGGCGTGCAGAACCTGTACACCGCGGCCAACATCACCGATCGCTCGCGCACCAATGCACAGTTCAGCAAGATGCTTGGCGGTTTGCCGCTGGCCTACCAGCCTGGCAGTTGCTGGTACTACAGCCGGGCAACGGATGTGTTGGGTGCCGTCGTTGAGGTGGCATCGGGCCAGCCGCTTGGCGAGTTCTTGAAGCAGCACATTTTCGATCCCATCGGAATGAAAGAGACGGCCTTTAACGTGCCGCGAAAACACTGGTCGCGCATGGTGGAGCCTTTCGCGCAGGACCCCGACAGCGGTGCGCCGGTCGTCATGCTCGACTATCGAGAACATGCAGCATATGAGTCAGGCGGCGGGGGACTTTTTGGCACTGCAGCTGACTACATCCGGTTCCTTCAGTTGATGCGCAACCGGGGCATGCTTGACGGCGTGCGCGTCGTGTCGCGCAAGGCGGTTGAGTGGATGACTTCCGATCATCTGGGAAGCATCCCGATCGTGGGCGAATTGCTGCCGGCCGGACATGGCTTTGGACTCGGCTTTGCGGTGCGCACTCATACCGGACTCGGACCCCAGCCCGGCTCGCCCGGCCAATACTTCTGGAGCGGCGTCGGCGGTACATCGTTCATGGTCGATCCCGCAGAGGATGTGTTCGCCATGCTCCTCACGCAGGCGCCGAACCAGCGAATTCACTTTCGCAACATGTTCCGACACCTGGTCTATGCCGCGCTCGATTGACCGGATTGGAAATACGCCAGAGCAGACCTCATGATGGTGTACGCTTGAAACCAGCAACAGGCCTGACCGATGAACAGCACCGATCCTCAACCCGTTCTATCCAGCGATCACCCGCACGACGGTCCATGGAAGCACGACGGCGTGCGGGTCATCGCGGGCAACCAGCTCGACCCCAACACGGCCCAGACGCCGGGAATGGACCGAAAGGCGGCCATCAACTTTGCGCGCGTGGGCGCGCAAAAACTCTGGGCCGGCACGGTGACGATCCATGCCAACGCCAAGACCGGTGCGCACCATCACGGTCCCCTGGAAAGCGTGATCTACATCGTGAAAGGCCACGCGCGGATGCGCTGGGGCGAGCACCTGGAATTCACCGCCGAGGCCGGCCCGGGCGACTTCATCTATGTGCCACCTTATGTGCCACACCAGGAGATCAACGCGAGCGCGACCGAAGTGCTCGAGTGCGTGCTGTGCCGCAGCGATGGACAGGCGGTCGCAGTCAATCTTGACATCGAGCCGGCAGAAAGGCCGGAGAACGTGCTGTGGGTCGATCCGACGCATCCGACAGGGGGCGTCTGATGGCTGACGTGGCAATCGTGCTGGTGGAAGACAACGCGGATCACCGCGAATTGATCGTGGCTGCATTGCAGGAATGCTGCGACCCCCAACGCATTCTGGCTTTCGGAGACGGTGTCGAAGCTATCGAGTACCTGCTGGGTCGGGGGCCGCACTCGGCGCGCGATGCACGCAGGCAGCCCAGGCTGGTTGTGCTGGACATGAAGCTCACGCGCATGCACGGCCTGGAAGTCCTGAAGGCCATGCGTGGCGATCCGCTGACGCAGTCGGTGCCGGTGGTCATGCTGTCTGCGTCCTCGGACAAGGACGCATTGGACAGTTGTTATGAGGCAGGCGCCAACAGCGTGATACGCAAGTCACTCGACTATGACGAACTGCGTCGCAAGATGGCGCAGATGTATGAGTTCTGGGTGAACGTCAACGAAGCCAACCGGAATTCTCGCGTTTAGCAGCCCGCACACCACCCAGTCGTATTTGGCGCGCCCGCCTGCAATGGCTGTGTCCTTGCCTGTGGAGGCGTACAGGTTTCACTTGCTTGTGCTGTAATGAATTTCAAGTGGAAACGACAGATGAGATGAGTCAAATCAACGAGCTTTCTCGCAGGCCCGCATTCCCTTTATCGTCGGCTGATGCCGACTCGTCAGTGGCGTCCGATCAGTTGACTCAGATGATCAGCCACGCCTGGCAATGGACGCGCTCGTCCTATGACCCGTATCCTGCGTTCAGGCCGAATCCTGGTGCCGTGGGGGAATACAACGGCAAGTTCATGGTGAGCCAGCTGGTGCTGCGCGGCGGCAGCATGGCAACGCCGCCCGGCCACACGCGATCCACTTATCGAAATTTCTTTCCGCCGGCTGCGCGCTGGCCATTCTCGGGCGTGCGCCTGGCAAAGGACGATGCATGCTGAACCCGACCATGATCGACGCTGGAACCCCGCGTGAATCGAAGGGCGGCCCTGTGCTTGCGATTCCGGCCGAATCTGCGTTCGGTCGCGACATGATGGCCGCGCTGTCGCACACGCCTCGCGTGATTTCGCCCAAGTACTTTTATGACGCACAGGGCTCGCAGCTCTTCGATGCCATCTGCGATTTACCGGAGTACTACCCCACTAGGACCGAGTTGGGCATCCTCACCGACAACGCCCCCGAAATCGCTTCGCACACGGGTTCGCGCGCGGAGATCGTGGAGTTTGGCGCAGGGTCGCTGCGCAAGGTGCGGCTGCTGCTGGGCGCTATGGACCGGCCTGCGCGGTTCATGCCGATCGACATATCTGGCGAGCATCTTTCGCAATCTGCAATGGATCTGCAACGGGACTATCCGGGCCTTGATGTGCATCCTGTGATAGCGGATTACACGCAGCGTCTTTTGCTTCCCGCGCCGCTTGCAGGCGCCGGACGGCGCGTCGGATTTTTCCCCGGCTCGACGATTGGCAATTTCACGCCTTCCGAGGCGTTGCATTTTCTTCAGGTCGCCGGGCAAATGTTGCGTGGTGGCGCGTTGCTCCTGGGTGCCGATCTCGTGAAGGACCCGGCCGTGCTGCACGCCGCTTACAACGACTCGCAAGGCGTGACGGCTGCATTCAACCTCAATCTTCTCGCACGCGCCAATCGCGAATTGGGAACCGATTTCGACCTTGCGGCCTTCGATCACAGCGCGTTCTACAACGCGCCGCTGCGCCGGATCGAAATGCATCTGGTGAGCCAGTGCCGCCAGTCGGTGTCATTCTGCGGCCAGCGATTTGCGTTTGAAGAAGGCGAGGCATGGCACACCGAGAATTCATACAAGTTCACTATCGACGGATTGCGCGAGTTGGCCGAGCGCGCGGGCTTTCGGCCCGGCCCGGTGTGGACCGACGAAAACAGGCTTTTCAGCGTGCACTGGTTGCATGCACCGCGCTGATGTTCTTCGAGCGCGATTGGCGCGGCCATTTTTTTGAAAGAAGCACATGAAGGCAATCTGGAACGGCACCGTCATCGCGGAGAGTGACGATACCGTCGCAGTCGAAGGCAACCTGTACTTTCCTGCGAGTTCGCTCAAGCGTGAACACGTGACGTTCAGCAACCATCACACGAGCTGCGCGTGGAAGGGCCAGGCGAGCTATTACTCGCTGCTCGTCAACGGTGAAATGAATACGGATGCTGTCTGGTATTACCCCGACCCAAAGCCCGAAGCCGACATGGTCAGAGACCGTGTGGCCTTCTGGAAGGGCGTGAAGATCGAGTCCTGATCGCGTGCCGGGTGCGCCGGGTGTGCCGGTTGGTATGCTCGCGGCATGATCCTCGAGCCCCCTTACACCTACCCCGAGCAGCTACCTGGACTGATGCGCCGGCAGGGTTATGCCGTGCTTTGCCCGCGCGCAGTCTCCGAGATCGCGCACTGCGACACGACCGGTCTTGATGCGTTGCGTTCGAGCTGGGATGACCTGGCTCCCGATGAATACCTGAAGGACGGCGGGCACTACCGGCGTCGCCGCCATTCCTGTTTTGTCGTCGACGGCGTGCAGGTCACGCAGACTGCGCACCGTGCGCACTGGCAACCGGTGGAATACAACGCGCTGCATGGTGGCATGGAGCGATGGTTTGAGCCCATCGACAGGCACGTGATTGCCTCCCCAGCCTGGAATGGCCTGCTTTGTGCGCTGGCCGAAGTCAGCTCCGACCTCCGGGGCGAGCAGCCGTGGTTCGTGGAGACGCATCAGTTTCGTATTGACACCGATGGCGGCATCGGTCGCCCGACACCCGAAGGCGCGCATCGCGATGGAGTTGATCTGGTCGCTGTGTTTCTCGTGGCACGCGAAGCAATCAAGGGCGGGGAGACGCGCGTCTTTGAAGCGACGGGTCCGGCGGGTCAACGATTCACGCTGACCGAGCCCTGGAGCCTGCTTCTGCTGGACGACGAACGCGTGATTCACGAATCGACGCCGATCCAGCCGCTCGCGACGCACGGCTACAGGGATACTTTGGTGGTGACCTGTCGAAGCGGGGGCTTCCAGGACTCAGGTCAATGAGTGAACCAGGCGCATCGTCTTTTTCCAGACCCGCCATCCGGCCCAAATTCGCGCTGCAACCCCAACTGCGCGCGCAGGACGCAGGAGCAGAGGGATGGCGATTGCGGCGATCAGCCACCCCGGATGCGCGAGCAGCCAGCCAATACCGGTGCCAATTCTGTCAACGGTTGCAAATGGTTTTGAGAGCGGACCCGACAGCTGCGCAGTTTCTGCACGCAGTGCGCGGCTTCGCGCGACGAGCTCGGCGCGCCTGACCTCCAGTTCGATCCGCCGCTGGGTGACGATCATGAGCTGTCCCGCCGGTTATGGCTGGTTTTGCGGCGGGGCGACCAGGGCGCGATGATCGTCCGCCAATTCGCCGAGTGACGCGCGGAACAAGTGGCCGTTGCCCCGAATTCGCACTCCACCGGCTCGCATCGCCAGGACGCCGACGGCGATGAAGCCAACGGTCAGCACGGCCAGTGCAGCCAGCCGATAGCCCTCGGCGAACAACATGATGATGAAGCCGCATAGCAAGACCGTGCCGACCGACACCAGCATCAAGCCGACACCCGCCAGCAGCAGCCCGTCGAAGATGCGCAGCTTTTCCTGTTCGAGTTCGTTGCCCAGGAGTTGAAGCCGCACGTGACCGATTTCCAGGCCTGTGGCGATCAACTGGCGCAGGGACCCGAAGAGCCCGCGCTGCGAATCCGCCGTGCTCATGCGGCTGCGCTCAGCGGCGGCTGATCAGGATGCCGGCCAGCAGCCCCACGCCTGCAGCGATGCCGACAGCGTGCCATGGGTTGTCGTGTACGTACTGGTCTGCGGCCGCGCCCGCGTCCTTTACCCGCACAACCGCCATTTCCTGCACTTTGACCAGATCGGCCTTGGCTTGCTCCAAACGAGCCTGCATGCGCAGCCGCATCTCGGTGGTTTTGTCGCCGACCTGGCCAGCGGTGAGCTTGAGCAGCTCCTCGGCATCGGCGATCACGACCTTCAGGTCGCCCATCAGCTTTTCCTTGTGGTTCTGGGTCAATTCAGACATGGCACTTCTCCTTGGATTGCAATTTGAAACGTGATGGTAGCGTTGAACCGGGTCGCGTGGCCGCCGCACCCTCATGAATTGGCCGGGTCAGTCGCGCACGTCGGTGATCGGATGGGTCCCGAAATCCGGACGTGCGAGCACACCCAGCACCTTTGCAGCTGCCTCGGCGGGCGAGCTGAGAGCGCCATTGGCCTTCATGCCGATGAAGTTGGCGACGTCGGGAAACTGCGACGCGTCGGAACTTCGCAGGTGCACCTGCATGTCTGTATCGATGACACCGGGAGCCAGGGCAGAGACCCTGGCCCCATTGGGCCGCCCGGCTTCTTCCATTGCAACGCATCTTGTGAAGTGGTCCAGGCCTGCTTTTGCGGCGCAATAGGGACCCTGCGACGCCATCGCACGACGACCCAGTCCCGAGGAAATGTTGAGGATCTTGCGCTGGCCGGACCATTCTTGCGTGCCGCGCAGAAATGCGGACGTGAGCAGCATCGGCGCTTCCAGGTTGACCCGCATGGCCTGCGCGATCTCGGCGGCGTCGAGGGCGCCAGTTGGCATCGCGCGGGGGAGGAGGGCGGCGTTGTTGATGAGAGTCACGGTCTCGTACATGGCTGCGGGTAGGGATGCAAGCCATGCTTCCAGCCGCTGCGCAGCGGGCTGCGGATCTGCGAGGTCGATCGGCCACTGGTCGCAGCGCTGGTTGTGGTGGGTGGCGCGTGCGCCCAGCGTTTCGTTCTGCTTGCGCGACATGCACAGCAGGTCATGCCCTGTGACCAGCTGCTGTTCGGCCATGGCCAGGCCCATTCCGCGTGACGCGCCCGTGATGATGGTGAGATGTTTGCTCATGCGGCATGGTAGCCGCACAGCGGGCGCTAGGTGGCAACAGCGATTGGAAAGCTGGCTCGCAAGCCGTCGGTGTCGGGGGTAAAGGGTACGGTGATTGCGTTGCGCGCCTGCGTGCTCAGGTTGCGCCAGAGGAAGTCGCGCTCGTTGCCAGGGTCGCCCGCGACATACAGTTGCGTCGTCAGTAGTGCGCGCGCGCCAAGCCTGACCTTCACGTGGATGTGCGGCGTCCGGCCGCCATACGGGGCCGGCCGGATCGTGCGAAACCGGTATTGGCCGTCGGACCCGACCGTGACACGTCCAAAGCCCTGGAATGCGGGGTCGGCTTTGCCCCCATCACCGGGATGGTGATAGTGGCCGGATTCGTCGCACTGCCAGATTTCGACCTGCGCGCCAGCGACGGGCTTGCCCTGCAGGTCGGTCACGACGCCTTCGACCCATGAGGGCTTGCCGCGCCCGTAGCTCATAGCGCCATTGCGCAGCAGGTCGAAGTCCGAGTCCCTGGGCATTTCGACTGGATAAAACGGTCCTTCGGTTTGCGAAGGCGTCGCGCGCAGGGGCAGGGCGGGTTGGGCACGCAAGCCGGTCCAGATGAAGGGCGCTGCAATGAGCGCAATCGCGGCCTTGCGACGAGAGGAGATAGTCGGACGGCTGGGGAGAGGGGTGGGGTTCAAGAGCGTTCTCCGTTAACAAAAGGTCTGATCAGCGCAAAGGAGCGAGGTTCCAGTCATGGTCAAAAAGGAGCCGGGCTCGTGAAGTGAACCGCTGTAGCGGTTACCGGATGCGTGAAGGCCAGTTCCCGCGCATGCAGCATCAATCGCGATGCGCGAGCCTGCACATCGGGAGAGCCGTAGAGGGCGTCTCCCAGGATTGGATGGCCCTGTGCCTTCATGTGGACCCGCAACTGGTGCGTTCGACCTGTGAGCGGCTCCAGTTCGAGCCGACTGGTGCTGGCGTCTTCACGGCGGATCAGTCGCCAGCGGGTCTGGCTCGGCTTGCCCGCATCCATGTCGATGACCTGCCGCGGACGATTGGGCCAATCGGCGGCGATCGGCAGGTCGATGGTGGACCATTCGCCGGAAGCGCAAGATTGCGGATGACCCGCAACGAGAGCCTCGTAGCGCTTGGTCACCAGCCGGTCGGCGAACATCGCACTCAGGGCGCGCTGCATCGCGGGGCCTCGCGCCATCAGGCACAGGCCCGACGTGGCCATGTCCAGGCGGTGCACGATGAGTGCGTCGGGGTAAATCGCCTGAACGCGGACTGCGAGACAGTCCTGCTTGTCGGCACCGCGGCCAGGCACGCACAGCAGGCCGGCGGGCTTGTCAAACACGATCAGAGCGCCATCCACATGGACCCTGGACTCCGATAATTCGCGCATGAACCCGCTCGCCTCCATTCCGTTTTCGCTGCAGTCCATCTTGCTGCTCCTCGCCGCCAATGTTTTCATGACCATGAGATTACCTCTGGGTAGTCCTGTGTATGGTGGGTGCCGTGTATTTCATGTTCCGCAACGGCTGAAGAGATGCCCACGGTACACTCGCCGCACTTTCCACCCGACCCCTACAGACCAGGAGCCAGCAAATGCTGTTTGGCAAATTCCTGCCGCGCGAAGGCAACTTTTTCGAGATGTTCAACCAGCATGCCGACAAGATCGTCGAAGCGGCGCGTGCCTTTTCGCAGCTGGTTGCAAACTACAACGACCCGCACCTGCGCGAGCAGTACAACCGGGATGTCGACACGGCCGAGCGCGCGGCCGATCGGGTGACGCACGAGGTCAACCGGCTGCTGCACAAGACGTTCATCACGCCGATTGATCGCGACCAGATCCACAAGCTGATCAACACGATGGACGATGTGGCCGACCTGATCCAGGATTCGGCCGAGACCATGGCCCTTTATGACGTGCGGGCGGTCAACGAGGAAATCACCCGCCTGACGGACCTGAGCGTGCGTTGCTGCGATCGCCTGAAGGAAGCCGTCTACATGATTGGCAAGCTGGCCGACCCGGCCACGGCTGAAGCGGCCCTGAAGACCTGCGAAGAGATCGACAAGCTCGAGTCCGATGCCGATCGCGTGATGCGTTCGGCGATGAGCAAGCTCTTTCGCGAGGAGCCAGATGTGCGCGAGGTGATCAAGCTCAAAGCGATCTACGAGTTGCTCGAGACGATCACCGACAAATGCGAAGACGTCGCCAACGTGATCGAGGGTATCGTCCTCGAGCACTCCTGATAGCGGGGCGACACTTCAATGCAAGCGAGTCAAGCGGCGCTGTGGGTGGTTGTCATGCTGGTGGTGCTGGCCCTGGCCTTCGATTTCATGAACGGTTTTCACGATGCCGCGAATTCGATTGCCACGGTTGTGTCGACGGGGGTGTTGAAACCGGGCCAGGCGGTGCTATTCGCGGCATTTTTCAACGTGTTGGCCATCACTGTGTTTCATCTGAGCGTAGCGGCCACTGTGGGCAAAGGCATCGTGGAGCCGGGAGTTGTCGATACGCATGTCGTATTCGGCGCACTAGTGGGGGCAATTGTCTGGAATCTGCTGACATGGTGGTGGGGTATTCCCAGCAGTTCTTCGCATGCGCTGATCGGCGGCATTGTTGGAGCCGTGATTGCTAAAGCGGGCGCGGGCTCCCTGATTGCCGCCGGAATCTGGAAGACGGTCATCTTCATCCTGGTCTCGCCGACGCTCGGTTTCCTGCTCGGCTCGTTGATGATGGTGCTGGTGGCAAACGTTTTCCGTCGCGCGACCCCAGCTCGGGTTGACCGGTGGTTCCGGCGAATGCAACTGGTTTCTGCGGGTGCCTACAGCCTGGGACACGGGGGCAACGATGCGCAAAAAACCATCGGCATCATTTGGATGCTGCTGATTGCAACGGGCTATGTGGCGCAAGGCGACAAGATGCCGCCGGGCTGGGTCATCTACTCGTGCTACCTGGCAATCGGTCTTGGCACGCTGTTCGGTGGCTGGCGCATCGTGAAAACCATGGGGCAGAAGATCACCAAATTACGGCCCGTAGGTGGCTTTTGCGCAGAGACTGGCGGGGCGATCACGCTGTTTTTGGCGACAGGGCTCGGCATTCCGGTATCGACCACGCACACCATCACCGGTGCCATCGTCGGCGTGGGCTCCACGCAGCGCGCCAGCGCAGTGCGCTGGGGCGTAGCGGGAAACATTGTCTGGGCGTGGATATTCACCATCCCGGCGAGTGCTTTCGTGGCGGCGATCGCTTATTGGGTGAGCCTACAGATCTTCTAGGCCAGGATAGAGGGCGGGTTGGGGTGCATCCGCGCCATTGAATAGCTGTCCACGTAGCGTCCGCCTTTGAGCGAATACGCCTTGTGAACGCCTTCCTGCACAAACCCCATGGCCTTGTACAGCCCCATCGCACGGTTGTTATCGGCATGGACATGCAGCTCGATTCGCAGCACACCCGCCCAGTTGTCCGCCCAGTCGATGAGGCGGGTCATCAGCTGGCGGCCAATGCCCCGACCCTGCCAGGCAGGGTGGAGCCCGATGCCGAGGGCGCGAACATGCATCCGGCGCAGCGCCAGGCCCTGTACATGCAAGGCCGCCTGGCCGACGATTTCGTCTCCGGCGACGGCGACCAGCTTGCAGCAATGCGGCTCCACCTTGGTCAGGAATTCGAGGCGCGAGGCGATTGGCGCATCCGGCGTTTGCAGCAGGCCTTCGAAGGTACCGAGCTGCCCGATCAGGCTTGAAATTGCCGCTGCATCCGATGGTTCGGCGCTGCGGATCTCGATGGTTTTTTCGCGAGCCTTGTGGGCCGTGTCCATTTCGTTTCTCCTGGTTGGGTGAATGGACATTTCAGGCTAGCGCACCGTGTCCATCCCTCCCAATGCGAAACGTGCATGAAATCATGCGGTAAACGCCACAGGCGCAGTCATTGTGAAATCTTGCGTCCTTCCTCCACCTGGTAGGTGAAGTACTTCTCGAAGCTGAAGACGATGCTGGCCATCAGGACCGTGGTGCCAACAAGCAGCGAAAAAACCACGGCCCCTATCGTCGCCCAACTTGTCGCACCGGCTTGCGCCTCGGCATCGGCGCCGGGATTGAAGCGCGTGTTCCATTGTTCACGCGTCATGAGGCCGTAGATGATCGCCATCAGCGCGCAGCCGGCGATGTTGAATCCCAGCAACGGAATCAGCGCCCAGCTCCAGGGGTCGTCCACGCCGAAACGCTGGATCCGCTCAATACCGTAAAGACCCAGCGCCGTCGGAATCGGAAGCAGCCAGCCCAGCAGGTCCCCGAAGCCGCGCAGGTAGAAGCGATGCAGTCCGAGTGGACCCCCCAGAAAGGAGAGCCAGGCCGCCAATGTCTTGCTTTTCATTGGGAGTCCGCTGCGGGAGGCGTTCTGTCGCCCTCGCCCAGGGGTTTTTCCATCAGGACCACATCGAGCCACTTATCAAATTTCCAGCCGCACGACTTCAGGGTGCCGACCTGGCTAAAGCCCATGGAGCGGTGCACGCCGACCGAGCCGAGATTGGCCGAATCGCCGATGACGGCAATGAGCTTGCGAACGCCGGCCGATTCGGCCTGTGCGCTGAGGACAGCCAGGAGTTCCTTGCCCAATCCCTTTCCGGCCGCGTCAGGATGCAGGTAGATGGAGTCCTCCGCCGAAAAGCGGTATGCAGGCCGCGGCTTGAACCACTGACAGTAGGCAAACCCCAGCAATTGGCCGTTTTCTTCGGCGACGAGGTATGGAAGGCCCTTTGACAGCACATCGGCGCGCCGGGCAGCCATATCGATTTCAGTTGGCGGCGTGGTCTCGAAGGTGCCCGTGCCGTACAGGACGTGGTGGGAATAAATCCCGGTGATGGCGGCGAGATCGCGGTCTTCGCTGGAGCGGATGGTAGGCATAACTTTGGCGCGGGCTATAATGGCGGGCTCTACAGCGTGTCGCTGGCCGGGTGGCCATAGCGCGTGTCTCAACGCTGGAAAGATACATGGGGGAGATTTTCTCCCTCCACCCCAAGGATAAATCATGGTCGTCATTCGACTCTCCCGCGGCGGCTCCAAGGCCCGCCCGTTCTTCAACATTGTGGTCGCCGACAAGCGCACCCGCCGCGACGGCCGCTTCATTGAGCGCCTGGGTTTCTACAACCCGATCGCCCGTGGCGGCGAAGAAAGCATTCGCATTGCCCAGGACCGTCTGACCCACTGGCGCAGTGTGGGTGCGCAGGCCTCCCCCACCGTTGAGCGCCTGATCAAGCAAGCGGCAACCGCAAAGCCTGCAGCCCCGGCTGCCGCCTGATGTGACGCTGCCTCAGTCGCAGCTGTGAAATTCCCCGATCTCGAACCGGCGGAACTTCCCGTCGACGCCATCGAAGTCGGCCGCATCCTCGATGCCTGGGGCATTAAGGGCTGGTTCAAGGTCCTCGCCCATAGCGCTTCCCCGGAGGCGCTTTTTTCATCCAAGCGCTGGTTTCTGCGACCCACCGAGGTGGGCGTGAAGACTTTCGCCGGCACTGTGCTCTTGCGCATCCGCGAGGCGAAAGAGCACTCGGACACCGTCGTTGCAAGCGCTCATGAGATTGACGACCGCAACGCCGCTGAGGCGCTCAAAGGCGCGCGAATATTTGTCCCGAGGTCGAGCTTTCCGACCGCTGCGGACGATGAGTACTACTGGGTCGACCTGATCGGACTGGAAGTTGTCAACCGCGAAGGGGTGGCTCTTGGACAGGTGCGAGAGCTGTTGTCGACCGGCCCGCAAACTGTACTGGTGCTGGCGTTCGACGCGGACGGGAAATCGCAGGAGCGAATGATTCCATTCGTGTCAGCCTACGTTGACTCCGTTGACGTACCGGGCAGGCGAATCACGGTCGACTGGCAGCAGGACTACTGACGTGCGCTTTGATGTCATCACCCTGTTCCCAGAACTGTTCACGCCGTTCCTCGAGACAGGAGTGACGCGAAGGGCATTCGAGAGCAAGCTGGTCGATGTGCGCTTCTGGAACCCGCGCGATTTTTCTGAAGGCAGCTACCGGCGTGTAGACGACCGGCCGTTTGGCGGTGGACCAGGCATGGTCATGATGGCGGAGCCTCTCGCCAAGTGCCTGACTGCAATCCTGGCTGAGCGCGGCGACACGGTGCCGGTCGTGATGTTTTCGCCCATTGGCCCCAGGCTCGACCATGCTGGCGTCGAGACCTGGTCTGCGGGCGAGGGTGCCATCCTCGTTTGTGGCCGCTATGAGGGAATCGACCAGCGGTTTATTGACCGTTACGTCGACATGCAGCTGAGTCTGGGCGACTTCGTCCTGTCCGGCGGCGAGATCGCTGCGCTGGCGCTCCTCGATTCGGTGGCTCGCCTGCAACCAGGCGTTCTGGGAGATCAGGACAGTCACCAGTTCGACAGCTTCAATCCCGCACTCGACGGGCTTCTGGATTGTCCGCATTACACCCGTCCGGAAGAGTGGGAGGGCCTGAAGGTTCCAGCAGAGTTGATGTCAGGGCATCACCTTCAGATCGAACGCTGGCGCAGGGACCGTCGCCTGGAGGTCACGTTGAAGTATCGACCGGATCTGATACGGCTGGCACGTGAGGCCGGAAGGCTATCCCAGGCAGATGAAGCTTCGCTGGCCAGGCTTTCGATAAGTTGTTTATAATCAAAGGCTTTCCCAGATCCTCTGTTCGCGGCATCCAACGGAACATCGATGTATGTTCCACGCACCCTTTTCGGGTTGCGTCCAAATCTTCTTCAACCGCCCGGACACGATCACAGATAGGTAAATCATGAATCTGATCCAGACCCTGGAACAGGAAGAAATTGCCAGACTCGGCAAAGTCATTCCTGAGTTTTCTCCCGGCGATACTGTCATCGTCAGCGTGAACGTTGTTGAAGGCACCCGCAAGCGCGTTCAGGCCTACGAAGGCGTGGTAATTGCCAAGCGCAATCGCGGCCTGAACAGTGGCTTCACTGTGCGCAAGATATCCAGCGGTGAAGGCGTGGAGCGGACGTTCCAGACCTACAGCCCGCTGATCGCCGGCATCGAAGTGAAGCGTCGTGGCGACGTTCGCCGTGCCAAGCTGTACTACCTGCGCGATCGCAGCGGCAAGTCGGCCCGTATCAAGGAAAAGTTGGCCCAACGCAGCAAGCCCGGCACCAAGCCTGCTGCCGGCGCAACCGCTGCACCCGTCGCCGCAAAATAAGCGAGAGCGCCTCGACAAAAACCGCCGCTGGCTGTGTGCTTGTGGCGGTTTTTTCCTTCATCGCCTTCCCATGAACGCCCTCGATTCGGTTTCGCCGGATACGCCCCTGTCAAAGCTGCCCAACTTCGATCCCCGATCGGTGCCAGTGATCGGGATCGACTCGCATCTGCCAATTCCTTCGGCTGAAGCATTGGAGCCCGCGGCGATTCGGGCTCGATTCATGACACCGCCCCATTGGGAGCCCGAGGTCTGGTCCGAGCGGCAGTTCGCGGAGCGCGATACAGCGCGCGCGTCTGTGCTTATTCCCATAGTGCTGCGGGAACGGCCTACGGTGCTTCTGACGGAGCGAAGCACGCACCTGTCAACCCACTCCGGCCAGGTCGCCTTTCCCGGCGGCAAGCAGGACGATACGGACTCAGACGCGATCAACACCGCACTACGTGAGGCAGAAGAAGAAGTTGGGCTCACTTCGGCCTGGGTGGAGGTGATCGGGCAACTACCTACCTACACAACCGGGACGCGATTCATCATCACGCCCGTTGTCGCCCTCGTCAGTCCGCAGCACGTCCTCGCGCTCAACGCTTTCGAAGTGGCTGATGCGTTCGAGGTCCCGCTGGATTTTCTGATGAACCCCAACCACCACCATCGCCACGCGTTGGAGTGGGCCGGTGCAAGGCGTGAGTGGTTTTCCATCGCGTACATGGACGGGACCAACGAGCGTTTTGTCTGGGGGGCAACCGCAGCCATGCTTCGCAACCTCTACCGGTTTCTCATCGCTTAGTGATTGAGGGTGCTGGGCGTTTTCGGGTGAAAATGCCGCATGAGTTTTTTCGCCATCGTGTTCGCGCTGCTGATTGAGCAGGTGCGTCCCTTGGCCCGACACAATTCCATTCACGCGTCGCTTCGGTCGTGGGCTCGCTTCGTCAGCAGGAATTTCGACACGGGCACTGTGCAGCACGCCTGGATCGCGTGGATGCTGGCGGTTTTGTTGCCGGCGCTTGCGGCCTTTGCAATTCACTGGGCCCTGATTTTCTTTGTTGGCTGGCCATTCGCGGTGCTCTGGAGCATTGCAATCCTGTACGTGACGCTCGGATTCAGGCAATTCAGCCATCACTTCACCGACATCCGCGATGCACTCGACGCGGGAGATGAGGCGCGAGCCCGGGAACTGCTGGCCGAGTGGCAGCAGGTTGATGCGCGCGAATTGCCCCGCAGCGAGATCGTCCGTCACGTCATCGAGTACTCGGTGCTGGCTGCCCACCGACATGTCTTTGGTGTGCTGGCGTGGTTCTCCGTGCTTGCCGCATTCGGATTGGGGCCTGCAGGAGCCGTGCTTTATCGCATGGGAGAGTTTGTTGCCCGTTACTGGAGACATCCAAGCCTCAACCGGGCCCAGCCGGTCAGCGCTGTGCTGCAGTCTGCTGCGTCGCGCGCATGGGCCGCGATCGACTGGATTCCAGCGCGAACGACGGCGATTGCGTTCGCTGTTGTTGGCAGCTTTGAAGAAGCGATCGACCACTGGCGCCACCATGCCCAGCGATTTCCTGATGACAACGACGGCGTCATCCTGGCTGCCACTTCGGGTGCCGTCAACGTGCGGCTGGGCGGCGAAGCGCTGAAGTCCTCTGTGGCGCCGGTCGATGCGTTTCGATCCGATGAGGCCCCGGCACTAGACGCCACCGAAAGCACGCCGGGACGCGAGGCGGAAGTGGGTCACCTGCGCAGCATCGTGGGCCTTGTTTGGCGGTCGGTTGTGCTGTGGCTGGTTCTGCTGGCGCTGCTGACGGGGGCGCGCTTGCTGGGCTGACGCCCCGTTGCATCAATACCTCTCGGGCTGCGACAGCTCTGCAAACAGATCCTGGTAGATCCGATATCGGTTTGGCGTAATCCCGGCCTGATCGTCGCTCTGCATTACTGCAGCGATTACATCGCAACCCGGCTCGTGTAGATGGGTGCAGTTGTAGAACTTGCAGTTGCCCAAATGACTTTTCAGATCAGGCATGCAGTGGGCGAGTTGCATGGGCTCGATGTGGTTGAGCCCAAACTCCTGAAAACCTGGCGAATCGATGAGTGCCGTGCCCATTGCCCTATCCGCCCAATACAGTGTGGTTGCCGTCGTCGTGTGCTTGCCTGAGTTAAGGGCCTGCGAAATTTCCTGGGTGAGCACGAGTGAGCCGGGTGCAAGAAGGTTAATGAGTGTGCTCTTGCCGGCGCCTGAAGGGCCAAGCACCAGAGTCGTCTTCCCGGAGAGATGTTTCAGAAGAACCTCGCGATCGACATCGCTGGAAAGTCGCAGCGACAGCGGCAGGACGCCGTAGTGCATGCGCTGATATGGCAGGAGCCGGCCCCACGCTTTTTCGAAGGGCTCGACAAGATCGCTCTTGTTCAATGCAATGATCGGCTTGATGCCCTCAGCCTCAGCGGCAATCAGCGCGCGCGCCAGCTGGCTCTCGGAAAACACCGGCTCAGCGGCAATCAGGATCAGCACCTGATCCAGGTTCGCCGCGAATGACTTGGTGCGAATCTCGTCCTGGCGATAGAAGAGGTTGCGCCTCTCCTTGACCTTTTCAATCGTCCCCTCGTCGTGTGACCCGCGCCACAGCACCTGATCGCCGACGACCGATGCGCTCTTCTTGCCGCGGGGGTGGCAGATCAGGCGCTGGCCCTCTGGTGTCTCGACCACGCAGTGACGCCCGTGGCTTGCGACTACCAGGCCGCTCTGTAGTCCTGCCGCATCAGTCAAGCCGGATGCCCCTCATGCCGAAACATCCAGGAGCCCGTCGACAAGCAACGCACAATCGAAATCGGTGGCCGAAAGGCCCTTCACGTCGTGCGTGTTGAAGCGCACGATGCATCGGTTGTAGTGCACCGACAGGTCAGGGTGATGATCTTGCGCGTTCGCAATGAATGCCAGTGCGTTGACGAAAGAGATCGTCTCGTAGTAGTTGGAGAACGTGAACGTCCTTTCCACGGCGACGTCAGCGCCGTCGCCGGTCAGCTTCCACTCGGGCGCTGCGGCCAGGCGGGTCACAATTTCGGTGGCCGTGAGTGCGCGCCGCGAATGCTGGGACCAATCTCTTTTCTTGAGCATCGTATTCATGCGTGTGCCATTCGTGCAAGCCGCTCCGAGGCGGGCGGATGGGAGTAGTAGAACTTGACGTAAACCGGATCGGGCGTGAGCGTTGAGGCGTTGTCTTCGTGAAGCTTGAGCAGGGCAGCGCTGAGGTCGGCGCCACTGGTCTGACCAACAGCATAGGCATCCGCTTCAAATTCGTGCTTTCGCGACAGCTGGGCGAAAACTGGGCCGATCAGGAACGAGAACACCGGCAGCGCCAGCATGAAGAGAAGCAGCGCTAACGCATCGTTGGGACCTTGCAGGTTGGGCCGCACCCCCAGGCCCGTGTAGAACCAGAGCTGGGTCGATAAAAATCCGAGCAAGGCAAACGCAGCAAACCCGGCCACGGAAATCAGCGCCAGACGTTTGACCAGATGCTTGTGCTTCAAGTGCCCCAGTTCGTGCGCCAGCACCGCATCCATTTCACCCAATGAAAGCCGCTGAACCAGCGTGTCATAGAACACGACGCGCTTGGCGGCGCCAAAACCGGTGAAGTACGCGTTGGAATGAGCGCTGCGCTTGCTGCCGTCCATCACGAACAGACCCTTGGCGGTAAAGCCGCTACGCTGCAGGAGGTTCGTCACGCGTATCTTGAGCGCTTCGTCTGCAAGCGGTTCGAACTTGTTGAACAGCGGCGCGATGAACATGGGATACACGATCATCGCCAGCAAGCTCACGCTGAGCCACACTGCCCATGCCCAGATCCACCAGCTGGAGCCGGTAGCACCCATCACCCAAAGCACCAGCGCCAGGAGGGGGCCGCCAATTGCAATTCCCAGGGCAGTTGACTTCAGAAGGTCTGCCAACCATAGCCGCAGGGTCATCTTGTTGAAGCCGAATCGCTGCTCGATGACAAAGGTTTCATAGAGCGTGAAGGGCAGCGAGATCACGCTTCCAATCACAGTAAAAGCGGCAAAGAGAGCCAATTGCTGCGCCAGGCCCGCACCGAGCCACTCCATCAGCAACTGGTTGAGCGCGTCGAGCCCACCGAGCAACGTCCAGCCAAGGAGGACGACAGAGCCGAACGCAAGTTCGAGGAGTGCAAAGCGCGTCTTGACCACTGTGTAGTCGGCAGCTTTATGGTGGGCATCAATGCCGACCTTGTCAGCGAAAGCGGCTGGCACCATGGAGCGATGGCGAGCCACATGCCGAATCTGACGTGTAGCCAGCCAGAAGCGCAGTGCAATGCTGCCCAGCAAAAAAAGGGCGAAGGCAAATGTGAAGGAGTTCGAAGGAGTCATCTCCTCCAGTTTAGGTCATGCGCGACAATCGCAACGATGCCTGAAACCCAATTGCCACTAGACGCCGCACTCGCGAAAAGCGACCAGAACCTGATCTGGCTCGACTGCGAGATGACCGGCCTGGACCCGGAAACCGATCGCCTCATCGAAATTGCCGTGATCGTCACCGGCCCTGAACTCACGCCCCGAATCGAGGGGCCCGTGCTGGTGATCCACCAGAGCGACGAGCAACTCGACAAGATGGATGCCTGGAACAAGGGCACCCATGGACGTAGCGGCCTCATCGACAAGGTGAAGGCGTCTTGCCTGACCGAGGCGCAGGCCGAGGCGCAGGTGCTGGAGTTCCTTGCGAAGTACGCACCGAAAAATTCGACACCGATGTGCGGCAACAGCATCAGCCAGGACCGGCGCTTTCTTGTGAAGTACATGCCAAGGCTCGAAGCGTTCTTTCACTATCGCAATATTGACGTGAGCACACTCAAGGAGCTGGCCAAGCGCTGGCGCCCTGACGTCTACGCATCCTTTCGAAAACAGCAAAAGCACACGGCATTGGCGGACGTGCATGAATCCATCGATGAGCTCGCTCACTACCGGGCGCGGTTTCTGAATACGGAAGCGTCCCCCGCTGTTGCGGGGAAACCCTGAACGTGCCATAATCGATGGCTCGGCTGCAAAAAGGCAGCCAACGTGCATCCTCCTTCACACACCGGCTCGATCACAGCAAATCGAAGCCTCCAGCGCCGGACTTCACAGCAGAAGTCGCCAAGGCCTTGCAGTCGTTTGATGGTTGATGTTTTCTAACCATTGACGACGCCATCGGCACCTTGCTGATGCGCTTCGTGTGAGAACTTATACATGACCGACACTTTTGAAGTGCAGGGCGACTTTGCGCCTGCCGAAATCCTCGATACCGCCGTCTTCGACAGCAGCACTGTGCAAGCAGTGGAAGCGATCGAAGTTGCAGCGCAACCCGTTCCCAACGGCTTCGTCAAGATGGGCCTGGCGCCCGAACTGATGATGGCAATAGCAGAACTCGGCTTCACACAGCCGACGACCGTGCAAGAACAAACAATTCCCCTGGCCCTGCCTTCAGACGATGAAGCAGCCGCCTACATCGACCTGATGGTGTCCAGCCAGACCGGTAGCGGCAAGACCGCTGCGTTCCTGTTGCCAGTGTTGCACACCCTGCTCAAGCAGCAAGCTGACGCGGAAGCCAAGTCCAAGGCTGACTTCGAACGCCTCACGGCTGAAGCACTCGCCAAGGGCGAGCCGGCGCCAAAGCGCCCCAAGCGGCTCGACCCCACCAGCTCGCGCAACTTCAAGCCCGCTACTCCAGGCGCGTTGATCTTGTGCCCTACGCGCGAGCTCGCGCAGCAGGTCGCCAACGACGCCATCGACCTCGTCAGGCATTGCCGCGGACTGCGCATTGCGAATGTGGTGGGTGGCATGCCTTACCAGCTCCAGCTCGCGCGTTTGCAGAACGCCGACCTCGTTGTTGCGACACCGGGCCGACTGCTCGACCTGCAGCGTTCAATGCAGATCAAGTTGGACAAGGTCCAGTTCCTGGTCGTCGACGAAGGCGATCGCATGCTGGACCTGGGCTTTGCCGATGACCTCGCGGAAGTAAACCAGCTCACGATCGAGCGCAAGCAGACCATGATGTTCAGTGCAACTTTTGCGCCGCGCATCCAGCAGCTCGCCTCGCGCGTGATGCGTCAACCGCGCAGGATCCAGGTGGATTCGCCGCAAGACAAGCACGTCAACATCAAGCAGGTTCTGTTCTGGGCCGACAACGCACAGCACAAGCGCAAGCTGCTCGACCACTGGCTTCGCGATACGACGATCAATCAGGCAATCGTGTTTGCCAGCACCCAGATCGAGTGCGACGGCCTCGCGAATGACCTGCAGCAAGCTGGCTTCGACGCCGTAGCCCTGCATGGCGCTCTCAATCAGGGTTTGCGCAACCGCCGCCTGATGGCACTGCGTCAGGGCCATGTGCAGATTCTCGTGGCGACCGACGTTGCCGCTCGTGGTATTGACGTTCCGACGATCACTCACGTGTTCAACTTTGGCTTGCCGATGAAGGCCGAGGATTACACCCACCGCATCGGCCGCACGGGCCGTGCCGGTCGCGATGGCCTCGCCGTTACGTTCGCCGAGTTCCGTGATCGTCGCAAGATTTTCGACATCGAGTCGTACAGCAAGCAGCAGTTCAAGCCGGAAGTCATTCCTGGCCTGGAGCCACAGCAGCGTGCGCCGCAAGGTCGCCCCGCCGGTAATTTCTCCGATCGTGGCCCGCGTGAAAACCATTCGCGAGACCGCAAGTTCGGCGGCCCGCGTGGCGGCTTTGACCAGCGCAACAGCGGTGGTGGCGGCGGCGGTGGTTTCCGTGGCGGCAACGACGACGGCTACGCTCGCAAGACGGGTTTCAATGAAGGGTTCGTCAACGGCCAGCGTCGCGGCGAGAGCTTCGCCGCACGCGGTGATTTCGTGGCCCCACGCAGCCCCTCGTTTGCCAAGCCCGCTGGCGGCGGCAAGGTGTTCGTGCCCCGCGACGTCAAAAAGCGTCCGTACAAAGCTTCGAACTAAGCATTCGGATCACCTTATGCAAAAAAGGGCAGCCTCAGGGCTGCCTTTTTTGCGTGCGTTTCGTTCGATTTGGTTATGCGGCAGCGCGTCTCGGAAACTTCGTCGCGACCGCGCGGTACAACCCGCGAACCAATGTCAGTGCCAGAAGCGCCTCGACGATCGTCAGGCCGAAGGCAACGACGACGTTGTGGCTGCCACTGCGCCTGTGGAACTTGGCAAGCATGCGATCTCTCGCAATTTCGATGCTGTCGTAGAAAGCCGGGACCACAAGCAAAGTAAGAAACGTCGAGGTGATCGTGCCGCCAATGATTGCAATAGCCATCGGGCGGTAAAAATCGCCGCCTTCCCCGATGCCGATTGCCACTGGCAGCATGCCCGCGATCAGCGCAAACGTCGTCATCAGGATCGGGCGCAGCCGGCTTCGTCCCGCCGCCATCAGCGCCGTTTCCCTGTCTTCGCCTTCTGCCTCGCGCTTGCGGGCTGCATCCAGCAGCAAGATTGCGTTCTTTGCGACCAGGCCCATCAGCATGATGATGCCGATGAAACTCATCAGGTTGATGGTGGACCTCGTGATGACCAGCGCAATCACCACACCGATCAGGGACAACGGCAGCGAAACCATGACCCCCAGCGGCGCGGTGAACGAGCCGAACTGCATCACGAGGATCAGGTACATGCAGCCGACGCCCATGATGAGCGCCGTGAGCATGGCGGAAAAGACTTCTTTCTGATCCTTACCAGCGCCGCCAAGTTCCACGCCATACCCGGCAGGAAAGTCGAGAGACTTCGCCAGCGCGAGCGCGTCTTTGGTCACATCGCCGGACGCACGCCCCTGAGCGTTGGCCGAGACCGCAATCATTCGACGGCCATTCAGGTGCTGGATCTGCGCAGGACCCACGCCCATGCTGACGGTGGCGATCTGGTTTAGCGGCACCACCATGTTGGTCCCCGGAACCGTGATGGGAAGGCGTTCGATGTTTTCTGAATCGACGCGATGCGCCGGATCGAGCCTGACAGCGACGTCGCGCGCCTGACCCGCAGGGTCGATCCAGTCACCGACCTCGACGCCGGCGAATGCGACACGAAGCGCCTGCGCTGCGTCGTTCACTGAAATTCCCATGGAACTGGCAAGCCCCCGATTCATTTCGATGCGCAGTTCGTCCTTCGGGCTCAATTCAGAAAGGCCCACATCGACAGCGCCGGGAATCGTGCGCATCCGAACCATGAACGCGTTCGTGATGTCCAACAGCGTTCGGGTATCGGTGCCGTAAAAACGGATCTCTACCGGCTTGCGCGCGCCGTTGTTCATGTCGTCCAGCACGACATACTCTGCGCCCACCAGTTGCGCCATCAACTTGCGCAGGTCCACTGCAATCTTCTGGGACGTGCGGCTGCGCGCTGTGGTCTTTCCGATGTCCACGTACACGCGTCCGCCGCCGACATTCACACGGCTGTTGGTGGCGAGCGTCTCGGGCAGCGTGCGCGCAAGCTCCGCAGCCTTCTCGACCTTGAGCCGTGTGTAGTCCAGGCTTGCCGATGAAGGTGTGCGCACCTCGATGGCGATCACGTCTGAATCGGAGACGGGAAGAAAGCTTTGTCCCCCGAACGCTGCATGCAGGCCGGCTGCCGCCGCCAGACTTCCGATAGCGGCAACAGCCATCCAGCGGCGATGATGCAGCGCCCATGCGATGACGTCCCCATATCGGTCAGCCTGGCGATCGAACCAGTCGTTGAACCGTTGCAGCATGACGGAGAGGCGGCTGCGATTAGGCGCATGGTGGGAGCCGATCGGGTCGCCCCAGTACGCCGACAGCATCGGGTCCAGCGTGAACGAAATGAACAGGCTCACAAGGACCGAGCAGGCCACGGTCAGCGCGAAAGGCCGGAACCATTCCCCGGCAACCCCGGGCATGAAAGCGACGGGAATAAAAATCGCGATGATCGAAAACGTGGTCGCTGCAACCGCCATTCCAATTTCGGCGGTGCCTGCGCGAGCGGCGGTCATTCGATCGGAGCCGCGTTCCATGTGACGCACGATGTTTTCCCGTACGACGATCGCATCGTCGATGAGCACACCGATAGCTAGCGACAGGCCCAGCAGCGTCATGAAGTTCAGCGTGAATCCGCACAGCCAGACAGCGATGAAAGCCGCTATCGCCGAAGTCGGAAGTGACAGCGCCGTAATCAGCGTGGAACGCCATGAGTTCAGGAACACGTACACGACCAGGATTGTGAGCGCCGCTCCCAGCGTCAATGCATGGATCACGTTGTTCAGGTTGTCCTGCGCGCTGGTTCCGCCGTCATAGGTGACATCCAGTCGCGTGCCTTCGGGCAGGGTCTTGTTGATCTCGGCTACCGCCGAACGAACAGCGTTGGCGACCGAGACTGTGCTCGCATCGCGCGCGCGCGTCACGTACAACCCCACGTTCGGATTAGCACTGCGCAGGCTGAAGCTGTTTCGCTCTGCAAACCCGTCCACCGTTTGCGCGACCTGCGCGAGCCGTACCACCCGCTCGCCTTGACGCTTGACGATGATCTGCCCGAACTCCGAAGGCGATTCGATGCGGCCGATGAGCCGGATGCTCTGGTCGTTCAACGGCCCGACGATACGACCCACCGGTGCATTCGTATTTGCACCCTGCACAGCAGCGATGACGTCCCCGATGCCCACGTTGTAGGCCCGCATGCGATCGGACTGCAGTAGGATCGACAGCTCGCGTTTGAGCGCCCCGTTGACCTCGACTCTTGCCACGCCTTCAATCCCGCGCAGCCGGTCCGAGAGATGGTCTTCGGCCATGCGCGATATCTCAGCCTGCGTCTGCTTCGTTGACGACAGCGCGAGATTCATGATCGGATTGGAATTCGGATCGACGCGAATCAGCACCGGTTCGCGCATCTCCACCGGCAGCTTGTAGCGCACGGTAGCAATCGCGTTGCGCACCTCGTCACTCGCCTCGATCATGTTCTTCCTGAAATTGAAGAAGATGACGAACTGCGCGCTGCTGTCCTTGGCGGTGGCGCGAATCTCGTACACGCCCGTCACGCTCTGCAGCGACTTCTCGATGCGGTTGATCACCTCGCGCTCGACCGTTTCTGGCGAAGCGCCGGGGTAGGCGATGTTCACGACGAGCACTGGTTGCTGCACATCGGGAATCTCGTTGACTCGCAACTTGCTGAGAGCAAGCAGTCCGAGCGCCATCAGCGCCATCACGATGACGACAGTGACCACTGGCCGCCTGATGCTGAAGTCTGAAAGGAACATGGCTGCGTTCCTCTAGCGAACGATGGGCGCGGAAGCTGCCGAAGCTGAATTCGAGGCACCCAACCCACCCGCTGGCGCAGTGCTGCTCACCGTCTGCCCGTCCTTGAGAGTTGCGACCGGATGCCGCAAGAGTTGGTCGCCATCAGCAACGCCGGACTGCACCGCAAAGTCCCCGCGCCGCACATCGCGCTCACCCAGCGACAAGGCGACCTTGCGCAGTGCAGCGCCCTGGACCTTCCAGGCGAAGGCGCGTTCGCCATCACGCACAACCGACGACGAAGGAATCATCAACGCCACACTGGATGCGGCTTCGATGCGTCCTTCAGCATAGAGACCTGCCATGCGCGCGGGCACGGAACCTTCAATATCGACCAGCACTTCGACCTGCCTTGTCGTCGGATTGGCCGCAGGAGCGACCAGACGGATGCGGCCATTGAACTCCTGCGCGCCCCAGCCGTTGACGCGGAAATTGACAGCTTGTCCGGGCTTCACACTCGAAAGCGCGTCGGACGAAACAAGGCCCTCGAAGCGCAGGTGCGCCGGATCGATCACCTTCACCAGTTCCCTGCCGATCTGCACGGTATCGCCTGCGGACACCTTGCGGTCGCTCACGAGTCCGTCAAACGGTGCGCGCGACTCGGTGCGCTGCAGTTGCTGGCGTGCCTGCGCAACGCGCGCCCCGGCTGCCGACAGATCGCTTTGTGTCGTATTGCGGCGGATCTCTGCGTCTTCCATCTGCTGCGCCGAAACCATGCCCGAAGCCCGAAGCGTGGAGAGCCGCTGAAACTGTCGCTCGGCCTGCTCAAAAGCCTGAGTCGCCGTCCGCTGGGCCTCCTGCGACGACACCAGGCTGTCGCGAATCGCCATGTCGTCGAGCCGGACGAGCAAGTCGCCTTTCTTCACCGGCTGTCCGTTTTCTTTCAGCACTGCGAGCACGACCGCGGATATCTCGGCGCGCAAGTCGGCCTTGCGGTCGGGCTGGATGGTGCCTGTAATCAGGGGACCGGAGGACACGGCTAACGGACGAACCGTCACGACGTCTTCCGGCGCAATCAACAGGGTGGGAGGCGGGGCGGAACTCTCCGCGGCCTTGCTGGCGCGGTCGCAACCGGCAGCGGCCAAAGTCAGGATCAGGGTTATGAAGAATGCGAGTCGCACATCACCTCCGGTTTTTACTGAGCGCATTATGCGAACTGAACACTTTCGAGTCACGCTTCGTGCGACGAACTGCACCGGCAGCCGACGGAACGCAAAAAACCTCGCCGAATCGGCGGTCAGCTCTCGGCCGTCAGCTCTCGGCGGTCATGGTCCGTCCTGTGTCCGGCCACAGGCGGTGAACCAGCATCCAGGCAAGGAGCCCCACGCCCATCATCAGAAGTGAGGTGATCGCCAGGCCCAGAGGTGAATGCATGACCATCGGCGCGATGGCTCCGGCCACGACGCCATTGGCCGTTGCGCCGATCACCGAAAGAAGCGAGGAAGCCATGCCGCGGCGTTGGGGGTACATGTCCAGCACCAGCAGGGTCACCACCGGCACCATCAGCGACCAGCCGAACGCGAACAGCGCAACGGGCAGCATCGCCCAGCTCGCATGGGCCTTGAGGAAGTAGTTGGCCGCTACATTGGCTATCGACACGACAAACATGACCGCAAAGCCGATGCGGATCTGCCGTCGCGGCGTGATGCGGCCCGCCAGCCGCCCACTGATGAAGGCCCCGCCCATGATTCCCGAGATGGTGATCACGAAGAACCAGAAGAACTGCGTCGGTCGCAGACCCAGGTGATCGCCCAGGAACGCCGGGGCGCTCAGCACATAGAGAAACATGCCGTTGAACGGAATGCCCGACGCCACTGCCAGCAGCATGAACCGCATGTCGGAGGTGAGCTGCCCGTAACCCTGCATCAGATTGCTGGCGTTAAACGGTTGCTTGTGGGATTCATGCAGCGTCTCGGGCAGCAGCCGCCAGTTGGCGACCCCTAGCAGCACGCCGACACCGGTCAGGAACCAGAAGATGCTGTGCCAGTCCAGGTGGACGAAGAGCCAGCCGCCGATGATGGGTGCAACTGCGGGCGCGACGCCGAAATAGATCGTCACCTGGCTCATCACCTTTTGCGCCTGGTACGGCGGGAACATGTCCCGGATCACGGCTCGCGAAACGACCATGCCCGCACCGGTGGACAAGCCCTGCAGCGCACGAAAGAACACCAGCTGTCCGATGCTTTCCGACAAGGCGCATCCAGCTGATGCAATCGTGAATACCGCGATGCCCCACAGGACGACCGGCCGCCTGCCGAAACTGTCGGACAACGCACCATGAAATGCATTCATGAAAGCAAAGCCGAAGAGGTAGGCGGAAAGTGTCTGCTGCATCTCGACCGGCGTTGCATTCAGCGCCTTCGCAATGCCTGCGAACGCAGGAAGGTACGTGTCGATCGAAAACGGTCCGAGCATGCCCAGCACCGCCAGCAAGGCTGCAAGCGCCCAGCGCGGACCGCGCCAGAGTTTCTCGGCGTCAGGGTTCATGCTTGATTTTCACCGGCGCATGGATGCTGCCTCGCCCAGGTGCGGGTGAATCTTGGGTCCCCTGTAGAACACCTCATTCTCGATTTTCATGTCCCCGAGCTTTTACCATGCCCTGCATCACATTCGTTTAGGGCGAGAATGCGCGCGGGGCCGGCATGCATCGCCTTGAACTGCAGGAAGAGCAGACAGCCGAGTAAGCGCCTCTACGAGCGCTGTTTCGTCGGCCGCAGGCACGGGCATCCTATTCGATGATCGCAGCTGCTTTACTGGAACCAAGGTGCTGTGGGCGTCACTCAGTGGATGAATATCTACTCAGGAATCGCCATGGCCGCTCCAATCAGGACCAGTATCTCCAACGCTAAGGCACTTCAGCCCGTGGGTTCCGAACAGGACGCCCCATCTTCGGAATTGAAGCCCTTGCCCAAGCGGTTACCCACTATGGGCGGCGCCGCTTCTACAGCGACCGACCCGCTTGGGTCCAGGCCATCGAGTGCTGAGCCTCCTGGCCGCCGGCGCTCCAGTTCCGGTGACTCGTCTGAACACAAGGGAGAGCGCCCGTTCGATTCACGCCCCCGCAGCGGCCATAACGGCCCCAGCGGCTTTCAAGATCACCCCCGAGATTACGAACTGTGTGCCGAAGACTTTCAGCAACTTGCAGAGGCCACCGCACGCTTGACCCGGACCAGCACGTCGGCAGAAGTCCTGTTCAAAATGGCCATCGGCAAAGCGCCTGAGCCCGAGAGGCGACCGGGCAGGTCGGACCGGATAAAGGCCGCATTCACCCCGAAACGCGCGGAGGTCATCGATCCTCACAGACTCGTAGGCAATCTTTTCGTCGGGTTTCGCCGGGACGTGGCATCAGTGAATTCGGATGTTGCGAGTGCGCGCGCAGCGATCCCCGGCACGCCCGCCGAGCAGGATCAGAAGATGCTGGATGCCGCCGATTCGCTCCTGTCGAACATGTCGGTGCGCGAGCGCGAGGGCATCCACGGCGCGATCAAGGCCCTCGGAGATTCGCGCCATCCATTTCTCACCAAGCTCATGGGCAGGATTGCGGATGAGTTCTTGGGCAGCATTAATCCGGCCCTATCGCCTGTTCTACAAGACCAGCTTTGCGAGGCGATCCGATGTTCGAGTGACCGCAGCGACCAAAAGGCCGAACTGGTCAACCAGGCCTACGCGGCCGCCAAAGCACGGGCGAGCCAGGGGGTGCAAGCGGGTCCCAGAGGCGACGTCATCGGCCGCCTTGCCTCAGAAGTCATTCTGGATGGGCTCACTCACGTGCTGCAAAAAAGCGTCGAACCGCAGGATATTCAACGCTTGTTCATGACGTTGCCCGCCAGGGACCTGGTCGAATTGTCGCGGGCCCCCAGCCAATCCATGGGCGGTGCCACTCTGCGGCATGAAGTAGTGACGCTGGCCAAAGTGTGTCTGGAGGTGCGTCAGAAAGCGGCGCTGCGTCAATTCACAGAGCGCGTGAGCGAGGTAGGTAAGTGGCCTTTCAGCGCGGAGAGAGCCTTCATCCGCGAAGCCGGAAAATTCGTGACATGCATTGCAGCGCTGGCCGATGATCTCAAGCTGCTGCGATCACTGGACGTCACGTATCACGACAACTCGCACAAGGACATCCAGTCGCTTGCGATTCTGCAGTTTGTGCAGGGTCGGGGCCTAGGTTCATTTAAAACAATGGAGCGAATCCAGCACCTGGACCAGGCTTTTCGCAATCTGGACGACGCGGACCTCAAGAAGCTTTCGGCTGCCATGGAGGTGCTGCAGATCCCTATGGAAGTCAAAGGCGAACTGCGCTTTGGATTGGAGGCCGTGCTGGCAGCGCGGAAGAAGGCGGCCCTTTCGGATCATATGGCTAGCTCCAAGACTGTGATTAACGCGCTGGCCAGCATCAATGGACCGTCCGAGCTTACCGCGGCGGTACACCAAATTAGGCTTGCGGTCGCAGAGCGCAAACAGAGCAAGTACTACTCGGGTACGGATTTCAACGGTGAGCTGATGAGGCAGATCAGCAAGCTCGATCCAGCAGCAAAGGCCAGGCTGACCCAAGTGCTGAACGAAAGGGCGTTCGGCCAACTGTTAGGTGCTCTGCACGAGGTGGAACTTTCCGCCAGCGTCAAGGAAAACCCGATATTGCCGGCTGAACTGGGCGAACTACGAAACGTGCTGGGAACCGTATTTTCTGTCCTTGTGCCGGATCCGCCGCCCCGGGCTCGCCTCACGATCAGCAGCCTGGCTGTGGAGGTACGAGAGGCATTTCAGTCGTACGGAGTCGACATTGATACGCGAGAAAATGTGATAGTCAGGTTCGGCCTTGCATCGAAGAGCGCGCAAGCCCGGCTTAAGACAGAAGTCCTGAAGTTTCGGGACTTGCCCGTGGGCGCCGATGCCGCACTCAAACCAGACAAGTTCGACTATCTCATCGAGCGCGATGAAGTGCTCGACGCTGGAAAGTACGGCCCGCAACCGCTTTTTGACGACAACGCCCTGGATCGACCAGCCGATAGCGAGGCCGCACTCGCTGCCGGCAACAAGCGGCTGAGCTCACTGTGCGCCGGGAATGAGAGGTTGCACAGCACCTTGGTTGGGCTTATGGGCATGCGGGGTGTCGGCCCCATCTTTAATGTGCTCGATTCAGCCGACACGCCAGTGCGGGTGAATGGCATGCCGGTGCGGCCGGACGGCCAGGCCCGGGTGAGCTATGAGGTCTCAACCGATGGAAAAGGAGGAGCCATCGTCACCTGCAGGATGAAGGTGCACAGAGCCACTACGGCTCGTGTCATCGAGCCGCCCGGTCTTGGCGAAATTGCCGTGAGCGATCGCCAGCCGGTGACGCTTTCATATAGCGTTGCAGTCGATTCGCAGGGCGCAATCGGCGAGCCAGGGCCCCTTCATTTCTGGCATGGTCGTGGCTATGCGACGCCCACTCATGCAATGGAAGCCACGCAGCCGAACGCTAATCCGAAACTGGTCGCTGACCTGCTTGAGCACCTGAAGTCGGAGTTCAACGAGGAGAACTTTACGATCATCGTCGCCCTGAACGGGTTTGCGAAGAACCCAACCATGGACCAGGCGCATGAGCTTGTGCGAGATTTCATCGTGCAGGGTGCGCCCTTGCAGGCCAATGTCTCTTCGTCGTTGCGACAGCCTATTGAAGCAGCCATGGCTTCAGGCGAGAGCTTCGAGGCGCGAGAGCTGATTGAGTTGTTTCGACCGATTCGCGCTGAGGTAGGTAACCTGATCAATCGAGATGCCTTTCCGAGGTTTGTTGTCAAGGTGAAGGAGCAAGGGGAATTGGACCGCAGGGATGCAGCAGCGGCCGACGCAGCGGCCGCCCTGGCTGCCGCAGAAGTTATTCCTGGGCCGCCGCCGGATGACAGCGAAGCTGCAGTCAAGATTTCCAGGGATGTCAGGAGCGCCACGCTCATGCTGGCGAGGTCACTGGTCGTCGACTCCGAGCGTGCCCTGGGTTTCAAGCTATTGAGTCAGGCACGCGAAGAAATTGTGGAAGGGTTTTCAGTCCTCGGGGTGGCGCCGCCAGGTACTGCCGAACGCAGCTGGGCAGAGGTGGAGAAGCTTATCGAGGCGAGAGTGAGCGAACTGCCCAGGGTCGGCATCGCATCCATGCTCTACAACCTCAGCGTTATGCCAGCGGCCGAGGGCGATGCTGGCCGAATCGCAGTGGCGCTTCGATTGGCGGCTAACCGCGCACTCACCGGAACGGTCGAGGGGCGCATGACGCCTGAGGGCGTGCTAATTGCAAACCCCCAGGGTGTGACGTTGACGCCCACAGTGGTGGACAACTGGTTCAGGCGTGGACGCATTAACGAGTCGGAACTGGTAGTGGCGCTCGCAACTTTTGGCAACGGCACTTTGGAACTGATGATCAAGTCTGCGGAAACGCATCACAAGGTTCGTGATATTGCGCAGAAGATGTACACCGGCAGCAGTTCTCGGAGCACGCCGAATGAGCTGCGGACTGAGACACGTGTGCGTGCTCGACCGGAGCGCAAAGACCCTGATGCAGGAGATTATTGAGTCTGTGCTTCAGCCGGCCCTGTCCACATGGTCGGCATCGGCGGCGGTCGGATCATGGAAAGCAGCCGCTCGCTCACACCCCGTCCATCGGGCTGCACTCGCCTGCGTCGATCGATACAAACATCTGCTCGTCCCTGCCTTCAGGCGATATCCAGTTCCGGATAGCGCCTGAAAATCCCCTCTTCGCTGAAAGGCACGCGCCGTGCGCTTTTCAGATAAGCCGCGACACGCGGCTGCGTGGCGACCCGGTGGTGCAGCGAGACGACCAGCGGCGTGCGCACCAGCGCCTTTTCGGCGGCGATCGGAAATGCATAGCGCAAGCCTTCGAGTAGCTGGAACAGCGACAGGTCCGCATAGCTGACGCGGTTGCCCACCAGATAGCGGTTGCCCGCCGGGTTCTGCGCGAGCACGCGTTCGAACCATCGAAGAAACTTCGGCATTCGCTCCTTGCAGAAATCGCTTGCGCGTCGCAATGCTTCGGCTTGCTGGTCTTCGTAATGCAGGCTGCTGGCAATGGGGTGGTGCGTGTCGTGCGCCTCGGTCACCATGTCGGCAATCGTGAGCTGGATTTGCAAGGTCCAGGTACGCGCCTGCTCATTTCGTGCGACCAGCTTGAGGGTGGGCGCCAGGTACTGCAGGATGGCTGCCGTCTGCCCCACCACGAAATCGCCGTCCTTCAGAAAGGGCGGGGCGAAGGGCGGTTGGCGCGCGCTCTTGAGGTCCATGAATCGTTGCATTGCGGCGATGCCCTTGCCTGCATCTGCGGCGCTGCGGGCCACATCGACATAGGGAGTGCCTGTCGCCTCAAGCGCAAGCCGCACAAATTCGCCGCGACCCTGGATCGTGGGCCAGTAATGAAGTTCGTAGGTCATCGCAGGACTGTAGTCACTTACGATAGCGTCCGGTTTCGCTTTTCATCACCAACCGCAGGAGTTCCCATGTTTTCTCATGTCATGGTCGGTACCGCCGATCTGGACCGTTCCAAAAGTTTCTATGACGCAGTGCTCGGCTCGCTGGGCCTTGCGTCAGGCTCTGTCGATCGCCACCGCATCTTCTGGCGCTCGCCGACCGGATCGTTCAGTGCATCCCTGCCAATCAATGGCGAGCCTCAGACAGTGGGCAATGGCAGCACCGTCGGGTTCGCATGCAGCTCGCCAGAACAGGTCGAAGCCTGGCATGCGGCAGGTGTCGCCAACGGCGGCACCACCTGTGAGGATCCTCCGGGCATCCGTGAAAACGGCGCCGCCAGGCTTCACCTGGCGTACCTGCGCGATCCGGACGGCAACAAGCTCTGTGCGCTGTATCGCTATCCCAAGGCTTGAGCCTCACGTGTCGCACGCGACGGCTTCCACTGCTCGCTGCACGCCGCCCTGGCCGACCGGGATGCCCTGCGTGCGCAGCGCCGCTTCCACGCCCGCGATCGCGCCAAGGATCATCGCGACGTTGCAGTCGCCAAGGTGTCCGATGCGGAACGCGCGACCCATCATGGGACCCAGGCCGCCGGCGATCGCAACCTGGTAGCGCTCGCGCGCGACGGTACGCAGGGCCTGGATGTCGATGGTCGACCGCACGGTGATCGTGGTGACCGAGACTGATCGGGTTGCAGGATCAACGGCGAGAAAGTCCATGGCGCCACCTTCTTTCCAACCTTCGACCGCGGCATGCACGGCACCGGCGACCAGCGCGTGCCGCTCCCACACTGCGGGCAGGCCTTCAGCGAACAAGAGCCCAAGTGCCGCCTCCAGCCCGTACAGCAAATTCATCGGTGGGGTGCCGCAGAACTTCATGTAGGAGAGGTCACTCTTGCGCCGCGCCCAATCCCAGTAGAAACGCGGCGCCATGACGTCTTTCGCGTGCGCCAGTGCGCGGGCGTTGACAGCCGTGAAGCTGACCCCAGGTGGGCACATCAGGCCTTTCTGCGACGCGCCGATGGCGACGTCGACGCCCAGTGCATCGAAGTCGAACCGACAGGCGGCCAGCGAGGCCACGACGTCGGCGACAAACAACGCGGGGTGGCCGAGCCGGTCCAGCAGCGGTCGGATCGGTGCCAGGTCAGTGGTGATGCCGCTGGCGGTGTCTGTATGGACAACGAAGACAGCTCGGATCGCGTGGGCCCGGTCCTCGCGCAACGCTTGTTCCAGTGCCTGAAGATCGATCGGATAGCCCTCGCGCCAAGGTGTGCGCACGACCCGTCGTCCTACAGCCTCGCTTTGCACGGCCCACGATTCGCTGAAGTGGCCCGTCCCGCAGACCAGCACCGTTTCCCCCATGGCCGCGACGTTCTCGATGACCGATTCCCAGCCGCCATGACCGTTGGCGGCGTAGAGGAAGACATCGGCTTCACGCGTGTGCAGCAGCCGCTTGAGGCCGTCCTCGCACGCGGCGATGGTCGCGTCGACGCGCGGGTCGGCCAAGTCCATGGGCTGCTGGGCCATCGCATGCATCACAGCGTCCGGGATCGGCGTCGGGCCGGGGGAGTGAAGGAAGCGGCGGCCAGGGATACGGGATGCGGACATGGGACGAATGGTAGCGGCTGCCAGCGACCGCCTGAGCGCCGCTATGTTCGATCCCATTGTTCGCTATCGTCAAGGCCGCCTGAGCGCGCCCTTTCCCGCGAAGCCCGCCGGCGCGTGCGGTCTCGTTTCGAGCCGGATGCCTTCGTTCCACTTCGCCATTCGCTCCGAGCGCGCGAATGAACCGACCTTCAACTGCCCGGCATTCCAGCCGGTGGCCAGATGAACGATCGCAACGTCTTCCGTTTCGCCGGAGCGCGCGGACACGATGGTCGCGAAGCCGGCCGCCCTGGCTGCATCGAGTGCAGCTTTCGTTTCGGTCACCGTGCCGGCCTGGTTGGGTTTGATGAGGGCGCAGTTGCAGGCGCCGATGCGGGCAGCCTCCTTGACGCGCCCCGCATCGGTCACGAGATAGTCGTCTCCAACCACTTGCACCCGATGGCCCACGGCTTGCGTGAACTTCACCAGCCCGGCTTCGTCGTCCTCGGCCAGCGGGTCCTCGATCGACACGATCGGGTACTTCTCGGTCCAGCGCACCAGCCGCTCGCACAGCGCATCCGAATCGAGTTCGGTCTTGTCCAGGGCGAGCCGGTAGCGCCCGCCCTGGCCGAACTCCGAAGCTGCGATGTCCAACGCGATCGACACCTCGTCGCCCGGCGTGAATCCCGCTTTCTCGATCGACGCGACGAGCATGTCCAGCGCTTCCTCGTTGCCGGCGAAGCTCGGCCACCAGCCGCCCTCATCGGCTACACCGGCCAGCGTGCCGCGTGCGGCCATCAGCTCGCCGGCGCAGCGATAGACCTCCGCCGTCATTTCCAGGGCCTGGGCAAAAGAACCCGCCCCGGTCGCAATCACCATGAAGTCCTGCACGTCAACCCGACGGCCTGCATGCGCGCCGCCGCCGAAAATCTGGATTTGCGGCAGGGGCAGGTTCACGGGCCGACCCTGCGAAAGGTAGCGCCACAGCGGTTGCCTGGCGTGGGACGCAGCAGCATGCAATACAGCGAGCGATGTCGCGACCAACGCGTTCCCGCCCAGCCGCGCCTTGTTGGGTGTGCCGTCGAGCGCAATCAGCATCGCGTCGATATCGCTCTGTTCGGCGACAACACGACCCACCAGTGCCGGTGCGATTTCGCGTTCGATGCCCGCCACCGCAGCAAGCACATCGAGGCCCTTGAATCGCTCGCCACCATCGCGAAGTTCGACCGCTTCGCGAGAGCCGCGCGAGGCGCCGGCGGGCGCGAGGCCCAGGCCGATGGTCCCATCCTCGTTGGTCACTTCGACCTCGACCGTGGGCCGCCCGCGCGAATCCCAGATGCGGCGGGCCGCGATTTGGCTGATCTTCATGATTCGAATTCCTGCGTCCAGCGCATTGCGATTTCCTCGAGTGTCGCCGGGGGGCGCAGCAGCAGCTCGATGGCCGCGCGGCGCACCTTGTCGCGCCCCGGATCGTCCAGGTACTCTACGGGCGATTTGCCGTCGATGCGAGCCAGCGCAAGCCCGGGCAAGAGCACCGTAACGCGCGATTCCAGCGCTGCAGCCGGCTCCCAGTTCACATGGGGCCAGTACGCGCCGCACCACTGGCGCAACGACGTCATCAAGTCGCGCGTTCGCTGCGGCAGGTGCGCCGACTTCAGCAGGAAGTGATTGAGGCAGAACCCGATGTCGAACGCCGGGTCGCCGAACCATGCGCACTCGGCGTCGAGCAGCACCGGTCCATCGGGCCCGATCATGATGTTCTTGGGGCTCACGTCACCATGCACGAGCACGCGCCTGGTGCTGGCCGTCCGCCGGACGGTAGCGAGCAGCTTGTCTGCAAGGGCAGGGTGGACGCGCGAAGTCTCGACGAGATACGGCTCGAGGCGGATCGCGTAGAAGTTGTCGTCGGTTGCGAACCGGGATGCGAGCTCGGCATCATCGGCGGTCGCCGCGTGGATGCGGCCCATCATGTCGCCGACAGCGCGCGCCGTGCCGGTATCGACATGGCCGGCCAGCATCTCCGATTTCCAATTGCGGAACTCCGGGCCCAGGAACTCCATCACGAAGCTCTTGGTGCCGTCATCCTGGCCCAGCACACGCGGCACGTGGCCCGGCACGATGCGATGGACCGTCTTCAACCAGTCGATCTCGGAGAACACGCGCTCGACCGGCACGTTCCATTCCTTCGCGACCTTGAGGCGGGGCAGCGCCTGCTTCAGGCAGTAGCTGCCCGTTTGGAGGTCAACGCGATAGATGCCCGACGACACCCCGCCTGCCAGCGCGATCGCACTAACCTCTTCATCGGGCTGCGCCAGCCCGAGCGACACGAAGATGCGCCGCATCTCTGCTCCGTCCTGCGACAAGTCCACATAGGCCATCGGCTGATTATGGTGTTCCTAGAATGCGCTTACCGACCACCACGTGCAAAGATCCCCATGCCCGCTTCAACTCCCCTCAAAGTCGCCGTGATGGGCGCTGGCGCCGTCGGGTGCTATTTCGGTGGCATGCTCGGCCGCGCCGGGCACGAAGTGACGCTGATCGCACGGCCGCAGCACGTCGAAGCGGTACGGCAGGGCGGCCTGCGCATGGAAACCAGGACTTTTGACGAGCAGGTGCGCGTATCCGCCAGCAGCGATGCGAGTGCGGTGCAGGGCGCAAATCTCGTCCTGTTCTGCGTGAAGTCGACCGACACCGAGGCGGCCGGCGAGCAGATCAAGCCGTACCTGGCCAAAGGTACGGTCGTGCTGTGCCTGCAGAACGGCGTCGATAACGCCGACCGGCTTCGCATGGTCCTGCCGAACCACGACGTCGGCGCGGCAGTCGTCTACGTCGGCACGGAGATGGCCGGCCCTGGCCATGTGAAGCACCACGGTCGCGGCGAACTGGTGATCGACCCCATGAAGGGCAGCAAGGAAGTCGGGCAGGCACTGGTTGCCGCCGGCGTGCCGACCGAAATCTCCGACAACGTCCAGGGCGCACTCTGGCTCAAGCTCATCATCAACAGTGCCTACAACGCGATCTCGGCGATTGCACAGAAGCCCTATGGCGAAACCGTGCAGGGCGCAGGAGTGAGGGAGGTCATGCGGGATGTCGTGAACGAGTGCCTCGCGGTCGCGAAGGCCGAAGGCGTCACGGTGCCGGGCGATGTCGATTCCGCCTTGCGCAAGATTGTCGAGTCGATGCCGGGCCAGTATTCCTCAACCGCGCAAGACCTCGCGCGCGGCAAGCCTACGGAGATCGACTTCCTCAACGGCCACGTCGTGAAGCGCGGCGAGGCGCTGGGCGTATCGACCCCCGCAAACCGCGTCCTGTGGGCCATGGTGAAGCTGCTGGAGAAGGCCTAGCAAAGCTGCATCGGCGTCGAGGCGCCAGTAGCTGGAGGTCACTGCAACTAGGGAAACTCTGAACAAGTCCACCGATCACGCCTTCGAGCCGTTATCGTATGAACAAGGAGCGTGAACGATGGACCAGATCAGTTTCGCGGATGCGGAGTACGCCGGCAAGAGGAAAAAGACACGCCGGGAAGTCTTCCTCGAAGAGATGCAGTTGGTCGTGCCGTGGAAGGCGCTGCTCAAGCTGACCGAGCCGTTCTATCCGGTGGCCGGTCGAGGCCGCAGGCCCTATCCGCTCGAGTCGATCCTGCGAGTGCACCTGATGCAGAACTGGTTTGCGCTGAGCGACCCGGCGATGGAAGAAGCACTGTATGAGATCGCTTCGCTGCGCACATTTGCGCATCTGAGTTTGACTGAGCCGATCCCCGACGAGACG
>JBKJKT010000013.1:0-8764 GCA_046597415.1 Ramlibacter sp.
TGGTACGGCCTGGTGAAAATCATAGAACCCAAGGCAGGGGAGACCGTGGTGGTGAGCGCGGCTTCGGGTGCAGTCGGCAGCGCGTTCGGCGCGCTTGCGAAGGCACGCGGCTGCCGCGTGGTGGGTATCGCCGGTGGCGCGGACAAGTGCAAATATGTGACGGACGAACTCGGCTTCGACGCCTGCGTCGACTACAAGCAGCACAAGGATGCAGGGTCGCTTTCAAAGGCGCTCAAGGAAGCCTGCCCGGCTGGCATCGATGGCTACTTTGAAAACGTCGGTGGCATGGTGATGAACGCGGTGATGCTGCGCATGAACGCCTTTGGCCGCATAGCACTGTGCGGAATGATCGCGGGCTACGACGGACAGCCCGTGCCGATGTCGTACCCGCAATTACTGCTCACCAATCGCCTGAAGCTCCAGGGCTTCATCGTGAGCGAACACATGGAAATCTGGCCCGAAGCGTTGAAGGAACTCGGCACGCTGGTCGGCACACGCAAGCTGCGCCCGCGCGAGTCGGTTGCACAGGGGATCGAGGCTGCGCCTGAAGCCTTCCTGGGGTTGCTAAAGGGAAAGAACTTTGGGAAGCAGTTGGTGAAGCTGGTTTAACCAAAGGTTTCGCCATCGAAAGTTGGAAACCGGCTCTACATATGGATCGCCATTACGTCCGTTTGGCGGTCCGTTTGGTCGGGCTTATTGCCGCTTTTTCGAGCTGCCTCGTATTTGCAAAATTGACGAGTAGCTGCTGTGCTCTTAAGCGGGCTGAATCGGTGGTGGCGCAGAACGCTCCAGGGCGACTCGACGACGACTCTGATTTAAGGGCGTTGACATCAAACGAGACGAACTGGTCAAAAACATCACGGAGTTCGTACTTCGTCGCGATTGCTTCCAGCTCCGCCATTGGCTTCTGCGTTTCCCACTGCCACATACGCTTCATGTCGGCGACTTTTTGGAATGTAGAGAGAAACTTCAGAAGATCAGTGCACCTTACCCGGTCCTTGTCGCCGATCTTTGGCATACCTTCGAGCAATGCGTGAATTGCGTCCTCCGTCTCAGGTGTCCAAGCCTTATCGTGAAACAGTCCGTTCATCGTCATCACGCCGACTCCTGACGGATCCTCCCACCGCGCATGCGTTTGTATCGCCAATACCGCGCGACCCAGCGTTTGAACGGTGATCGTGTCCGGATCAGATTTGGCTTTACCGGCATGCCACGCCTCAAAAAACTTCCCCGGCGCACCTGAAGCGTCGCGTCGTTCGCCTCGAAAAACACGAACCATGTCTCTCGTGTGATGTTTGAACCGCCCAGTATCGAGTACCTGTACGAGGAAATCATGCGCCGACAAATACGCTAGTGGGTCGGCGGGGCAATATTGTCTAAGGGCCGCCCTGTACCGATCGACAAGCACGAGGCCTCGTTTTACTTCTCCGCTGGATTCTGTGTAGCAACCATTCAACAGTGGTGCCATTAAGTCCTCCAGGAGGTTTTGCCTGGTGAGGGTAGGCTTGAGGAAAACCGCATCAAGTGCATTTCGACGGCCAGGCGGCAATGCCGAACTCGCTTTCGTCAAGAACCAGAAAGTTTCCAATGATATTTCTACGGCACAACTGTTTAGTCGCGCGTTTATCTTCCCGTGGAAAGTGGACGTGTCCAACGGCAATTGGGGTTGAAGTTTGTCAAACGAGACGAAAAGCGCCGCCACTTGCTTGGGCTCGAGTGTTGAGAGAAAACTCGGGCTGACAACTTCGTGAAAACTCGGGTTGACCTTTTCGTTCTGCGCTACTGTCGCCCTCCAATCCTCGCAAGCATTCAGGGCGGTAGCCAAATCGCCTAGTTCCCCGACCGCGACATCCTCGACGCAATTCACGAATCGTTCACCAACTGCGTAGATGAGCGCTTTATGATTTTGAATCACTGCAGCCCGCGCTGCCGTTTGCGTCACGGGAATTCGGTACACCTCATAATTTTGCAGTTGTTCAAACGTTGAACAAAGACGCTGCAACGCAGAGAAAGCCGCCGTCATTTGGGCAGCACTTAAGTCGGCAAGAAACGCCCGCCCTGGCTCCGCTTCTTGTTTCCAGCGTTCAAAATGAGACTTGAGCTGCTGGTACAACGGCGCGTGTTTCACTTCGTCCGAAACCTCTTTGCCCGCCGCAACAAGTAGTTGACAAATTTCCATGTCGGAACCGGGTTGGGCCAAGGCTTGAACGCTCACGTTTGCGGCGATTTGAGGCAACGGCGCTAGCTCGAGATCGGGCATAGCGGGAATGTCGTTAAGCGCATTCGACACTTCTTGGTTTGCCGGTAAATCTCCAGGCAAGTCAGGGTTTTCGCCGGGCTGTGCACCCTGGCCTTGGGGAACGTATTCCTGTAAGTCAACAGCCTGGTGCCCGGCCTCGGGCACAGGCGGCAGTAGCGTAGTTAGCGACGCGGGTTTTTGCGCCGCCTGCTTGCCTCCGGCCAGAGGTCTAGGCGGCGGGAGCTTGGAGGGCTGCGCGATCGCGCCGCTCTTATCCTTTCTTGCATTGGCGTGCGGCACGCTTTGTTGAAGCAAGGAATGATTTGGCGTGACATGTCGGTCGCTCGACGATGCTTCTCGCAGGGTGGGGTGGCTCAGATTTGACGCCGTTGGTAGCGACGCGGGATTTTGCGCCGCCTTCTTGCCTCCGGGCGGAGGCTTAGGCGGCGGAAGCCTGGAGGGCGATGCTGACTTTGGCGGGGGCGCGTCGCCGTTACCCGGTCTTTCATTAGCGTGCGGCACACTTTGTGGAAGCGGTTCGGCTTGGCGAGGCTCGGGGTTCAAACTCGAGTCGTAGAAATGATTCGGCGTGACATGTGGGCCGCTCGACGATGCTTCTGGCGGGGCGCGGTCGCTCAGATTTGACCCCGTTGGTCGCGGGTCGCGTGCATCGACTACGGAGGTCCGGGACGCAAACCGCATCGTGGCACTTGTTCCAGAAAGATTGAGAAACGCGCTTGTAGGTCCTTTTGCCGCCAGAATTCCATTAATCCTTTGCTGCGCTCGGTCGAACGCGGCATCTGTTGGGGGCGCGATTTCCGATCTCGGCGATGTGCCGCTCTGGGGTTGTGGGGAAATTGAAACCCTGCGTACAAAGCCTACGCTGGGCGCCGGCTGCCCCTCCCGTGTCGGTGGTTGCTTTGGCGTCAGTGGTGGTGGACGGGTTGGCATCCCCTGAGGGCTTAGCTTGGCAGGCATGATTCCACCTTTCAATGAGGCATTGTTTTCGCCCTCAGCTCACATATCTAGCTGCTGGTTAGCGATACGAGCGCGGGAGGTGCTCATCACTCAGTAACGCGGGGTACCAAGTAGTTCCACTTCCGGCCAAATTGTTCTGACCCGCCTTGCCGTTTACGCCAGGAAGTCCATTGAAAGCGGCAGCTGCATGCTCTTGAGCCGCGCAATTCTCCCGGTGACCCATTCCGGTGACCGATGCTCGAAGCGCCCCAGCGAGTCGCAAATGTTGTCTATGCAGTTTGCGAGCCCGCCGTCCCACGCGGCGGCTATTGCCGCCAGCAAGTAGCGCTTGTGGTCCCGCTCGGCGCTGCACTCGTGAATCCCCAGCAGGATCGATGCCGCGAACGCCGGATTGCTGCAGCGCATCGCATGCCGCACAAGGTCGTGATCTGGCGCGATTGACTCTCGTGTAAGGCAAAGTTCGGCCTTCTCACCAGGAGACAAGTACTTAGAACCGGCAACCTCGCCGACATAGGCCATGATCGCATCGTACTGTCGACGTTCCGTGAGCTCCAACGTTCCGCACCAACGTTGGCCAATGACTTTCAGAGTGTCTTGTTGCGGCACCTCGCACAGCTTGGCAAGCTTTTTGGCGTTTGGCATTAGTTGCGTCGGCACACTGAGGAATTCGTGCAGCTCGGTTCGCACCCGCTCCGGATCACCATTGTTGATAGCGGTGTGAAGCCTGCACTGGATCTTTTCCTGCGGTTTGGCTGCCTGCTCGTGCACGGTTGCCTCAGAATATTCGGCTGTACCCGTCCTTTTGATGTGCCCCGAAACGAAGTGAAACCAGAGGGGTTCGACCTGCGCCTCAAGTTCATTGAGCTCGGCCATAAGCTTGAACTTCCGGGTCTCACTTTTTTCGATCGCCTCGGCTTTTTCCTGCTTTTCCTTTTCTTGACGAGCCTTGGTTGCGAAGCGCTTCGACACTTTGAATTGCACCCCCGCCAAGGTCACTTTCAGGACGGACTCTTCGGGCGATAGACGGATCAGCTTGACTGCCGAGAGTTCAGCTTGAGTAGTTTGAATGCCCGAGTAAAGATGACTGAATGAACCAATAATCTCATCAAGGTTGAGCGACGGGTCTCGCCGTATTGCCGAGTGAATTTGCTTGGAGACCAGCATCAGCCAGATCGCTTCTCTCAAGGTCAGAAATGTGGCGATGTTTCGCTGCGCGTCCGGCGCCGCTTTTTGAAGCGTCGCGAGCGGCAGGAGCGCTCGGTTCGACACAGTTACAGGCTGACTCGCCCCAATGTCCAAAATCTTGGTAGCCCCTACGACGTTTTCCTTTTCGCTCTTTGCACTCACCGGTACAGATGATGCGGGGCTGCGGCCGATGTCTGTCTTCGAATCGCGGCGACCCTGTCCGTGCGCGATGGTCCTGACACTGGCCATGTACGGCCTCCTAATTCATTTTTGGAAGCGAACGATGCTACTGCCCGACGAGCCAACGCATTACCGACAAAGGTATAAGCGCCACAGGGTCGGGGGCCGCGCTGCGCCCCCGGCTGTTCTATTTAGGCGCTAAAGTCCACCAAGGAGTTGCCGCATGCAAAGCACGCACGAAGTACTGAACCAGCCGCAACCGCTGGCGGACTACAACCTGTTCGACGGCAACCGGGCCTTGCGCGACGCGCTGAAATCCAATGCGCCTGCGTTGGATGTCGGCGAGCTTTCCGCGCTCGGCGCGAAGCTCGGAAGCACGGAAATGCAGGCGCACGCGCGCCTCGCAAATGTGCACACGCCGCAACTGCACACGCATGACCGATTCGGGCGGCGCATCGATCAGGTGGAGTTTCATCCGAGCTATCACGTGCTGATGAAGGCTGCGGTCGGGGCGGGGTTGCATGGCACGCCGTGGATTCACTCACGCCCGCTCCCCCTGGACGAAGGCGGGGGTGAGCGCAATCCCCATCTCCTGCGCGCAGCAGGCTTCATGCTTTTCACCGAACTCGAACCGTCGATCCTTTGCCCGATCTCGATGACCTATGCGGTCACGCCCGCACTGCGCGGCAATGCGGCGATCTACAAAGACTGGGAACCGAAGCTTGCGAGCCGCGATTACGACGGCGAACTCAAACTCTGGCGCGACAAACCCGGCCTGACGATGGGCATGGGCATGACCGAAAAGCAGGGCGGCTCGGATGTGCGCGCCAACACGACCGAAGCCCAGCCCGATGGCGAAGACGCATGGGGCAGGCGCTTTTGCATCACGGGCCACAAATGGTTCTTCTCCGCGCCGATGTGCGATGCGTTCCTGGTGCTCGCGCAATCCCATGCAGGGCTTTCCTGCTTTTTCCTGCCGCGTGTCCTGCCCGATGGCAGCCTCAACGCGATCCACATCCAGCGCCTGAAAGACAAGCTCGGTAACAAGGCCAACGCCAGTTCCGAAGTCGAGTTTCATTCGGCCACGGCCTGGCTCGTAGGGGAAGAAGGCCGGGGCGTTCCGCAGATCCTCGAGATGGGCACCATGACGCGCCTGGACTGCGCACTGGGCACCAGCGGACTCATGCGCCACGCGTTGTCGATAGCGCTCAATCATTGCGCCCAGCGCGAAGCATTCGGCAAACGCCTTCTCGATCAACCGCTGATGCGCAACGTACTGGCCGACCTGGCCCTCGAATCAGAAGCGGCCACCGCACTGTCGATCCGCCTCGCACGCGCCTTCGACCGAGCAGGCGACGAGCATGAGCGCGTGATGGCGCGGGTGCTGACCCCGATCGCCAAGTTCTGGATCTGCAAGCGCGGTTCGCACTTTGCGCAGGAGGCGATGGAGTGCCTGGGCGGCAATGGTTTTGTGGAGGAGGGCGGCGAGGGCATCATGGCCCGCATCTACCGTGAGATGCCGCTCAACTCGATCTGGGAAGGCGCGGGCAACATCCTGGCGCTGGACCTTCTGCGCGCGCTGCGCAAGGCCGACGTCGCTGCCGCGCTGGTGCGCGAACTCGCTCCGGCCAAAGGCGCTCATCCGGCTTTCGACCGCATGCTCGCGGCGCTGCCCTTGCGGATCGAGGAGCTGAGTGACGAAATCCAGGCGAGAAGGCTCGCGCAGGATGTTGCGCTGTCGGTTCAGGCGGCCTTGCTCCACCAGAGCGCTCCGGCAGAAGTTTTCAACGCTTTTTGCGATTCGCGCCTGGGCGGTAACTGGGGGCATGCCTTCGGAACGCTGGGTGCTGCAACCGATTTCGACGCCATCATCACGCGAGCCATGCCGCGTTAAACCCACAAGAAAATCCAACCACGAACGAAGGACCCCTCATGACCCCAGTGACACCAATCACCCCAGTGACCGACTTGATCCTGCATCATTACCCCCGCTCCCCCTTCTCCGAAAAAATCCGGCTGATACTGGGCAACAAGAAGCTGGCATGGAAGTCGGTGGTGATTCCGGCGATCATGCCAAAGCCCGATGTGGTGACACTCACCGGCGGCTACCGCAAGACGCCTTTCCTGCAGGTCGGCGCCGACATTTACTGCGACAGTGCACTGATCTGCGATGTGCTCGAACACGTGCAACCCGAGCCGCCGCTCTATCCGCCGCATCTCAAGGGTGTATCGCGAGTGTTTGCGCAGTGGGCCGACACCACGCTGTTCTGGGCGGCAATGGCGTACAACCTGCAACCCAGGGGTGCCGCACATGTCTTTGGCAGTGCACCGCCGGAAGTCGGCAAGGCATTCGGCGAGGACCGCAAGGCGATGAGCGCCAACATGACCCGCTTGCGCGCTGGCGATGCGACATCGGCTTATCGCTCGTACCTGCGTCGTATTGCGCACATGGCCGAGGAACACGACTTCCTGTTCGGCATCGAACCGTGCGTGGCCGACTTCGCCGCATATCACGCACTCTGGTACACGCGGGTGCAGGTCAAACCGCTGGCTGACATCCTGAATGCGACACCGGCCGTTTTGGAGTGGATGGATCGCATCGCAGCCATCGGTCATGGCCGACTGGAGAAGTTCGATTCCCAAAGCGCGATCACGGTCGCGGAGAAATCAGAGCCCTTGCCGCCCGGCGCAAACCTCCTCACCGACAGCGGTTTTCAGGACGATCACGGCATTGCGCTGGGTTCGCGCGTCACGATCACCGCCGAGTCGTTCGGCCCGGAGCCGACTGAAGGCACATTGATGGCGGCGACCCGCACGCACTACACGCTACGCCGCGAGGGGCCGCTCACGGGCGCCGTGCACGTGCATTTCCCGCGTGTGGGATACGTGCTGCGCGCGGTGGAGGCTACGGGCTGAGACGGGATTCCCCTCGCCCTATGCGCCCTGAGCGCCTGAGCGCCTGAGCGCCTTACAGCTTGATATCCGGCCGAGTTGGCTCCGGGTCATAGTTGTCGGGGACGATCACGCCCTGATTCACACCCTGATGATTGACAACCTGGCCGGGGGCAGTCACACGCTGATTAACACCAGGCGCGCCGTTCGTCAGGCGTCCGTCGATCCGGTTTTCGATTTCGCGAAGACGCGTTCCAAGCAACTGGCTCATTGCTTCGAGCTGTGAGCGCACTTCACGCTGGTTGGTCGCCATCACCTTCTCGAACTCGGTTGCCGCAATGGAATCGCGCTGTCGGTTGTCGCGCAGATGTGCGTCTAGCTGCTTTTGCAGCTCTGTATAGCGGGACGTTTCGGCGTTGTCCGCCAAGTCGCGCTGGGCCTGCAGGGCGCGCTGGGTCTTGCCGTAGTCGATCTGGTGACGGGTTTCCTGCGCGCCGCTGGAGATGAGGAAACTGATCAGCGTAATCGCCAGCAGGGTCAATAGCACCAAGCCGACAGAGCCATCTGTCACCAGAATGCCGAAGCTCAAGGGCGTTGTGCGTGTCACCTCGCTCCAGTTGAGGCCTGCGAATCCGAACGCGATTGCGCTCAAGACAATGATGAGAATGAGACGTCCGCGCATATGCTTTTCTCCTTGGTGCATGGCTTCCAAACATTCTCGGCAGGCCACAGTCCAGCTTGTGTCAGCGAATGCGCCGAGACCGTGTCCGTCCGTGTGGCAAACTCGCGCCCTTCGTGCAATGTGCACCCTCTCGAGATTCGCGGATTGAACAGTTTCAGCATGCAAAAGATCACCCGGCAGATCGCCGCCGAACTCAAGGTTCAGGAACAGCAAGTGCAGGCGGCGATCGACCTGCTCGATGGCGGTGCCACCGTCCCTTTCATCGCGCGCTATCGCAAGGAGGCGACCAACGGTCTGGACGATATACACCTGCGTGAACTGGAAGCGAGGCTTGCCTATATTCGCGAACTCGAACAGCGCCGTGAAGTGGTGCTCAAGAGCATTGAAGAGCAGGGCAAGCTGACGCCCGCGTTGCGCGCCGCCATCGAGGCTGCCCCGACCAAGCAGGAAGTCGAAGATCTGTACCTGCCGTACAAACCCAAGCGCCGGACCAAAGGCCAGATCGCGCGGGAGTTCGGCATCGAGCCGCTGGCCGACAAACTGTTTGCCGACCCCAGCCTGAATCCCAATGAAGAAGCCGCAGCTTTCGTGAAAGCCGAAAAGGGCGA
>JBKJKT010000039.1:0-2887 GCA_046597415.1 Ramlibacter sp.
CTCGAAAAAGTCGTCTTCGTCGCCCAGCCCAATCGTCACCTTTTTCATTTCCAACTCTTCATTGCAAGGTAATCCAGCCCAAATCGCTCCTCAACATCTTTCGATGAGGACTGTAACCATCCCCACTTCTTCTACCTCACCTGCGTGAACAGCTTGAACAAAGCTGCGTCGTCCAGTCCGGACAAGCCTGCGCGGGCAGCGCGCTCGAACACATCCCGGGCGACGGCGCCCAGCGGCCCTTCGAAGCCGGCCTCGCTCGCCGCTTCAACAGCCAGCCGCGTGTCCTTTTGCAGCAGGCTCACATGGGCGCGCGGCTCGTAGTCCCCGGCAATCGCACGGCGCATGCGGTCTGAGCCGATCCAGCTCTGGCCGCTCGATTGCTCGATCACATCGAGCGTGCGGTCCAGGGGCAGCCCCATGCGCTGCGCCATCGCCATCACTTCGGCAGCGCCTGCGAGATTGATACCTGCGAGCAGGTTGTTCACCAGCTTGGTGCGCGCCCCGTCGCCGGGCTTTTCGCTGATACGAAACACCTTTCCAGACAGCGCTTCGATCACATCGCGATGCGCCTCGAACGTGGCGTTGCTGCACGCGACCATCAGGCTCATCGTGCCGTCGCGCGCCCGGGCCGGCCCCCCCGACATCGGTGCGTCGATAGCGCCAAGCCCGCGCGCGACCAGGCGGCCCGAGAAGTCCTGTGTGTCGACGGGGGAGATCGTGGGACAGAGCATGACTGCCTGGCCGGGCTGCATCACTGCCGCCGCGCCATGCGAGCCGAAGAGCACATCTGCGGTCTGGGCCGCATCAACCACGCAGACAATCAACAAGCCGCATTCGCAGGACGCCTGCTGTGGGTCGCTGCATCCGGTCGCCCCCAGGGCCTGCAGCGCAGCGACCTTGCCATCGTCGATATCGCATACCCGCACAGGCCATTGAGCATCGAGCAGTCGCCGCGCCATCGCGCCGCCCATGTTGCCCACACCGACGATCGCGACGTTTTTCATGGAGTTGCGCTTTTGTCTATGACTGCACCAGCCGCTTCGCCTTGGCGATGGACATGAGGATGCCCAGACCTGCCCCGAGCGTCACCATCGCGGTGCCCCCGTAGCTGATGAAGGGCAGCGGCACGCCGACCACAGGCAAGATGCCACTCACCATGCCCATGTTCACGAATGCATACGTGAAGAAAATCATGGTGATCGCGCCCGCCAGCAACCGCGAGAACACGGTCGACGCCTCCAGGGCAATCGCCAATCCTCGAAGCACCAGAAACAGAAAACCAGCCAGCAGGCACAGGTTGCCGACCAGGCCGAACTCCTCGGAATAGGCCGCGAAGATGAAATCGGTGGTGCGCTCGGGAATGAATTCAAGGTGCGTCTGCGTGCCCTGCATGAAACCCTTTCCGAGCAAGCCTCCGGAGCCAATCGCAATCATGCCCTGGATGATGTGAAAGCCCTTGCCCAATGGGTCCTTGCCCGGGTTCAGCAAGGTGCAGATGCGCTGCTGCTGATAGTCGTGCAGGATCGCCCATCGATAACCTTCGGCACACAAAACCGGCTCAAAGAGCACGAGCAGCACCGCAGCTGTCACGCCGATCAACAACGGTGGCACGATCAGTTTCCAGGACAGCCCGGCAAAGAAGATCACCGAAAAACCCGCCACCAGCACCAGGATCGACGTTCCCAGATCGGGCTGCTTCATGATGAGCCCGACGGGTACGATCAGCAATGCGCCCGCCACCAGGAAGTCAAGGGGTCGCATCTGGCCCTCGCGCTTTTGAAACCACCACGCCAGCATCAGCGGCATGGCGATTTTGAGAATCTCGCTGGGCTGGATGACGATGCCGAGATTGATCCAGCGCTTGGCTCCTTTTTTGGTGATGCCGAAAATGGCAACCGCAATCAGCAGGGCCACGCCTGCCATGTAGAGCGGCACGGCGAAGCTCTGCAGGCGCTGCGGCGGGACCTGGGCAACCACGAACATGATGAAACCGGCGAGCAGCATGTTGCGGCCATGATCGACAAAGCGCGTGCCGTGATCAAACCCTGATGAGTACATCGTGACCATGCCAGCCGCAGCCAGCAGGCACACCGCAATGGCAAGCGGAATGTCGAACCCGCTCACCATCGGGGACAGGCGGTTCAACCGGGAGGGTTTGTCGAAAGCGGCGGACATGGCACGATTATCCCTGCGCATGAACACAACCCACCTGCTCTACCTGCACGGATTCCGGTCTTCGCCCCAGTCCACGAAGGCGCGGATGGTCGCCGCACGAATGCACGCAACCAATCCATATGTGACCTGGTGGTGCCCGCAGCTTCCGCCCTCGCCTGCTGCGGCCATGCAATTGCTGAGGGGCGGCGTTGCCAGGTGGCCGCGCGAATCGATGGCGGTCATCGGTTCATCGCTGGGCGGGTTCTATGCGACCTGCGTTGCTGCGGAACTGGACTGCCAGGCGGTCGTCCTCAATCCAGCGGTTCACCCCGCGCGTGATCTGGCAGGGTATATCGGCGAGCAGAGTGCCTGGCACGACCCAAACGAGCATTTCGTGTTCGAGCCGCGCTACGTGGATGAGTTACGTGTGCTGGAATCCGGTGGATCCCCGGACCCGGCCAAAGTGCTGGCCGTCATTTCCAAGGGGGACGAGCTTCTGGATTGGCGTGAAATGACCGCCCGCTATCCGGGGTCACGCATCCGCCTGCTGGAAGGAAGCGATCACGCGATCTCGGATTTCGCCGACCACATCGACGCGGTGTTTGCGTTCCTCGGACTGGCGTAAGCCAGGTCTGCCCTGCATGGGACAATTCGCCCATGTTTGTATTGTTTGAAGAAGCCGGCAAATTTCAGGCCGGCAGGATCCTCTCCGAGGCTGATTCGTCTGCGCAGG
>JBKJKT010000195.1:0-5200 GCA_046597415.1 Ramlibacter sp.
TGTGGCCGCCATGCCCGGCATTGCCGTTCTTGCCTCTGAGCACATGACCATCGACACACAGCCCCATGCCGATACCCGTGCTCCAGGTGACGTAGGCGCAGTGATTGAAACCTTTCAACGCGCCCCAGCGCCGCTCCGCCTCCAGGGCGCCGATGCAGTCGTTTTCGATTCGGACATCGCTGAATCGATTGCGCAGGGGAGCTTCAAGCTCAGCAGTTTCCCAGGTGTTGGGCAAGCCGCGGGCAGAGCCGCCCACCCCTCCACAGATATTGGGCGCTGCAAGCTCGAGCAGGCCGTCGCGCCTGATGAAGGGGCCGCATGACGCCACCCCCGCGCTCGTGACATCGATTGGCGCCACGCCCATTTCGGCGCAGGCCTCGTCGGCCATGCGAATCACCTGCTGCGAAAGGGCGTCGCTGCTGCCGGTCTTGGCCGTCGGCTCGCTGCGCCGAACGAGAAGTTCGAGACCATCCCCGCGATTGAGGCTGACAGCAACCTTCGTGCCACCGATGTCGATGCAGGCTTTCATCAAAGCGCCTTGGAAATCAGGCCGGCCACGAGGCTCAGCAGGATTGTCGTTGTGAGGGGAATGAACCAGTCGCGCCCGAACAGCTTGAAGCGGAAGTCACCGGGCAACTTTCCAAAGCCCATGCGCTGCAGCAACGGGCTGAACCAGTTGATGAGCATCAATGCCAGGAAGATAACGATGATCCAGCGAATCATCAGGTGAGTTTACGGGTTGCTCAAAGCGTATGGGTGCGATCGCCCTCTTGAAACCCTACGGCATCCCAGAACTCGCCGCGATGGAAACCGATGACCTTGAAAAGCTCACCCATCTCGTGCTCGGTGATGAGCCGCTGTCCCGCGATGCGCTCCGCGAGCGGTGCTTGCGCGAGCAAAGGGACGATCCCGCAATTGATGAGGAATCGGGCCTGCGTCGTGTAGCCCAGCGTCTGCAGGCCCGAGTCACCGGCTGCGACTGCGAGCTCGGTGAAGTTCACATGCGCGGTCATGTCCTTCATGCCGAGTTCAAGCAGCGGGTTGGCGTCCGCCATGTGGCCCTTGTGGCACATCAGCGTGCCCATGTGGCGCTGCGGGTGGTAGTACTCGCGCTCGGAAAATCCGTAGTCGATGAAGAACGCCGCGCCTTGCACCAGACGATCACCCAGGGTGCGGATGAAAGCCTCCGCCTGCGGGTGGATTTCGGTGAGGTAGTCGTGCGTGCCCTCGATTTCTGTCGGTGGTCGCAGTGCTGTGGGGCGGTCGATGAACCTGAATGAACCTTGTGCCCTTCCAACGCCCCGCTCGAACCACTCGCCGGAAACTCGCGCAATGAGTTTCACCGGCATGGCATCGAGCACTTCGTTACCGACAACGACGCCTTCCATCTGCTCGGGCAATTCACTGACCCAGCGAACCCTGGAACCGAACGCCGCGAGCTTCGCCTGCTGCCGCTCACGAAGCGAGGATGACAACTCGACAATCGTGTACTGGCTGACCTTGTCCCCGAGCGCCTCTAGCAACTGGACCGCCAGGGCGCCCGAGCCAGCGCCGAATTCCCAGACCTCGCTGACACCGGTGGCCTGCATCGCGTCCAGCACCTGCGTTGCCAATGCCTGTCCGAACAGGGGGCTCATCTCCGGGGCCGTCACAAAATCGCTGCCCGACTCCGGCATCAAGCCGAATTTGCGGGTGTTGTTGGCGTAGTAGCCCAGACCCGGGGCGTAGAGCGCAAGCGCCATGAAGCGATCGAACGGTAGCCATCCGCCGGCGCGGCCCATCGCGGTTTCCACCAGCGCATCCAGGGCGGTCGTTAAACTGTTTGCTTGCGAAGTCACTCAACGATTGTCCCCGAATGTGCGAATCTCTACCCCGATGCGTGCTCGTTACCGGCTCTGCCAGACGGCTGGGCCGCGAAGTCGTGTTGTCGCTGGCGGCTGCGGGTTGGCGAGTGGCGGTGCACTATCGCGGGTCCCCCGACGAGGCAGCGGCGACCGTCGCTGATGCGCGACGAGTTGCCGCAGACGCAGCATCTGTCGAGTCCTTCCAGGCGGACCTTGATGACGAGAAGCAGGCACGGGAGCTTGTGCCAAAGGTGATTGCGCATTTCGGCGTGCTGGATGCCGTGGTGAACAACGCATCCATGTTCGAGCACGACGGATTCGCAACCTTCAGCTACGAAGCCCTCTCGGCGCACATGCGCAGCAACGCCGGTGCGCCGGTCGTGCTCGCGCAGGCACTGTACGAACACGTGCTCTCTCGAAACGGACCGGCAGCCAGCGCCGTCGTGGTCAACATGCTCGACCAGAAGCTGTGGAACCAGAACCCCGACTTCGTGAGCTACACGATGTCAAAGGCAGCACTGGAAGCGGCCAGCACAATGCTTGCCATCGCGCTCGCGCCGCATGTTCGCGTGGTCGGGGTCGCACCCGGCCTGACAATCACCAGCCACATGCTGTCGCAGGAAAAATTCGAGGCGCTGCATAAGCTGTCGCCGCTTGGCAAGTCGTCCACCGCGACCGATGTCGTCGCCACAGTCAAGTTCGCGCTGGAAACTGCTTCAATCACCGGCACGACGCTGCTCGTCGATGGCGGCCAGCACCTCATGAAGTTCGATCGTGATTTTTCGCTCATGTGAACTGATGAAAGCAAGCGCCCCACCATGAACCAGGCTGGCTCACAGACTCTCGCCCTCACAGGCCTGCGTTTCGACGCGGCGCTGGGCATCCTCGATCACGAGAAAACAGCGCCGCAGCCGATACGGGTCGATGCTGAACTCAACCTCGGACCGCAGCCTCTGTTGCCGCGCGATGACGACATCAGCCACGTGCTGGACTACCGCAAGGTGCGCAAGATCATCATCGACGAATGCACCGCCGAGCACGTCAACCTGCTGGAGAGTCTGATCGGCAAGCTGGCGCATCGGCTGATGCAGTTGCCAGGCGTCGTCGGCGTGCGGGTGAAGATCGCCAAGCTGGAAATCTTCGACGACTGCGAAGTCGCGATCCGCGTCGAGTCCGGGCAGTGGTGAAGCTAGAACCCACTTTCGCGAATCAGTACCGAAGCAGCGTGATCGAACACGCCGTCTAGCAGTGACTGGGGCGATCCAGAAATGGACGCCGTACACAGCATCATCTGCCGCCGCGGCGGCGCTTCATCCAGCGCAATGCGAACACGGTACAGGCCATCTCGCACCACCCGCTCACCATTGCGTTCATCGCTACGCGGCAAAGTGACGATGGGTCCACCCGACGTCGCGTCGAGCATCGGGTACGCAAGCGCCACGGTGCGCGATGGGTCCACCTGAAGCACCTTGCCCTTGATCGCGCGTAAGCCAACGTAGACCTTGGCGCTGTCGCCGGGCCGGATGCGCGCCACGTCTTTCTCAGTCACGAAAATTTCGGCGTTCCACTGGCTGGAGTCGATCAGCACGGCAAGCGGTTGCCGGGGCTGAACCCATACGCCGGGTTTCACATGCGGATCAATGTCAGCCACCTCGCCGGCAAATGGTGCGATCAGCTGCATGCGCGACTGCTCGCCGCTAAACACCGTGGCTTCGGCAATGAAGCGCTCGCGTTCCGATTCGAGGATGGCGCGGCGCTCCTCGCCGTCCTTGATGCCCGCAAGGCCCAGCAATTCCTGGGCGCGCGCGTTGGCCAGGGCCTGCGCGCGGTTCACACCGCTGCGCAGATCCGGCGCGGCCAGTGCAAAAAGCAGTTCGCCTTCGGCCACCTGCGTTCGTGCAGGCATGGCCTTGACCTCGCCGGCCTTGGGTGAGAACACCAGATGCTGCCTGGCGGCGCGCACGACGCCTGTGCCCTGCACGCCGGTATGCCAGGGAACCAGTAGTACCAGCAGCAGGAGAAGGACTGCCAGGCCTGTGATCAGCTTGCGCGCGGCGCTGACGCCCTCGCGCTGCGCCCACCACTCCTTGAGTTCCGCGTAGATCGGACGGACAATGAACCAGCCCACCTCGACCACCATCAGCGCGATCCCCAGCAGCTTGAAAAAGTACAGGTAGACCAGGACCGCGATACCCAGGAAGACCACGAACCGGTAAACCCAGGTAGCCAGCGCGAAGGCAATCAGCCATCGCCGTTGTTGCGCCGGGAGCGCCTCGGGCCAGGCGACGGCCAGGCCCAGCACCGTGCGTCGAAGCCATGTTCGCGCGAAGTGGCCGGATCGCTCATGCAGGTTCGGAAAATTGAGCAGATCGCACAGGATGAAGTAACCATCGAAGCGCATGAAGGGGCTGGCATTGATCGCGAGCGTCAGCACCCAGGAGGTCGTCGCGAGAAAAAACAGCGCGGTGCGCAGCGAACCATCCGGGCACAGGCTCCAGAGGAGCGTTGCGACTCCCGCCAGCGCCAGCTCCGTCAGAATGCCTGCGCTCGCGATGGCCAGTCGCTGGCGCGGATTGCTCAGTTTCCAGCTCTCGCTCGTGTCGGTGTAGAGCATCGGGAACATCACCACCATCGCCACACCCATGTGAGCCACCCGAACGCCGTAACGTGTTGCGGTCAAAGCGTGCCCGAGCTCATGCAGGGTCTTGGCGAAAATCACGGCGAGCGTGAACCCGACCACGCCGTGCCATGTGAGGTGATCGACGAAACTGTTGAGGAACGTATCCCACTGGTGCACGACAAGCGCAAGACCGAGCACGCTTGCCATGACCACCGCCATGACCATTGCGGGCGTAAAGAGCCAGCGCAGGCGGGGCAACACGCGGGCAAGCTTGTACTGCGGTCGGACCAGCGGAATGCGCACGAACAGGTAGTTGTGGAGCAACCATTGACCGAACCCCCTGACCTGTGCCTGCGAACGCTCCCGCATCGCATCGACATCTGCCGCTTGCAGACCTTGCAGCAGGCCGTGCTGGCGCAGGAACAGCTCTAGCGACTCGACATCTTCGGGTTCGACATGCAGCGTCGTTTCGTCAGATACCGATTGTGCGATCGCCGCCGCAGAACCTTCTTCCCAGCGCGCGAGCATCTCGAAATCCATCCAGCCAATCCGATAGAAACGGTTGACAACCGGGTCCTGGATCATCCACGCGGGCGAGCCGTCGCGGTTGGCGTCTGCGGGTATCAGACGCAACTCCTCACGCAGCCTTGCAAAGAATGCAGGGCGCGCCAGCAGCTGCTGGAGATCTAGAGTCCGGTCCATTCACGCACTGCCGCGATCGGGCGGCGCAAGAGGT
>JBKJKT010000201.1:0-7048 GCA_046597415.1 Ramlibacter sp.
CAGTGCGAGAGATCGAACGCGGGCCTCACTCGGGTGTCCACGGCTTGAGCACGCCTTCGTCCAGCACCTTGACCTGCTGCTCGACCGCCTGCAATCTGTCCCGGCAAAAAGCCAGCAGTTCAGCGCCGCGCTGGTAGCCGGCCAGCAACTGCTCGAGCGGAAGCTGACCCGACTCAATGAGCCCGACCAGTTGCTCGAGTTCCTGGAGCGCCGCCTCGTAACTGATGGGGGGTGTGAACGGGGCCTGGGTCATGGGAAGTGGGAACTGCAAACCCTCGATTCTAGGCGCGCCGTTTCCTTGTAAAAATAACGCGTACCGCTTGATTGACCGGCACCCGTCCCAAGATAGCCCTGGAGGGTACAATCCCCTTCCCTTTAGAAACCGGGTGCGTCCCGGTTTTTTCATGGGTCTTTTTCACTGCCTTTCTTCGCCGCGCCATTCCTTACCGATATGCGCTTCCCTGCCCCTTCATAGGGGGAGTCTCTAGGTCAGGTCACCCATGTCTGATTTAAGTCTTCAACTGCAGCAGGCCGCAAGCCAACTACCAGTTTCCAGCTACTTCGATGAGGCGCTGTTCGCGCGCGAGCGAGACGCTGTCTTCCAGCGCGGGCCCCGCTATGTGGGGCACCAGTTGAGCGTTCCCAACACCGGTGACTACTACGCACTGCCGCAGGAGGGCGAAGGTCGCGCGCTGCTGCGCACGCCAACCGGCTTCGAGCTCATTTCGAACGTTTGCAGACACCGGCAGGCCGTCATTCTCAAAGGCCGCGGTTCGCTCGAAGGCAATCGCGCATCGGGCGGCAATATCGTGTGCCCCCTGCACCGGTGGACCTACAGCGGCGGCGGCGGAGCCAACGGCGTGCCTGCCGGCACGCTGCTGGGCGCTCCGCACTTTGCGCAAGACCCCTGCCTCAACCTCAACAACTACCGGTTGCAGGAATGGAACGGGCTCCTGTTCGAATCAGGCGGCCGTGACGTTACGGCAGACCTCGCCGGCATGGCCTTGAAGGCCGATCTCGATTTCACCGGCATGGTGCTCGACCGCGTCGAGATGCACGAGTGCAACTACAACTGGAAGACCTTCATCGAGGTTTACCTGGAGGACTACCACGTCGGACCGTTCCATCCGGGGCTTGGCAGCATGGTCAGTTGTGAAGACCTGCGCTGGGAATTCAAGGACAACTATTCCGTTCAGACCGTGGGCGTTGCCAATCGCCTGGGCAAGGCCGGCAGCCCGGTGTACGAACGCTGGGAAAAAGCCCTGCTGCAATACCGCAATGGCGAGCAGCCCAAGTACGGCGCGATCTGGCTCACCTACTACCCGCACATCATGGTCGAGTGGTATCCGCATGTGCTCACCGTCTCGACGCTGCACCCCATAGGTCCGCAAAAGACGATGAACATGGTCGAGTTCTACTACCCCGAGGAAATCGCGGCGTTCGAGCGCGAATTCGTCGAAGCCCAGCAGGCCGCCTACATGGAAACCTGCGTCGAAGACGACGAGATCGCACTTCGCATGGACGCAGGGCGCAAGGCCCTCATGCAGCGCGGCGACAACGAGATCGGGCCCTACCAGAGCCCGATGGAAGACGGCATGCAGCACTTCCACGAGTGGTATCGCGGCCGCCTGGACTTTGATCGACCTCGCCTTGTAGCCTGATGCCGGCGGTGTTTCCGTCGGTGAGGTTCCTGCCAGCAGTGCACGCCCGCATGGAGCACTGATGCAGGCCCTGTGGATGGTGCTGGGGTCGTTCTTCTTCGCCACGATGGCCGTGTGCGTGAAGTTTGCTTCCAGCGGTTTCAACAGCTCGGAGCTGGTGTTCTGGCGAGGCGCGATCGGCATCGTGCTGCTCTGGATGCTGGCCAGGCACCAAGGCGTCAGTCTCGCAACGCGCTACGGCAGCATGCACGCCTGGCGCAGCATGGTCGGCGTGATCTCGCTGGGCATGTGGTTCTACGCGATTAGCTACCTGCCGCTGGCAACAGCCATGACGCTCAACTACATGAGCAGCGTGTGGGTCGCGGTTTTTCTCGTTGGCGGGGCGCTGCTTGCGTGGAATCCACGCGAAGGCTCCAAAGTGCCGCTCAGCCAGGGACCGCTTGTCATCACCGTGCTTGCAGGCTTCGCGGGCGTCGTGCTGATGCTGCGTCCCACCATCGACCAGAACCAGCTTTTTGCGGGCCTGATCGGCTTGCTGTCGGGGCTCACAGCCGCGTTCGCCTACATGCAGGTCATGGCACTGGGCAAGGTGGGCGAGCCAGAAACCCGTACGGTGTTTTATTTTGCCGTGGGTTCAGCGGCAGGCGGCCTGCTCGGCATGCTGGTCGAAGGCGTATCCGCCTGGGACTGGAGCAAGGCCGTGTGGCTTGTGCCCATGGCAACGCTCGCGACCCTGGGTCAGCTATGCATCACTCGCGCGTACAACCACGGCGCGACGCTGGTGGTCGTGAGCCTGCAGTACTCCGGGCTTGTATTCGGCGCGATTTTCAGCCTGACGCTTTTCGGCGACCACATCACCCCGCTCGGCTGGGCCGGAATGGGACTGATCATTGCCAGTGGAATTGGTGCAACAGTGTTACGAGCACGTACGGCGCCGCACGCACCCGCTGACGACCATTGATAATTTGCCTTATGAATACCACCCTCATTACTGCTGAAGAGCTCCAGGCGCTGCACCACAGCGCCAAGCCTCATATGGTGTTCGACTGCACCTTCGACCTGATGAGCCCCGCCTCGGGGCAGGAGCAGTTCGAGAAGGCGCACATTCCTGGCGCGGTGTATGCAAACCTTGACACCGCGCTGAGCGACCAGGGGACGCTGGATGAGCAAGGAAATGTTGTTCCGAGCGCGGACGCCGCGTCGGGCGGACGGCATCCACTGCCGAGTCGCGAAACTTTTGCAATATGGCTGTCGAGCGTAGGTTTTGCGAATGACATGCAAGCAGTCGTTTATGACCGCAACGGAGCCAATTATTGCGGGCGCCTGTGGTGGATGCTCAAGTGGGCAGGTCACGAGGCCGTGGCGGTGCTCGACGGCGGCCTGCAGGCCTGGCAAGCTGCGGGAGGCGCGGTGACCGATGCCGAGGAACCGGCGCACTTCCAGTCCAACTTCAGGCTCGCACCGCCGCTGCGCAAGCTCGTCGTCACGTCGGACGTCGAGCAAGGCCTCGCATCTTCCAGCCAGACCATCATCGATGCGCGTGCGGCCCCGCGTTACAGGGGTGAAGTCGAGCCGCTCGATCCTGTTGCGGGCCACATCCCCGGCGCACTCAATCGACCGTTCAGCCTTAACATCGCAGCCGATGGCCGCTTCAAGCCGGCGGCGCAGTTGAAGTCCGAGTTCGAGCAACTGCTTGCCGGACGCGACCCATCCCTGGTTGTGCATCACTGCGGCAGCGGCGTGAGCGCCGTGCCTAACCTCCTCGCAATGGAAATCGCCGGCTATCCACCCCCTGCGCTTTACGCGGGTAGCTGGAGCGAGTGGTGCAGCGACCCCAGGCGACCGGTTGAAAAGTAAATAAGCGGTCACCCCGCGAGGGGAGACCGCCTTTTAGTTCCCGACACGGCCCGTCGACGGACCTGACGGAAGAAGTTAGCGTGTGGTCGTGGTCGTGCCGCTCATCGAACCCGTCACACCCGGCGTACCCAACGAGCCACTGGCGTCGCTGCCAGGGGTGGTGGTAGTGGTGCTGGTGCCTGGGCCGCCCATGGAGGTCGTGCTGCCGGGGGTCGTGCCGCTCGTGGACGAATCAGTGCTGGTCGTTCCGGTCGTCGATCCGCTCATGCCGGTAGAAGCCGTGCCAGAAGTGCTGGAACTACCGGTTGAGCCAGTCGAGCTGGTAGACGTGGCAGGAACGGTGTCCGTGGTGGTGGACGACGTCGAGGGCGTTGGCGGATCGGCACGCTTGCTGCAGGCGCCGAGAGATAGTGCTGCTGTGACCGCGAGGATGGCGGTGGCGTATTTGGTAGTTGACTTCATGGGAAATACTCCTGTGTGGGGGTGGTGCTAGTGCAAACCCTGACTTTATGGAAGCTGGGGCACCAGGCTGTCGGAACGGGACGGCCACGCCTGTAGGACAAGCGCAGACGCGTGTCCAATCGCTGTGCTTGAGCCGATGGCCCAGCGGTCGCTAAAGCTTTCGCCGCTTCCGCGCTCGCTCGTAGGCAGACATCATCGGCGTCACCGAAACACCATGCAGGAAGATCGATGCGACAACAACAGAGAGCGTCAATGCGGTGAGTTTCTCGGCGAGCAGCGGCGAAAGCCCGTGATTGACTGCGTACATCAGGTAATAAAGCGATCCGATGCCTCGAATACCGAACCAGCCAATCAGCCAGCGTTGCCCACTGGAGGCCGTCGAATGCGCCAGCCCCAGGCCGACAGCAACCGGACGAACGAGAAAGAGCAAGACCGGCACGAACCACCACGCCGCGCTGTGCCAGGTGACTGACCAAAGAAGTCCGCCAATGGTGACAACGATCGCGAGCTCGCCAATCCGCTCGACCTGTTCGTTGAAGCCGAGCACCGCCTTCGTCATGAAGGCCGGAGCGTGCTTCCTGTCGACCGCGACCGCATCGGCCGCATCCCGGTCGGCGCTCAATTTCGCCTGCTGCACGGCGAGGTCGCTGATCTCTCCGCCGCTTTCGGATCGCTCCAGATGCCGCAGTGCCACGCCCGCCGCGAACACCGCAAGGAAACCGTAGCCGTGCACCATGACTGCGATGCCGTAAGCCAGCGCGATGAGGCCCAGGGCCAGGAAATCATCCAGCCCGACTGCCTCCTTGTGCTCCCGGCGAAGGTACAGCACCAGGCGCCCCACTGCCAGGCCCAAAACCGCCCCTACGGTGAGCCCGGAGGCTGTCGCCCAAAGGCCGTCCACCAGCACCCAACGCCATCCCCAGTCCCCGATTTCATGCAGCCCCAAGAGACCGAGTCCCAGCATGACAAACGGGAACGCCGTTCCATCATTAAGCCCCCCTTCGCCGGTCAGCGCGAACCGAACCCGGTCTCGATCCCCGGGCTCACTCACCTGGACATCCGATGCGAGCACCGGATCGGTCGGCGCAAGAATTCCGCCGAGCAGGATGCACGCGCCCAGTGGAAGGTCCAGGAAGAAGTACGCGACCGCCGCGATGAGCAGCACGGTGATGACCATCGACCCGATCGCGAGCCGCAACGGCAAAAGCCAGCGTCTGTCGCGCAGGCCCGGACTGAGCTTGAGACCGGCGGTGAATAGCGAAATGAGAACGATGATCTCGGTGAGGTGCTCCAGCAGGACTTTGTGCCTGATCACGTCGGCCTTGAGCAGACCGATTCCCCACGGGCTCACTGCGATGCCCACCACCAGATACAGCATTGCAGTCGAGAGCGGGAGCCGCGAAAGCACTGTGCCGCTGAGCGCCATGAGGATCAGCAGCAAACCGACGATGACCGACCACCAGGCAAATTCCATTGAGGTGATTGTTACGCCAGACGCGGCTCCGCGGTGTGGGCCAATGCCGCGTCCTGCTCGCCTGCGCTTTTGATCAGAGCACTGCTAGCGCGCCGAACAGGGCCTTGCGAAAGCTCGGGAACTTGTGCACATCTCCGTGCCCCGCTCCTTCAACGCAGAGAAACTGCGCTGCAGGTGCAGCAGTACGAAGGGCGTGGCTGTGGTGGATGCCAATGAGTTCGTCCCTGTCGCCGTGGATGAGAATCAACTTGCCGGACAGGAGAGCGGCATGCTTGGCGGTGTGCAACGGGTAACGGAGCACCTTGCGCGGGACCCAGGGATAGAGTTCATCGGCCAACTGGCTCATGCTGCTGTAGGGCGACACCAGATAAGTCAGTGCGGGTGCCTTCCCGGCTTCGCACAACTCCGCTGCAAGGCCTGCGGCCAAAGCGGTTCCGAGCGACTGGCCCGAGATGACGACCGGCTTTCCTTCATACTGCGAGGCAAACGCGTCCCACACGGTGCGCACGTCTGAGCGCAACTGATCTTCGCTCGCAATGCAACCGCTGCTCTTGCCGTAGCCCCGGTAGTCGAACATCACAACGTCGAAGTTGACCTCACGGAAAGCATCGAGCTCAGTGACGCAATCGAGCAGGTTGCCGGAGTTGCCGTGAAGGAAAAACACGACGCCGCGAGGATTGTGAAGCTTCAGGTGCGCTGCAGAAAGTCGCGCGCCGGGTACGTCTATCCAGCTTTCGTGAACATCTGAATCTGTGGTGAGAGCCTGTTCAGGGGGCAGCGCCACCGGTTCAAAGAGCAATCGCTCCTGGCGGAACCAGAGGTAGCCGATCGCCGCGCTGTAAACCGCGCCGACTGCTGCAAGAACGCCAAGGGAAAAGAGTGCGTAAACCATGTTGCTGCCCTCCCTTTCAGTTCTAGTTTTTCTTAGTGGCCGAATCGCTCGGGCCGTTCCTATTCGAAAGTATCTCGGCTGGGGCGCCGAGTCTTCCGCTATCGCCGCCTTGGGCCTGCCAGGTGCCGCCCGATGCGGTTGTCTTGCCGCGAGGGTGCGTCAGGTCGTCGTCATCGAGGTTGATCGCGCCGCCCGCCATCGGCTTGTCGTCTGCGGCGCCATGGTCGCCTTTGTTGGCGCCCGTGGGCGCAACCAGATCCGGCTGCTCGGCACTGAGAAGGCCCATCTTGCGGGTACTTTCTTTGCCGGACGCCCTGTCTTTCGGGCTGTCGTTGTTCGAGTTGTCCTGGTTCGCCATGACTGTCTCCTTTTTTGCCTTGGGTCCAGCATGAGCCTCGGCCCAATTCAAAACTGTAGGAGTCAGGCGGCGGGTACCGTAGGAACCCCACGCCGCGCAGCGAAGGAGGACCGCGCCCCGGTCACAAGAGCGAACCGAAAAGCGCCAGTAAGTGTTCGTAGGCCTTTTCGCTGAGAGGACGGCTCTTCCAGGCTTCGAACGTGATGCGACGCGACTTCTTCAGGTCCTCTTCGAACACCTGCGTCTGGCGTGCTGCAAAAGCACGATCGTAGACATTGAGGTTGGCCTCGTCGTTCAGGCGGAAGGATCGAACATCGAAGTTGGTGGAGCCGACCGAGGTCATC